>JAFAHO010000422.1 GCA_019237205.1 Hyphomicrobiales bacterium
ACCTCGACCTCGGTCGAACCGCCGACGCGGATCACCGCCACGCCGCCGGCGAGCTTGGCCAGGCGCTCCTGCAGCTTCTCCTTGTCGTAGTCCGACGTCGTCTCCTCGATCTGCGCCTTGATCTGGCCGATCCGTGCCTCGATCTCCTTCTTCGAGCCGGCCCCGTCGATGATGGTGGTGTCCTCCTTCTCGATCCTCACCCGCTTGGCCTTGCCAACCATCTGGAGCGTGACGTTTTCGAGCTTGATGCCGAGGTCTTCGGCGATCATTGTGCCGGCGGTGTGGACAGCGATGTCCTCGAGCATCGCCTTGCGGCGATCGCCGAAGCCGGGCGCCTTGACCGCCGCCACCTTCAAGCCCCCGCGCAGCTTGTTGACGACCAGTGTCGCCAGCGCCTCGCCCTCGATGTCCTCAGCGATTATGAGCAGAGGCTTGCCGGCCTGAACGACAGCCTCGAGGATCGGCAGCATCGGCTGCAGCGAGGAGAGCTTCTTCTCGTGGATGAGAATGTACGGATCCTCGAGCTCGGCGATCATCTTCTCGGCGTTGGTGATGAAATAGGGCGAGAGATAGCCGCGGTCGAACTGCATGCCCTCGACGACGTCGAGCTCGGTCTCGGCGGTCTTGGCCTCCTCGACCGTGATGACGCCCTCGTTGCCGACCTTCTGCATCGCTTCCGCGATCATCTTGCCGACCTTGGTGTCGCCGTTCGACGAGATGGTGCCGACCTGGGTGATCTCGGCCGAGGAGCCGACCTTCTTGGCGCGCTTCTCGATGTCCTTCACCACGGCGCTGACCGCAATGTTGATGCCGCGCTTCAAGTCCATCGGGTTCATGCCGGCGGCGACCGACTTGGCGCCTTCCCTGACAATGGCGTGCGCCAGGATAGTGGCCGTCGTGGTGCCGTCGCCGGCATTGTCACTGGTTTTCGAGGCCACTTCGCGGACCATCTGCGCGCCCATGTTCTCGAACTTGTCCTCGAGCTCGATCTCCTTGGCGACGGTGACGCCGTCCTTGGTGATCCGGGGAGCGCCGAACGACTTGTCGAGAATGACGTTGCGGCCTTTCGGGCCCAGCGTCACTTTCACCGCGTTGTTGAGGATGTCGACGCCGCGGAGCATCTTCTCGCGCGCGTCGGAGGAAAACCGTACGTCTTTGGCAGCCATTGGCTTCGTTCCTTTTGGGTGTTGTTTCGGAGTAAGGGCGAGTCTCAGCCGATCACGCCCATGATGTCGGACTCCTTCATGATCAGGAGTTCCTGGTCGTCGATCTTGACTTCGGTGCCGCTCCACTTGCCGAACAGGATCTTGTCGCCGGTCTTGACGTCGAGCGGAGTGAGCTTGCCGCTTTCGTCGCGACCGCCGGGCCCTGCGGCGATGATCTCGCCTTCCTGCGGCTTCTCTTTGGCGGTGTCCGGAATGATGATGCCGCCCTTCGTCTTCTCCTCGCCTTCAAGGCGACGGACGACGACGCGGTCATGCAGGGGACGGAATTTCATGAGTGAGCTTTCCTCTTACGAGATCGCCCCGGGGGGGGGCCTAACCAGCCGCTAGCACTCGACCTTGGCGAGTGCTAGCGGCGGCGCTCAAATAGGATCGTCGAACGGCGCGGTCAAGAGCGCGCCATCGTCAAAGTGGGCCGCGCCAAAGGACGTCAAAGCGCGGGTCGGCGAATCGGCCGGAGCTCGACTGCTCACCGAGGTTTTCCAGTCGAAAGGAGCGATGTCAGGTCGTCCAAATTCGGAATGGAAGGAATGAGGGGAATATCTAAGTATTCGTTTCGGAATTACAAATTACGAGATTGTTTTCGTATCGTGGCGCGACAGCGCATTCAAGTAAGACGGGAACAATCCGCAATGCACGAATTCGTGAGCGAAGCGGCGCTTGCGAAATCGCAGGCCTTGCCTATCTTGAATCGCAATAAAGGGGGCGGCTTGCGGCGCCCAAGCGCCGCATACTCCAACGGAGGTCGCCATGACTCTCGATTCTCTTCGGATTTCGGCAATCGCACTTGGCGCGGCCGTTCTTGCGTCGTCAGCGCCGGTCTCATCCGCAAGCGCGACCACGGTCGTGCGTCACCCGGCGCACGCTGTCCACTACTATGCCGCGCACGGCTATGCCCGCCACTATGTGCATCACTACGCTTACCGGCACGGGCATCGCTACGCTTACTGGCGCGGCCATCGCTATGGCTATGGGTATAATCCAGCCGCGGCTGTGGCCGGGGCGGTGGTCGGCGGCGCCCTCGGCGCCGCGGCTTATCCGTATGGCTGCGACCCGTATTATTATGGGCCGTGGGGATACGGTTCGTGCCCGACCTATGATTGGGGCGGATATTACGGGCCCTACTACGGGAGCTTTGGCTATGGCTACGGCCCGGGCTACTACGGCCGCTATCGCCATGGGTTCTACCAGAACCACGGGTTTGGCTTTAATCACGGGTCTGGCTTTAATCACGGGTTTGGCTTTAACGGCGGCGGACCGCGTATCGCCGGCGGAAGCTTCGGCCACATGGGCGAGTTCGGCGGGGCCCACATGGGTGGGTTCGGCGGGGCCCACATGGGCGGGTTTGGCGGCGGCCACATGGGCGGAGGCGGCCACTTCGTCCGCTGAGCTTACAAACCCCATGCGTTGCGGCACGGGCGGCTCATCGAGCCGCCCGTCGTCGATCAACGGAACCATTTCGCATAAAGCGCCTCGTACTCCCCGTCCTCCGTCGCCAGATGCAGCCACTGGTCGACGAAGGCCTTCAAGGCGGGATCGGGAATCATCCAATAGGCCTTTTCAGCGAAGTCGAATGGTTTGTCGGGATGGATCGCGCAAAGGACGTCCGGGTGCAGCTTTTGCTGGAAGCGGGTCTCCGACGCGTCGGTGATCATCACGTCGGCATCGCCCTTCGCCAGCCGGTCGAAAATCGTCAGATTGTCTGGGTAAAGGATAATCTGCGCGGCGTGGAGATGTGCGCGGTCGAAGCGCTCGTTCGTGCCGCCCGGGTTGGCGATGACGCGGACCCCCGGCCGATCGATGTCGGCGAGCGTCTGGTACCTGGCCTGATCGGAGCAACGGGCGATCGGCGTCTTGCCCTCGCGCATGTAAGGCGCGGAGAAGAGGCCGATCTTTTGCCGGTCTAGGGTCACCGAGACGCCGCCCATCGCGATGTCGAAGGCGCCGTTTTCGAGGTCGTGGGCGAGCGTTCCCCAGGTTGTCGGAACGAATTCGACCTTCGCGCCGAGCGCCTGTCCGAGCGACCGGGCCAGATCGATGTCGAGGCCCGAATATTCGCCGCTCGCCTTGTCTAGCGCGGTGAACGGACGGTAGTCGCCGGTTGTGCCGACGCGCAGCACATGGGCAGCCAGAATGGACTCGAAGCGGGAGGAATCCGCGAGCGCGGACGCGGCGAACATCACGCCGCAGGCAAGGACAAACCAGCCGGTCGCGCGCATGCGCCGAGGTCAAGCCGCCTTCAACAGCCTTTCGACTTCGTTCACCAGATCCCTCAGATGAAACGGTTTCGACAGGATCCGGGCGTCCTTCGGCGCGTTATTGTCCGGATTGAGCGCCACCGCCGCGAAGCCCGTGATGAACATGACCTTGATTTCAGGATCGAGTTCCGTCGCCCGCCGGGCAAGCTCGATGCCGTCCATTTCCGGCATGACAATATCGGTCAGGAGAAGTTCGAACGGCTCCTCCCGCAGACGATCATAGGCCGCGGCCCCATTGTCGAACGACGCCACGGAATAGCCGGCGTTCTGCAGCGCCTTGACGAGGAATCGACGCATGTCGTTGTCGTCCTCGGCAAGCAGGATTTTGGCTGAAATCTCGACAGGCGTGCGCATCCCGTGCCCCCGATTGAGGCTTGCAACCTTGCGGCGCCCCGGTAAACATTCCTTGAACCGGTCTGCGTGCTGTCGCGTGTCTCAGCGCCTCGGAGTTATGATAGACCCCAAAGACCGGGCGAGAGCAAGCGCGGGAGTGAGCCTGGAGCGATCATGGACCGGTTCGAGCGGCTGGCGACGACGGACTTCGAACGTGCGATCGAAACGATAGAGCCCCCTCGTCTGGCTGCGCCCCTCATTTTCAGTTCGCCACACTCCGGGTCGATCTACCCGGAGCGTTTCCTGGCGGCGTCGCGCCTCGATCCGTTGACGCTTAGACGATCGGAGGACGCCTACGTCGACGAACTGTTCCTGCCATGCGTCGCGCTCGGGGCGCCGCTTCTGCGCGCTCTGTTCCCCAGGGCCTATCTCGACGTCAATCGCGAGCCCTACGAACTCGACCCGCAGGTTTTCGAGGGACGGCTTCCGGACTTCGCCAACACTCGGTCCTTGCGGGTCGCGGTCGGCCTCGGCACAATCCCGCGGGTCGTCGGCGACTCCCAGCCGATCTACAAGCAGCCGATATCGGTCGCCGAGGGTCTCGGCCGCGTCGAGTGGCTCTATCGCCCCTATCACGAGCAGTTGAGAACGCTGGTCGAGCGGGCTCTTCAGCGGTTTGGCCGGGCGGTGCTCATTGATTGCCACTCCATGCCGAGCAACGCCGCAGACGTCGCCGGGTTGGACGTCGTGCTCGGCGACCGTTACGGGGCAAGCGCCGCCCCCGGCCTCGTCGGGATCCTGGAGACGAGCCTGCGCGCCGCAGGGTATCGGGTTCGCCGCAACAAGCCGTTCGCCGGCGGTTTCATCACCGAGAATTTCGGCGCTCCTTCAAGAGGCGTCGACGCCGTTCAAATCGAGATCGCGCGCTCGCTCTATCTCGACGAGCGCAGGCTCGTGAAGACCGAGGCATGGTCAACGCTGCGAGGCAATCTGTTCAACGCGGTGAGGAGTCTGGTGCGCGAGCTCGGCGGCGATCAAAACCGTCTGGCGGCCGAGTGACGGGGCCGGCTCCGTGGCCCGTTCGACTCCGGCCGCCGAACCGCCGCGCAAGGAGGCGAGTTTGCGATGCCGCGACGCAGCCGGCGACCAAAAGGAGGTCCGCAAAAAAGGAGGCCGCCATGTCGCCACGGCGGCCTTCAGTCTAGGGAGGAAACGCCCAAGGAGGGCATATGCGGCAGGTCATGCCGCACCGCAACAATATCGGTGTTGAGTCCCCGGCTTGCAAGAGGTTTCTTGGTTGGCTAGGTCCGGGCGGGCCGAAATGGCGCGAAGGGGTGCGACCCGCCCGAGACGGGCGTTGTTTTCCACTTGGGAATAATTCCAATTGAATCAGGCGACTACGTCAGCCGTCCTCGGCGAGCGATCGTGCAAGCTGCAACTGTCGAGGAATAGCAGTCATGCCGGCGCGGCATAACTCGCGCAGCATTTTTTGAGAGGGTTTTGATGACTGCGGTCGACTTTGCGGCATTCGTCGAGCGGCTCGCCCAGGTTTCCGGCGAGGTGATTCTGCCCTTCTTTCGCAGCGCGATCGGGGCGGAAGACAAGTCCCGCGGAGGCCTCTTTGATCCCGTGACGGAGGCCGACCGCGCCGCCGAGGCGGCGATGCGGCGGCTCATCGGGCAGACTTTTCCTGCTCACGGCGTCATCGGGGAGGAGTATGGCCTCGATCGGCCCGATGCAGAATTCGTCTGGGTGCTTGATCCGATCGACGGGACGAAGAGCTTCATTTCCGGCATGCCGACCTGGGGCACGCTGATCGGGCTCATGCATCGCGGTCGCCCTGTCTATGGCATGATGGCGCAACCGTTCACCCGCGAGCGCTTCTATGGCGACGGCAAACGGGCGAGGCTGCGCACGCTTGCGACGGCGCGGGGCGATGCGCCTCCTTCCGAATGGACGACGCGGACACTTCACACGCGCGCCTGCGCCTCTTTGAGCGAGGCGACGCTGGCGACGACGAGCCCGCTGCTCATTCGCGACGACGCCGATCGCGACGCGTACCGGCGTGTCGAGAGCAGGGTCCGTCTCCCTCGCTACGGCGGCGATTGCTACGCCTATTGTGCGCTTGCTGCGGGGTTCGTCGATGTCGTAATCGAGACCAATCTCAAACCGCACGACATTATCGCGCTGACGCCGATCGTCGAGGGCGCCGGAGGCATCATCACGACCTGGGACGGGGATGACGCGGCCAAAGGCGGGCGCATTTTGGCCGCCGGAGACCGGCGCGTTCATGACGAGGCGAGCCGTCTGCTTCTGAGCTAGACGGAGACATCGGCGAAGAGGTCGAATGCGCCGGGCGTCGGCGCGCGCCTGCGCCGCGGCGCAAAGAGGGACGCCAAAGCGCCGGCTACATAAGCGACAGCCGCAGCCATCAGCGCCGCCTCGAACAGGACAGCGGCTTCGGGCGCCTGCGTCGTCGGCGCCGTCCGGACAAGGGCGGCGACGGCGGCGAGAGCGCAGAGCATGCCGAAGCTTGCCGACAACGGTCCGACGCGCGGGATGAGCGCCAGAGCGACGAGGGGCGTCGTCACGGCCAGCGACAAGGCCATGGCGACGATCAGCGAAGTTCGCGCCTCGATAAGGCCCCCGCTGTCGCACGCGGCGCAGCCGACGACGACCAGGAGCTGGGCTGCGCGCATTCGCGCCAGACGCACGCTGGCCAGCGTCGGAAAGGGCTTCGGCGGATCCGCCAGCGCGACGCCGAACGCCCGCGAAGAGCCGTGAACGCCCAGACGCGCCAAAGCCATGGCCGCGGCGAGCGTCGCCGCGCCGGTCAGCGAGGCGGCGACCGGGTTCAAGTCGCCCGCCGCAAAGTCAACCGGAAAGGCCCAGAGCGCAGCGCCCGTCAGCCCCGCCACCGACAATCCCAGGACGATCGCGACGAAGCCAGCCCTGACCGCTGCACTCGCGTCCCTGCTGGCGACCGCCGCGGGCTCGAACGCGAAGAAACCGGCCAGCGCAACTGTCGTCGCGACCAGCTTCGGCGCTGCCGGAGCGAAGGACGCCGGCTCAAGCGCAGCGTGCCAGTCCGGAGGCGACAGGCCGACGCGCCATCCCGACGCGAATCCGAGGAGCGTGATCATTGCGATCGCTCCGGCGCTCGCGGCCGCGGTTGAAATCACGCCGGTCAATCCGCCAGGAGCAACGCTGAGAATGAGAACCGATGCGACAATGGCCTCGGCCCACGCGCGACTTGTCGTGATCAGCGCCTGCGTCGCGAGAACGGCGATCTCAAAGCCGGCCAGCGCGGTCAGCGCAGCAGTCGCCCAAATCACGGTTCCGGAGATGAGGCGTAGCGGCGAGCCCGAAAAGCGGGTCGCGATCACGTCGGCAAGCGACGTTGCGCCGAAGCGACGCAGCAAGGGTCCGAAAACCGTCGCTCCGAGCGCCATGCCGATGAGGACGCCGAGCAACGGCGGATTGGAGAGCGAAGCGAAATCCGGATAGAGACAGAGTGCGACTCCCGCGGCCACGGCCACCCCGCTGAGGCCGCCGTAGAACGGCGAGATCCGACGACTCGCCGCGATGAACGACCCAAGATCGGCGTTGCGCGCTCCGAGCCCGAAGACCGTGACGCCAATGAGCGCGAGAACGGGTCCGATCGCCCTCACAAGTCCCGCCGGCGCGCCGATCCGATCAAGCGCCATGATCGCCGCAACGCCAAGAGCGAAAGCGGCGGCGGCGAAGATCGCCAATCCGTTGATCCGGCTGGAGCGGCTTTCCAAAGACATCGCTGATTCTAAAGACATCGCTGATTCTAAGGCGGGAGGAACGCTGGGCTCTTACCGAGTTTTCCGCTCCCGAGCCAGCGTGGCGGCGACGCCTGAAGCCGCATGACCCCGGATCAGTCTCGCCGCCGCCTATTTGGTCTTGGCTTTCTTGCGTCTCGCGTTGGCGGGGTGTTCCTGCGCGTAGCTATGCGGGCCGCTCCATCCCGGGAGGTAATCGGCGTCCGGGGTTTTCGACAGCGTGAGCGCCTTCGCCACCGCGGCGCTGAAATCGGCTTTGATCGCCTTCACCTTGATGCGCGGGCGGAGAAAATCGGCCCAGAGGAATTCCGAGAACGGCGTCGAATCCTTTGCGAAACCGCCGATGTTGCGCAATGCGCCGGCGACCGAGCGATAGGGATCGTCCTCCATCGTCTTGACCGTCCGCGGGAGATCGGAAAAAGGGCGCCGCCGTCCCTTGCCGTCGTACGGATGCGTCCAGCCGTGGAAATCCATCATGTTCCAAAAATGGTCGACGTTCAGCCGGCTGAGGTCGGCCATCACAGTCACAAACACGCTCTCGACGCCCTCCTCATAGAGCGCGCGCGCGAGATGGTGGTGGTCGATAAGGTAGTGAGCGCCCCCGAGACCGACGATCGTCGGCACCATGTGCGATCCGAGAAACTTGGTCAGATCCTGCGCGGTCTTCTGTCTCCAGGCGTCGCGCTTTTGATGAACTTCGTTCATGCCGAGTGTGATCTGGGTCGGCCGAAGGCTCAGAATCGGCGTGGCTTTAAGAACAGGTTCGCGAAGGCTCATAGCAACACCGGAGGTTCCCGTAGCGGTTACTTGTCGCAAAACTGTCTTATGTAAGCGCCGGGGTCAATGCACGAGCGCGAGAATGCTGTGGAACCTGCCAGCGCCGCTGCCCTGTTCCGTCATTTGACCCTCTAGTCAAATCGTGTTTTGTCGCGGCGAAAATCGCGATCCCGAACATCCGACGAGAATGTCAGCCCATGCGTCCCGAACGCTACAACGTGCGCGAGTCTGAAGCCAAGTGGCGCAAGGCCTGGGCGGACGCGCAGGTCTTCCGGACTCGCAACGACGATCCGAGAGCCAAGTATTATGTCCTCGAGATGTTCCCCTACCCCTCGGGGCGCATCCACATGGGCCATGTCCGCAATTACGCGATGGGAGACGTGGTCGCCCGCTATCGCCGCGCGCGGGGCTTCAACGTCCTCCATCCGATGGGCTGGGACGCGTTCGGCATGCCGGCGGAAAACGCGGCCATGCAGAACGACACGCATCCCGCGATCTGGACTTACGCCAACATCGACACGATGCGCGCGCAACTTCAGTCGATGGGCCTGTCGCTCGACTGGTCGCGCGAAATCGCGACCTGCGACCCGCGCTACTACAAGCATCAGCAGAAGCTGTTTCTCGACTTCCTCGCCGCCGGACTCGTGACCCGCAAGAAGTCGAAGGTGAACTGGGATCCGATCGATCACACCGTGCTCGCCAATGAGCAGGTGATCGACGGCCGCGGCTGGAGATCCGGCGCCGTCGTCGAGCAGCGCGAGTTGACGCAATGGTTCCTCAAGATCACGGATTTCTCCGACGATCTTCTGGCGAGCCTCGACCGCCTCGACCGCTGGCCGGAAAAAGTCCGGCTGATGCAGCGAAACTGGATCGGGCGCTCCGAGGGCCTGATGATCCGCTTCGTCATCGATCCGAAGACGGTCGGACAGCTCGCGGGCGAGCCGGACGTGAACGAGCTCGAAATCTACACGACCCGGCCAGACACGCTGTTCGGCGCGAAGTTTATGGCGATTGCGCCTGACCATCCGCTCGCCGCCGCCGCTGCGCGGCACGACCCGGCGCTCGCCGCATTCATCGATGACTGCCGCAGAGTCGGGACGTCGGTCGCGGCGATCGAGACCGCGGAGAAAAAGGGCTACGACACCGGCTTGCGCGCCTTGCATCCGTTCGATCCTGAATGGCGCCTGCCAGTCTATGTCGCCAATTTCATTTTGATGGACTACGGCACGGGCGCGATCTTCGGCTGCCCCGCGCACGATCAGCGTGATCTCGACTTCGTCAACGCCTACGGGCTCGGCGTAACGCCGGTCGTCTGCCCGCCCGGCGTCGACTCCGCGACTTTCATAGTGGACAGGGTCGCCTACGACGGCGAGGGCGTGATGATCAATTCTCGCTTCCTCGACGGAATGACCATCGAAGAGGCGAAGGAGGAGGTTGCCCGCCGGCTCGAGGCGGTGTCGATCGGCGGCCGCCAGCAGGCGAGGCGGCAAGTCAATTACAAACTGCGCGATTGGGGCATTTCGCGGCAGCGCTATTGGGGCTGCCCGATCCCGGTCATCCATTGCGAGGCCTGCGGCGTCGTACCGGTCCCGGCGAGCGAGCTGCCGGTCACGCTGCCCGAGGACGTGACCTTCGATCAGCCGGGCAATCCCCTCGACCGTCATCCGACGTGGAAGCATGTCGCCTGCCCGCGATGCGGCGGACCGGCTGAGCGCGAGACCGACACGATGGACGTCTTCGTCGACTCGTCCTGGTATTTCGTACGCTTCACCGACCCCCGGGACGAGGCGGCGCCCGCCGACCGGCGGATCGCCGACTATTGGCTGCCGGTCGACCAGTACATCGGCGGAGTCGAGCATGCGATCCTGCACTTGCTCTATTCCCGCTTCTTCACCCGGGCGATGCGCCAACGCGGCTATCTCGACCTCGACGAGCCTTTCGCCGGGCTTTTCACGCAGGGCATGGTGGTGCACGAGACCTACCGCGATGCGCGCGGGCAATGGGCGGCGCCTGAAGAGGTCCGGGTGGAGGGCGACGCCGAGGGGCGCAAGGCCTTCCTGATCGGGAGCGGCGAAGAGGTGGAGATCGGGCCGATCGAGAAGATGTCGAAGTCGAAACGCAACACTGTCGATCCGGATGATATCATCGCGACCTACGGCGCCGACACGGCCCGGTGGTTCATGCTCTCCGATTCGCCGCCCGAGCGCGACGTGATCTGGACCGAGGCCGGCGTTCAGGGGGCCTATAAGCAGACGCAGCGGCTTTGGCGTCTCATCTGCGAGATCGAGCGCGTCGTCGGTCCAGCCCGCCCAGCGGCGCCCGCGGCGTTCGGCGACGAGGCCAGGCGCATCCGGCAAATCGCCCATGCCGCGCTCGCCAAGATCGAGGACGAGATCGAGCGGCTGCGATTCAACGTTTGCATCGCCACGATCTACGAATTCGCCAATGCGCTCAGCGCCGAAATCGGAGCGATCGACGCCCCTCCGGTCGCCGACGATCTGCGCTATGCCTTCGCCGAAGCCGGCGACATCCTCGTCCATTGCTTTGCGCCGATGATGCCCCATCTCGCAGAGGAATGCTGGGAGGCGCTCGGCCATGCCTCGTTCGTGGCGCAGAGCCCCTGGCCGGTCGCGGACCGGAGCCTCATCGTCTCATCCGAGGTGACCTATGTCGCGCAGGTCAACGGCAAGAAGCGCGGCGAGCTGTCCATAAGCCGGGACGCCGGCGCCGCAGAGATCGAGCGCGCCGCGCTCGCTCTCGACGGCGTCATGCGGGCGATGGATAATAGGCCTCCGCGCAAGGTGATCATCGTGCCCAACAGGATCGTCAATGTCGTGGTCTAAAGTCTTGGCCGGCGCTGCGGCGCTCGTGCTCGCCGGCGGTCTCTCGGGTTGCTTTCAACCGCTTTACAGCGAAGCCGCGCATCCGGGTCTCGTCGATGATTTGCACGCAATCGACGTTGCGCCGATCGCCAACCGCATCGGCCACTATCTTGCGGAAGACCTGATCTCGGACCTCAACGGCACGGGACAGACGGCCTCGCCGCCGAAATATCGTTTGACTGTCACCGTCTCGACTGGCACCCAGACTCCAACGGTCAACTCCGAAATCAACGTCGCCTCTTCCGCGACAGTGACCGGGGAGGCGACCTATACGCTGACCAAGGTCGACGGGGGCGCGGAGGTCCTGAAGGGCAACGCGACCGCCGCGGCGGCGTATGACCGCAGCACCCAGCAATATGCCGACCTGCGGGCGGCGCGCGACGCCGAGATCCGTCTTGCGCGCACGCTTTCGTCGGAGATCTCGTTGCGCCTCGCCTCGGCGCTTGCGGCGAAAAGCTCCTAGGCCCTTGTCGCGCCTCCGTCCGGCGCTCTAGCTTGCGGCAATGGTTCTTTATGCCCTCCAGCGATTGGCGGTTCTCGCCGCGACGCTCGTCGCGGCGTCGCTGATCGTGTTCGCCGTCATGAGCATTCTGCCCGGCAACGCGGCGCAGACGATGCTCGGATCGACGGCGACGCCGGAGGCGGTGGCGGCGTTGGCGCACAAGCTCGGCCTCGATCAGCCGGCGCCCGTCCGCTATGCGCATTGGATCGGCGGCGCGCTTCGCGGCGATTTCGGTCTCTCCTATGCGTACGGCTCGCCGATCGGACCGCTCATCGCGTCGAGCCTTGCGGTCAGCGCGCCTCTCGCGATTATGGCGATGGCCCTCGCGGCCGGCATCGCCCTGGCGGCGGGCGTTTACGCCGCTGATCGGCGGGGCCGGACAGGCGACGCGATCGTGATGGGCGCGAGCCAGATCGGGCTCGCGGTGCCGAATTTCTGGCTGGCGATTCTTTTGGTCATCGTCTTCGCCGTCAGCCTCAGGCTCGCGCCTGCCGGCGGGTTCCCCGGATGGGGTGAGCCGATGCGGGCGCTCGGCGCGCTGATTCTTCCGGCAGTGGCGCTCGGCGTCGTTCAGGCGGCCGTCCTCACGCGCGTGACGCGGTCGGCGGTGCTTGAAGCCTTGAACGAGGATTTCATGCGCACCGCGCGCGCCAAGGGCGTTTCCCGGCGCTCGGCGCTTTGGCGACACGCGTTGCCGAACGCGCTCGTCCCCATTCTGACCATCATGGGCCTGCAGTTCGCCAATCTGATCGCGGGCGCGATCGTCGTCGAGAATGTATTCGTTCTGCCCGGACTGGGCCGTCTGATGCTGCAATCGATTTCCAATCGCGACACCCTGGTCGTCGAGAACGGCGTCATGCTGACGGCGATCATCGTGATCGCGCTGAACTTCGTCGTCGACCTCGCCTGTGCAGCGATCGACCCGCGGCTGCGAGGTCTGGCGGCATGAGCGCTGGAGGCTTGTGGCGCCCGCGCGTCAGTTTCAGCCTGTGGGCGGGCGCCATTCTGGCGTTGATGCTTCTGCTTGCGGCTGCGGTCTCTTTCGTCTGGACGCCTTATCCGCCCGCCGCGATCGACATTCCCCACAAACTCGCTTCGCCGTCGCTGGCCCATTTGTTCGGGACGGACGACCTCGGGCGCGACGTCGCGTCGCAGCTCCTGACGGGCTCGCGCATTTCGATCCTCGTCGGCCTGGTCGCGGTCGGCATCGGGCTCGTGTTCGGAATTGTGCTCGGCCTTATCGCCTCGTTCTCCGGGGGCTGGATCGAGGACGCCGTCATGAGGCTCAGCGACTTCGTCTTCGCCTTCCCCGCGCTGTTGTCGGCGATCATGTTGACTTCGACCTATGGCCCTGGCGTCATCAACGCGATCATCGCGATCGGCGTCCTCTACGTGCCGATCATCGCCAAAGTCACGCGCGCGACCGCCAATGGAGTGCTCGCTCGCGAATACGCGCTCGCCGCGCGCGCTGCAGGACGCGGGCCGCTGTCAATCGCCTTCGACCATGTGCTGCCGAACATTGCGCCGGCGCTGATCGTGCAGGCGACCATCCAGTTCGCCGGCGCGATCCTTGCCGAGGCGGCGCTCTCCTATCTCGGCCTTGGAGCGCAGCCGCCGCAGGCCTCCTGGGGCCGGATGCTCGCCGAGGCGCAGAACGTTCTCTACAACGCGCCCTCGCTCGCGATTTATCCCGGCGCGGCGATCGCGCTCAGCGTGCTCGGCCTCAATCTGCTCGGCGACGGGCTGCGCGATGCGCTCGACCCGAAGCTGAAGGCGCGAAGCTGAATGCTGCTCGAGGTCTCTAATCTGGCCGTCGATCTCATGGGCACAGCCGGCGCTCAGCGGATCGTCAGCGGCGGAACGTTTGCGCTTGACGAGGGCGAAAGCCTCGGCGTCGTGGGCGAATCCGGCTCGGGCAAGACGATGACGGCGCTCGCCTTGATGGGCCTGACCCCGGAAAACGCGCGCGTCTCCGGCTCCATCCGCTTCGAGGGACGAGAGCTTACGGGGCTCCGTGAAGAGGCGATGCTCGCCTTGCGGGGCGACCGGATCGCGATGATCTTTCAGGAGCCGATGACCGCCCTCAATCCGCTCCATCGCGTGGGCGCGCAGGTTGCCGAACCCCTCGTCCTGCACCGCGGAATGACGAGAGAGGCCGCATTCGATCGCGCGGTCCAGCTGCTCGACCATGTGCGTCTCGCTGATCCCGAGCGCGCGGCGCGGGCCTATCCGTTCGCGCTTTCAGGCGGCGAGCGCCAGCGCGCGATGATCGCGATGGCGATCGGCTGCTCGCCACGCCTCGTCATCGCCGACGAGCCGACAACGGCGCTCGATGTGACCGTGCAGGCTCGCATTCTGGCGCTGATCGACGGGCTCAGGGCGGAATCGGGCATGGCGCTCATGCTGGTGAGCCACGATCTTGCGGTCGTCGCCGGCCACTGCGACCGGGTCATCGTCATGTACGCCGGCCTGATCATGGAGAGCGGCCCGGTCGAGGTCGTTCTCAGGGAGCCGAAGAACCCTTATACGCGCGCTCTTCTCGAGGCTCGTCCGCAGCCGGGAGCGTCTCGCGGACGGCGACTGAGGACCATTCCCGGCTCGCCGCCCATCCACCACGAAATCGGCGCCGGCTGCCCATTCGCCGGCCGTTGTGATCTTACGATCGACATCTGCCGCACGACCCCTCCGCCGGAGGTCCGCTTCAGCGCCGACCGCCTGTCGCGCTGCCACCGCGCGCGGGAGATGGGTAGTCTCAACATGAGGACTGGCGCATGAGCGAGGCGCCGCTCCTCGAAGTCGTCGATCTCGTCAAGACTTACCGCCTGCCGCGAACGAGCCCTTTCACGCCGCATGGCCGCCGTCCTGCGCTCGCTGGCGTCAGCTTCAGCATCGTCGCCGGACATTCGTCCGGTATCGTCGGCGAATCGGGGTCCGGAAAGTCCACGCTGGCCCGCATTGCGCTCGCGCTCGATAAACCCGACTCCGGAGCGGTGAGGCTCGAGGGCCGTTCGCTGTTCGACCTCCCGCATCACGAATTGCGCGCGCTGCGCGCCCACATGCAGATGATTTTTCAGGACCCGTACGGCTCGCTCGACCCGCGCCAGCGCGTCGAGAGGATCGTCGCCGAACCGCTCGCAGCGCTGGGCGCAGCGGGAAGAGCGGAACGGAGCGCGCGCGTCGCCGCGTCGCTCGAGGCCGTGGGCTTGCGCGCCTCCGACGCGTCGAAATACCCGCATGAGTTCTCCGGCGGCCAGCGCCAGCGCATCGCCATCGCGCGTGCGCTGATCACCCGGCCGAAGCTCGTTGTCGCCGACGAGCCGGTGTCGGCGCTCGACGTCTCGGTGCAGGCTCAGGCGCTGAACCTCATGAGCGATCTCCAGCAGCAGGCGGGCGTGACGTTCCTCCTGATCAGCCATGATCTGGCCGTGGTCGCGCATATCTGCGAGACGACGGCGGTCATGTATCGGGGACGCATCGTCGAGATCGGCCCGACGGAAGAGCTTTTCGGAGCGCCCGCCCACCCTTACACGCGCGAGCTTGTCGATGCGACGCCGAGATTCGATCGGCCGACGCGCGTCGCGCCGGCGGCCGAAGGGCGGAACGGCCTTGAAACGACGGGCTGCCCCTATGCGGCGCGATGCGCCTTCGCCCAATCGCGCTGCCTTAAAGAGGCGCCTGATCTCGAGGACTTGGCAGGGCGGGCGCGGCGCGCGGCGTGCTGGTTTCCGCTCACTTAGGTCAGCGCCGCTGACTGACCCGGATGCGATTTTTGCTCGCGCCTCCCTTGCGCGGCGCTTGGCGCGTCCCAATCTGATTTTGTGCTCGGGCGACCGCCGCCGAAGGCGTCGCGGCCCCGACGCTATGGAGGTCCGTAATGGGCACGGCGGATAATGCGATGGGCGGTTCGTATGGCGCGCGGGAGTTCGGCCCGAGCGAGTGGGCGAACGCCCGCTGGCGGCGGCGCGGCGGCTCGCGTTGGACCGCGTTTGAAATCATCGCCATGATTCTCGGGTTCATCGTGTTCTGGCCGATCGGTCTGGCGATTCTCGGCTACAAGTTCTGGCAAAGCCGGAACGGCGGGCCCGATCTGCAGACGCTGGCAAGCAACAAGTGGCAGGACGCGCGCACCATGATGTCATCGAATTCGTCCTGGGGTTCCTCGTGGGGCTGCAGCGGGGCGATGAGGAGCGCGAGCCGCTTCTATGCGTCCCCGACCGGCAATGCGGCCTTCGACGAGTGGCGGACGGCTGAACTCGCCCGCCTCGACGAGGAGCGCCGCAAGCTCGACGAAGCGCAGCGCGAATTCGCCGAATATGTCGACGCGATCCGCCGGGCCAAAGACCGCGATGAGTTCGAGCGGTTCATGGCGGAGCGACGCGCGCGCCCGGCCAGCGGCGGCGCGACAGAAGCGCACTGAGCTTTTCCGACTGACGAAAAAATCCCTTCTCCCCGCAAGGGGAGGAGGGATTTTTTGCGCGCTTGACGCTCTCGTCTCCGGCGATGGTATGCTCCGGCGCTTGCCCCTTCCGCCCCGGAGCCTTCCATGCGCCGCGCATCTGTGCTGATTTCCGCCAGCCTCGCCCTTGTCCTGTCCGCGGGCTTCGCTTTCGCCAAAGACAGCGTGACGGTCGGCATGGTGCTCGAGCCGCCGGGGCTCGATCCGACAAGCGCGCCGGCCGCGGCGATCGGCGAAGTGACGCACTACAACATCTTCGAGGGCCTCACCAAGATCGAGGAGGACTTCTCGGTGACGCCGCTGCTCGCCGAGAAATGGACTTTCTCGCCCGATCTCAAGACGCTGACCTTCACGCTGAAGCCCAACATCAAGTTCCAGGACGGCGAGCCGTTTTCTTCTAAAGACGTCAAGTTTTCGTTCGAACGCTTCGCAGCGAAGGATTCGACCAATAAGGACAAGGGCTTCTTCGCCTCGATCCAGTCGATCGACACGCCCGATCCGATGACTGTCGTGCTCAATTTCAAGGACCCGAGCTTCGAGGCGCTCTATCACCTCGGCACGGAGACGTCGGTGATCATCGACGAAAAGAGCGCGGCGACCGAGGGAACCGCCCCGGTCGGCACGGGCCCCTATAAGCTCTCATCCTGGACGAAGGGCGCCTCGATCACGCTCGACAAATGGGACGGTTATCGCGAGCCCTCGAAGATACCGCTCGCGCATGCGACCTTCCGCTTCATCTCCGATCCGTCCGCTGCGGTCGCGGCGATGCTCGCAGGCGACGTCGACGCCTTTCCGCGTTTCGCCAACGTTCAGGCGCTCGGCCAGTTCCGCAGCGATCCGCGCTTTCAGGTGTTGGTCGGGGGAACCGAGGGCAAGACGATCCTCGCGATGAACAACAAGAAGCCGCCGCTCGACAATCTCAAGGTGCGGCAGGCGATCGCCTATGCGATCGACCGCAAGGCGATCATCGACGGGGCGATGGACGGGCTCGGCGCCCCGATCGGCAGCCACCTGACGCCGAACGATCCGGGCTATGTCGACCTGACCGGCATGTATCCCCATGACCCGGCGAAGGCGAAGGCGCTGCTCAAAGAGGCGGGCGTGACGACGCCGCTAGATCTCACCCTGATCCTGCCGCCGCCGCCCTACGCTCGTCAGGGCGGCCAGATCATCGCCGCCGAACTCGCTGACGTTGGCATCAACGCCAAGATCCAGGAGGTCGAGTGGGCGCAGTGGCTCTCAGGCGTCTATAAGGACAAGAACTACGACCTCACCATCATCAGCCATGTCGAGCCGCTCGACATCGGCATCTACGCCAATCCAAATTATTACTTCCAGTACGACAGCCAGGCGTTTCGCGACATCTATGCCAAGGTGTCGACGGCGCCCAACCTCGAAGCCTACAAGGCGGCGCTCGGCGAGGCCGAGAGGAAGCTCGCCGAGGACAGCGTCAACGCCTTCCTCTTCCAGCTGCCGAACGTGACGGTGGCGGACGCGAAGCTGCAGGGCCTGTGGAAGAACGCGCCGATCTTCGTCAATGACCTCTCGGCGATGTCGTGGAAATGAGAGGATCGCCGGAGCGCGAGGGGAAGGGCTGATGCAGCCCTTCCGCCTGTCGGCGCACGAACTCATCGGCGCCTACCGGTCGCGCAGGCTTTCGCCGGTCGAAGCGATGGCTTCGGTTATCGCGCGGGTCGAGGCGTTCGAGCCGCATATCGCGGCGACCTTTCTTTATCGGCCGGAGCGCGCGCTCGCGGACGCTCGCGCCTCCGAGGCGCGCTGGCTCAAAGGCGAGCCTCTCGGTCCGCTCGACGGCGTGCCGGCGACCGTCAAGGACAATATCGCCACCCGAGGCGATCCGAAGCCGCTCGGCGCCGCAGCGAGCGACATGACGCCGGAGCCCGACGACGCGCCGCCGGCCGCGCGGCTGCGCGAGGCCGGCGCGATTCTCTTCTCCAAGACCACCATGCCCGACTACGGCATGCTGTCCTCCGGCCTCTCGAGCTATCATGCGCTTGCACGCAACCCCTGGAAGCTCGACCGCAATCCGGGCGGTTCGTCGGCCGGCGGGGGCGCGGCGGCGGCGGCGCTCTACGGGCCGCTCCATGTCGGCACCGACATCGGCGGGTCGATCCGCCTGCCGGCCGGCTGGTGCGGCATTTTCGGATTGAAGCCCAGCGCCGGCCGCGTGCCGATCGACCCGCCCTATATCGGCCGCGTCGCCGGTCCGATGACGCGCGACGCCGCGGACGCGGCGCTCATGATGGCGACGCTCTCGCTGCCCGACGCGCGCGACTATTCGAGCCTCAAATACGAAAAGCTGGACTGGGCCGTGAAGCGAGCGAAGCTCAAGAGCCTCAGGATTGGGCTCATGCTCGAGGCGGGCTGCGGCGCCCGGACTTCGCCGCAGGTGCGTGCGGCGGTCGAGCGGGCGGCCGGGGACTTCGAGACGGCCGGCGCGCATGTCGAGCCGCTCGCGCCCTTCATGACCCAGGCGATGCTCGACGGCCTCGACCATTTCTGGCGCACCCGCCTGCTCGACGACATCAGCGCGCTTGCGCCCGAGAAGCGCGCGGCGATCCTGCCGTTCATCCGGGAATGGGCGGAATCGGCCGAAGGGTTCTCGGGACGCCATGTCTTTCGCGGCTTCAGCCAAATCCCGGAGATCCAAAAGGCCGCGATCGCGGCGACGCATGGGTTCGATTTTGTGCTCTCGCCGACCGCGCCGATGACGGCCTTCCCGGCGGAATGGGCCTCGCCCAGCCGCGATCCTTTGAACCCGTTCCCGCATATCGGCTTTACCGTCGCCTTCAACATGTCCGAGCAGCCGGCCGCTTCGGTTCCCTGCGGTTTCGACGATGAGGGCCTGCCGATCGGCCTCCAGATCATCGGCCGGCGCTTTGACGACGTCGGCGTGCTGGCGGTCGCGCAATCCTACGAGGCGATCCGGTCGGCGAAGATGGGGCCGTGGCCGGAGCCGCCCGACAGGCCGCCTCCGACCCAGCCGCTGTTTGTCGTGTAGGGTCAGCCCCCGGAGCGAGGCCTCGGCTGCCCTCGGGGAACCTTCGGCTCCGTTCTCAATACGCGTCGTATCGCGGCTTGTCGGCGGAGCGACAGTCGCAGGGCGGGCCGAACAGAGGGTTGGGGTGACACTTCGGGTTGCGTCGACATGCAATCCGGGGCGCCCGGGCGGCGCCGCTGCTGAGCGACTGGATGCCCTTATGCAGGAACTCGAGGCGCTCGGAGAGGTCGTCCGTGCTCTGGGCAGTTTCGCGCAGGATGGCGGCGCAAAGGGCGACGATCCGCTGCAATTGCGCAGTCGAGATCGCCGCCGCGCCTGCCTCTCCCTCTGCGGTCGTCAGCGAGTTCAGCTGCTGAAAGTGATGCCGCCCCATGTGTTCGCTCCGTAAGCTGTTCGATAGCGCTCAGTAAGCGGACGTTGCGTAGGCTTGGCAATAAACAAATATGTAGAGGCGCTTCGCGCCAGGCGCACGCTCGGGTTAAGATTTCGTGAAGAATCGGCCCCGGCAGACCCGGCGTCTGCGCGAACGAAATGAGCCACGCGGGCAATCTTGGCGGCGAGAAGGAGGAGGGGAAAACATTGCTGTCCTCGCCGGGCGCCGGGTTCCGTGAACCGGGAGACGAGTGTAGCCGCCGTGGCCGATCGCGTGGCCACGCCGAAGCAGCCGCCGGCTGAGAGCCCGCGGCCAGGTCAAACGTCGAGGAGCGCCCTCGCGTCCCTTAGGTCGGCGACCTCGAATCCCTCGGTAAACCAGCCATAGACTCCGGCCAGCGTCTGTCGCGCTTCCGCCGACTTGCCCTGCCTCCTCCGCAGACGGCTCAGGCTCATCGCGGCGCGCAACTCAAGCGACTTGGCGCCCTGGCTCGATGCGACGCTAAGAGCCTTGTTGAAGTATTCCTCGGCAACCTTTTCGCGGTCGGATGCGGCGCCTTGCGGGACTTGCTGACCCAGCAAGAGTTCCCCCTTGAGACGATGCAATTCCGCCTCCCACCAGCACTCGCCGCTGCTCTGGACCGCGACATGCGCCTCGTCCACCAAGCGAAGCGCCTCCGGCCCCTGTTCCACGGAACCCAGGGCATGGGCGAGCAAGCCCAGATAGTACGGCAGCATGATCTGGGCCCCCGTGGCCTGGTAGCCGGCGACGCCCTGACGCATCTGAGCGATCCCGTTGTCGACCTGATTGCCTGCGGTCAACGCCCAGCCGTGCAGGATCATTCCCATCAACAACCAGAACACAAACTGCTGCTCGGTCGACAGTGCGAGAGCTTCTGCTGCGTCTTTCTGGGCGACCTGCTGATCTTGAAGGAGCTGATAGAGCCATGCTGAAAAGTCCAAGGCGATGACCAAGCTATAAGGATGGGACAATTGTCTGGCTAGCGCCAAAGCCTCGTCGTTCCTCTTTCGGGCCTGGTCCGGGTAGCCAAGGAACCAAAGAGCCCACGCCGCGTGGGACCTGCAAACGACGCCTGAATCTTGCCCGTAGCCGAACGCCATTGAGGCATGCCGCGTAGGGTCGTAGATCGCGATCACGTCCTCCAAGTGTTGGAGCGCTGCGGCAAACTGTCCGAGGGCGAGCATCGTTACCCCCAATGCATGATGGGCAAGCATGCGGAGGTCCGAGCTGTTTGCGCCGTCGGCCATCCGCAGGCACTGCTCCGCAAGCTCGCGCGCTGTTTTGTGCTCGGCGCGCGCCGTATAGAAGCTCCACAACGCCCAGAGTACCGGGAAAAGGGGCGGCGCCTCGCCGGCCATCTGACAAAGCTCCCGCGCTCGGCCGTAGACTCTCGCGACGTCCGGGGATGCGAAGCCTCTGGTCGCGATCAGCGGAGTGCCCTGCGCGAGATGGAGCGCGAGTTCTTGCTGGAAGCGTTCGGGTGTCTCCGGCAAGGTCTTCAGCAATTCCTGGGCCGTCTCGAAGTGGGCGATCGCCTCCAGGTTTGCGGAGCGACGCATTGATTTCTCGCCGGCCAATTTCCAATACGGGATGGCAGCGTCTTTGAGATCCGCGGCAGTGTAGTGATGGGCCAGGACCTCCGGCTGGGCTTCGACAACTTCCGAAAATCGCTCTTTCAGCGCCTGGGCGATCTGGCGGTGAAATTGTTGCCGTTTGTTTCTGACCAGGGATTGATAGGCGGCGTCCCGAATGAGCGCGTGCTTGAATCTGTACCTCGCCGACGGGGCGCTTCCGTCCTCGAACAGAAGCTCGCTATCGGCAAGCTTCTTCAGCTCCACTCGTAGCGTTTCTTCCTCGATTGGAGCGACCTCGCGCAGCAATCTCCAGGAAAACTCGTTGCCGATTGCCGAGGCGATCTGCGCAACCTCTCTCGCCCCTTCCAGGCGATCCAGACGCGCCATCAGCATGTCATGCAACGTGGCGGGGATCTCGTGCGTCGACGCCCCCGCGTCGCCGCGCTCCACCAAGACTTTCGTCAGCTCCTCGATGAAGAGCGGAATACCGTCGGTGCGATCGATGATCTCGTCGACCGTGGCCTTGGGCAACGCCTTGTCGCTGGTCAGGTTCGCGATCATTTCTGCGCGGCGCTGGTGCGGCAGACGATCGAGACTCACCAGGGTTACATGCGGGCGCCCAATCCAGGGCGCGACAAACTCCGGCCGAAAAGTGATCACCATCATGACCGGCCGGGTGGGTGCGCGATCGACAATCAGGTTCAGCAGTTCGAGCGAGGTCGGATCGATCCAGTGCACGTCCTCGAACACGATCAGCAACGGCTGTCGCGCCAGCCCCTCAGCCTGCGCCACCAGCGCTTGCAGGGTCCTTTCCCGACGCTTCTGGGGACTGAGATCGAGCGGCGGGTAGCGATTTCCAGTCGGAATCGACAACAGCTCGGCAAATAGCGGCGCAACCCCGCCAACATCGTCGGTAGCCCGAGCGAGCACCGCCTCGAGCTTGTCGAGCCTTTGCTCGGCGGTGTCGCCGCGCTTGAATCCCGCAGCCCTTTCAATGTGAGTGATAACGGGATAGAGCGCGCTGCCCTGGCGGTTGGGCGCACAGAAATAGCGCATCCGTATATGCGGCTCATCGCCGAGCCCATCCAGAAGCGTCTGAACAACCCGCGATTTGCCGATGCCGGGCTCCCCCGATATCAGCACGACATTGCCGTCGCCTGCTCTCGCTTGCTGCCAGAGGCGCATCATCAGATCGGTTTCCTCTTCTCGACCGACGAGCTGGGCGTTGGCTGTGCGCAACGCTTTGAAGCGGCTGACGACGGCGCTCGGGCCCACGACTTCCCAGGCCTGCACCGGCGCGGCGAAACCCTTGAGAGACTGGGCGGCGATGGCGTTCAACTCGAAGAGTTCGCCGATAAGCCGGCGTGTGTCGCCGCTGATGATGACGCCGTTCGGTTCGGCGATTGCCTGAAGCCGCGCCGCAAGATTGGGGGTTTCGCCGACCACATCGTGTTCACGCGCAACGCCCCCGCCGATGAGGTCGCCGACCAGCACCAATCCGGTCGCAATCCCCACCCTCACGCGCAGAGGTTTACCGGTGTCGTCGTGGTGCTTCGATACGGCGTCTTTCAAAGCCAGCCCGGCGCGCACGGCGCGCTCCGCATCGTCCTCGTGCGCCCGTGGATAGCCGAAATAGGCGACGACGCCGTCGCCGACATATTCGGCGACAAAGCCTCCGGACCTGACAATCTCGGCGGTACAACTTCGGCGATACTTCTCGATGATCTCGTGAAGCTCCTCGGGATCCAGACGGGTGGAAAGCGCGGTCGATCCAACCAGGTCGCCGAACAGGACCGTGAGATGACGGCGCTCCATGGTGCGGCGGCCGATGCGCTCCTCGGCAGGGGGGATCTGAGCGCCCGTGAGGGGAGCATCAAGTCGAGGACCCGCAATCGCGCGGAGCAGCTTGCGGCGATCGCCAAGCGCAATGCCAAGTTGTTCGAGATCCTGCTCGGTCAGGTCGGGAAGGGTCGAAAAATCGATGCGATTCTCAGAAAAGCGCTGAGCATACTCGGACATGCCGAGCGACTTCAGCCAGTCTGCAACCGTGATCACGATTCCCCTCTGGTTTCTGGCCGATGCCAATGGCGGCGGAAATATGTCAGCTCCCTATTGGCGGGCCCGTTGCCGGCGCCTTGGAGGCGGTGCGCTCTTGGTGTCGCTTCCGAATTGATAACTGACAACTCCCCTCGCGGCAATGGTCATTCAGTTTGGCGCGCAGGTTTGGCGCCGTACTTGGGGGCAGGCGCAACAAGGCGTGCAGCGGCCCGGTCCGCGACGCCGGAGCGGGCGACTCGCAGGCGGGGCGGGAAGAGCATCCGCTTCAGGCGCCCTTGGAAAAACTCAGCAACGCATAGCGGAGGCCGCCGCCGGCCAGACCGTCCCGCACCATGGAGTGAGCCTTGAACGACGCCGCATGCCGGCTAGTTGCGGAGTCGCACGAATGATAGCCTTTCGATTCGGCTTCGATCAGCGCGAGCGTCGTTGTCCAAAAATGTTCGGTTCGGTCAGTAACATCGAAGAGTGGACTTGGCTTCAGACCCGACTCCTGTGCCGCCGAAAAATATTCTTCGATCGTGCCGATCCGGGTGTGCCAATGGCTGTTGAAGAGGTCCGCGTATTCGGGTCTTTCAAGAAAGCAGTCGATAATGAAGATCGAGCCTCCCGGCCGCAAGAGCGAGGCGAGCCGCCGGAACCAGTCTTTTCGCGGGAGGTAGCCGGACGCGTCCACCGCCACCGCGGCGTCGAAGCGGTTTTCACCGGGCATCTCGACCGCGTCGCACACCAGCGCCTCGACCTGCGGCCCGACGCCCGCCTCGGCGGCAAACTTCGACACCCAGCCTGCATGGGACGGCACACAAGTCACAGCAGTCACCTGCGCGCCGAATTCCTTGGCCCAGAAAATGGCGCCGCCCCCAAGGCCGCAGCCGACATCGAGGATCTGCCCGCTCAAGTGAGATGAAGCATCCCAGACATCCGCCGCGTGCCGGAGCATGAGCTCCTGCCCGGCGACAAGCCGCTCACGCAGTATTGGAATTGACGCATCCGGCGGCGGCGGATCGTCGACGAGGCCGGTATGGTAGTGGACGCGGGGGCCTGGGCCGTAGCGTTTCAGGATGGAGTGGGTCTTGCTATCGAAATATGCAATAATATCCTGCAGAATTGCGGGCGGAGTCACGATCGGCTTCCATCATTACCGCGGACTGATTAGCAAAGCCCGATTCGATCCCCAGCTCAAGGCGCGGCCAGCTCGGCCGGGTTTCAACCGAGAGCCGGCCCCGAAGACCAACGATTTCTAATCAGTTGATGACGGACCTACAGCAAAAAATTTGGTAATAACGAAATTATTGTCCGGATCAAAATCAAAGTCATAATTCAGAGTGGGGTTGTCGGTGCTGCCGTCAATGTCGGTCCAAGCTGCCGTACCTGTCACCTTTGAATCGCCGAGCGGGGTGTACGTCGTGGGATTGAACGTTGAGCCTGCGATGCCGGGGATCTGGCCGGTTGGGGCGACAGGGCCATTCGTAAGATATTGTAAAACTTTGGCCTTGCCCTTATACTTTTTTTTACCGTCTCGTAGCCTACAAATTATGACGTTCTGATCAAGCAAGTTGCCGAGAGTAGTCTTGTCCTGAGGATTAGAGCTGAAGGCAGTTGCGGCTGCCTGAAGCGCAGCTTGCGCGCTTGCGTACACCACCATATGGTGTGCCCCAGGCTTATAACCAGGCATCGCAGTTTCCTCCGTAGTTTCAATTCCCAGATCGGGCTATTCACTCTTAAACTTTGATCATCAGCGCGATTGTGCTCGATGTCAATAGCCCGTCCCCCAGGGTGACCAACTCATCCAATCCAGACCGGACTAATCAAATGAACCCCGCCCGGCGGTGGGGCTAGACACCGATTCCCGGCCCAAGCCGAGCACTGTGGTGAGCCCGTCGCGAGTCCGCAATATCCTTGCTGTAAGCCAAATGACGGCCCGTTTCTTCGATGCCTAGCCTGCCGAGGAGGCCCACAGGCTACTGATCGTTCCACCCGGATCAAAAGTGAAGAGGAAACTAATCGTGCCAGGAGGGCTGCCGTCGTTGTCCGTCCAGTCCGCCTTCCCGGTTACAATGACAGGGTACGATCTCGGTGTAAAATCCACGGTGCCTGGTACGGGTTTGAAGGTGCTCCCTGCGTTGCCCCCCGGGTAGGGGGTCGTAAGATGGGTCACAACATCCTTTATCCCGGCGGCTACAACTTCCCCTTCGGTTATCCCATAGAGAATAACATTCTGGGAAAGCGTGCCGGTCAAAGCAGGCACGTCCTGCTTACCAGTGATTGGGTCCGGGTTGAAAGCGGCTACAGCCGTTAGAAAATTTTGTACTGCGGTTTGAATGTTCGCCGCAAATTTTACTGGCATTCAAGTCTCTCCCTTAAATCCGCCCGAGAGGGCGCCCGCATTCTGCGACGCGAATTATTAATCATCAACTTCATTGCGGACGAAGTCAATATGGCGAAATGCGGATGCAATGCGGATGACCGCCTCCGCGAAGTAGCCGCGGTCGATCCTGAGCAGGAACAGCTGCACCTCGGGCAGGAACCACAGCGCCTTCGGTCCTTGCGCGTGCGCTCGAAGGCGAACGGCTCGCCTATGCGCAGCATCGCCTGCGACCCGTAGGCGCCGAAGAACGTTCCGCCGTCGCGCTGTCCTCCGTCCCTCACTTGGGCGTGTTCAAAGGACTGCATGTCGAGGCCATGGCGGATCCTCTTCGGTTAGGTCGAGAGCGAGGCGGCTTTCGCACTCGCCACGCCCGCGGTCGCGACCGTGTGTTCCGCGATCATGCGTTCCTCGTCGGTCGGAATGACGAAGACGATCGTCGGAGAATGTTTGGCGCTGATGATCTCGGCGCTGGCGCGGTTCGCCTCGATGTCGATATGGATTCCCATCCATTCCATGCCGGAGAGGACCGCTTCGCGCACTTTCCAGGCGTGTTCGCCGATGCCGCCGGTGAAGACGATGGCCTCCGCGCCGTCGACGACAGCGGCCAGGCCCCCGAGCTCGCGCCGCACGCGGGCGACGAAATAGGCGATGGCGTCGCGCGCCGCCGGACTGTCGGACGCCTCGAGCTCCCGCATGTCCTGGGAAATTCCCGACATGCCCTTGAGGCCGGAATTCTTGTAGAGCAGATCGGTGATCTCATCCGCGCTCATCTTCTTCTCGGCCATCAGATAGAGCAGCACGCCCGGATCGAGCTGGCCGCATCGCGTGCCCATCGGCAGCCCGTCGAGCGCAGTAAAGCCCATGGTCGAGGCCATCGAGCGTCCGTTCTTCACCGCGCACATCGAGGCGCCGTTGCCGAGGTGGGCGATGATCACGTCCTCTCGCGCGATCCGCGGCGCGATGCTCCTCATCTTTCGGGTGATGTATTCGTAAGAGAGACCGTGAAAGCCGTAGCGCCGCACGCCCTCGTCGTAGTAGGAGCGAGGCAGCGCAAACGTGTCCGAGACGAACGGATGGCTGCGATGGAAGGCCGTGTCGAAGCAGGCGACCTGCGGCGTCGACGGAAAAGCCTTCATCGCCGCTTCTATCCCGGCAATGTTATGCGGCTGGTGGAGCGGCGCGAGCGGGATGAGCTTCCTCAGTTTCGCCAACGCCTCGCCGTTGATGAGCATCGGTTGAACGAAGTCGGGCCCGCCGTGCACGACGCGATGGCCGACCGCCGCGACCGAACTGTCCTGGCCCTTCGCGCGGAGCCCGCCGAGAATGGCGCCCATCGCCGCTTGATGGTCCATGCGGCCGAGCGAGCGCTCGAAGCGTAGCTCGGTTGTCTCGCCCGCGGCTGATGAGATCGAGCCCTTCGGGGTCGCGCCGATCCCCTCGATCTGCCCCGAGGCGAGAAGGTCGAGCGGGCCGCCGTCGGCGACGCCGAAGGCGGCGAATTTGATTGAGGACGAACCGGCGTTGAGCGTCAGAACCACTTTGGTCAAGATCTTACTCCGTGGCCGTGGCGATGCCCAGCTCGGCCCCAAAGGCGACGCCCCCTGAGCTGAAGCGCGGGCCGAAAGATCGCGGAACCCTACGCGAACAATCGACGCGTTTGAAGCGCAGCAGCGCAGTCCGCATGGCTCGGGCTGGAATTGCGCCCAAATGACTGTCATGATTCTGTCATGGGTCTTCTGTCTTAGCTGGAGTCCCTAAATCGGGGCGCCGCAGTCGAGCCTGAACCGTCCAGGGTCAAGGATTCTCATGAACTTCTTCCAGCGGTTCACCTTTCTTTTCTCCGCGCCGATGTTCGACGCCGACGATCTCGAGGGCCTCAGAGTCAACCAGATCATCGCGGCCATCGAGCGGATGGGCTTTCAGGTGATCAAGGCGCGCCGCCTCGAGGAT
This sequence comes from Hyphomicrobiales bacterium, assembly GCA_019237205.1. Lineage (GTDB taxonomy): Bacteria > Pseudomonadota > Alphaproteobacteria > Rhizobiales > Beijerinckiaceae > Roseiarcus. The sequence continues at coordinate 27,604 of JAFAHO010000422.1, forward strand.
GCGGAGATCGCGGTCCAGACCGACGCCGCCATCGGCCTCCTGGTCGTCGACTGGGGCAAGAAGGGGATCGAAGGAAAGGCCGCCTCGCTCATCAACCTGATGCGCAAACGCGGCCTCGACATGCCGATCGTCATCCTCGTCCGGCGCAAGCGCTTCGAGGACATTCCGGTCGAAGTGCTCGACTTCATCGACGGCTACGTGTTCCTGGCCGAGGAGACGCCCGAATTCATCGCCAAGAACCTCGTGTCGCGCCTCAAGCAATATGCCGAGACGCTGAAGACGCCGTTCTTCGGCGCGCTCGTCGACTATGCGGAGGAGGGCAACCAGCTCTGGACCTGCCCCGGCCATAACGGCGGCATCTTCTATAGCCGCAGCCCCATCGGCCGAATCTTCATGGAGCATTTGGGCGAGGCGATTTTTCGCGACGACCTCGACAATTCGATCCTGGAGCTCGGCGACCTCCTGACCCACGAAGGGCCGGCGTTGCAGGCGCAGAAGGAGGCCGCAGTCATATTCGGGGCCGAAAAGACCTATTTCGTCCTCAACGGCACGTCGTCCTCCAACAAGATCGTGCTGACCAACCTCGTCGCCGAAGGCGACCTTGTCCTCTTCGACCGCAACAACCACAAGGCCGCGCATCAGGGCGCCCTCCTGATGGGCGGCGGCATTCCGATCTACCTATCGGCCGACCGCAACGCCTATGGCCTCATCGGCCCCATCCGCCCAGAGGATCTGGACGAGAAAGCGATCCGCGAGCGCATCCGGACGAATCCCCTGATCGAAGACAAGGACGCCTGGAAGCGCGAGCGCCCGTTCCGCGTCGCGGTGATCGAACAATGCACCTACGACGGCACGATCTACGACGCCGAGCGCATTGTCGAGCGGATCGGGCATCTCTGCGACTATGTGATGTTCGACGAGGCTTGGGCGGGCTTCATGAAGTTTCATCCGCTCTACGAGCGGCGCTTCGCCATGGGCCTGACCGGCCTCAACGAGAACTCGCCGGGCGTCGTTGCGACCCAGTCGACCCACAAGCAGCTTGCCAGCTTCTCGCAGGCCTCGCAGATCCATGTGCGCGACCGGCACATCAAGGGGCAGCGGCGACGGGTCGAGCACCGACGCTTCAATGAAGGCTTCATGCAATACGCGTCGACTTCGCCTTTCTATCCGCTGTTTGCGTCGCTCGACGTCGGCGCGCAGATGATGAAGGGCCGCTCGGGCGAAGTGCTGTGGGACGACACGATCCGACTCGGCATCGAATTGCGCAAGAAATTGCGCGCGGTCCGGAGGGAATTCGAGGAGAAGGAGCGCGACCCCGCGCGGCGCTGGTTCTTTGATCCCTTCGTCCCCGATCGCGTGTCGATCCGCGACGCCGCACAGGAGGGCGCGGCCCACGACGTGCCCTGGGAAGCCGTGTCGACCGACCTTCTCGCCCGCGACCCCCGCTATTGGACGCTCGCGCCGGATCAGGCCTGGCATGGCTTCGCCGCGGTCGAAGACGCCTTCGCCATCACCGATCCGGCCAAGCTCACTTTGCTGACGCCTGGCTTCGACCGCAGGACGGGACACTACGAAGCGCATGGAATCCCTGCGCCGGTGGTCGTCCAGTATCTGCGCGAGAACCGCGTGGTCGCCGAGAAGAACGACCTCAATTCGATGCTGTTTCTGTTGACCCCAGGCGTCGAGTCGAGCAAGGCCGGCACGCTGGTCTCGGCGCTCGTCGCCTTCAAGCGGCTGCATGACGACAATGTCCCGCTCGAGGATGCGATGCCGGAATTCGTCGCCAAACGCCCCAGGCGCTATCGCGGCAGGCGGCTCAAGGACCTTTGCGCCGAGATGCACGCCTTCTTCCGCGACCACGATGTGAGCGGACTGCAAAAGGCGCAATTCGCCATGAAGCATATTCCCGACATGGCGATGACGCCGCGCGAGGCGTCACGCCATCTCGTGCGCAATTCCGTCGACTATGTGCCGCTCGACAAGCTCGAGAGACGGATCGCGACGACCCTTTTTGTCGTTTATCCGCCGGGCATCGCGACAATCGTTCCCGGCGAGAGGCTTGACGAGCGCGCACGGCCGATGATCGACTACCTGAAGATGTTCGAGAAGAGCTCTAACGTTTTCCCCGGCTTTGAAGCGGAAATCCAGGGGCTCTATCGCGAAACCGACGAATCCGGCGCCATTCGGTTCTATACCTATGTCGTCAGGGAGTGATTCGGTCCCGGGTCGAGGATGGACGCCAAAGTGAATCCAGCGGCGGAGGCTCAAGCCGAGCGGCGGCAGGCACACGCGGTCATCGTGCGCAATTCGCGCGACGGCGACGTTCCCGCCATGCTCGCGATCTATCTGCATCACATTCGCCGCGGGGTCGACCCCGGCATCGAGGAGAACGAATTCGAGACGCCCGACGCCGAGGACCTCAAGCGCCGGCGGAAGTCGATGCAGCGGCGCAAAATGCCCCACATCCTCGCCGATGACGGGGGCGTGGTCGTCGGCTACGCCTACGCGGTGCCGTTCCGCAAGCGCCCGGCCTACCGGTACTGCGTCAAGCATTCGATCTACGTGAACAACGATCATCTGCGTCGCGGCATCGGCCGCCTCTTGATGAGCGCGCTGATCGACAGCTGCGCGGCGGCCGGATTCCGGCAAATGATCGGCTATATCGATGCGGCTAACCGCGCTTCGCTCGCGCTCCACGAAGCCTTCGGCTTCCGCCAGGTCGGCTATCTGCCCTCGGTCGGCTACAAATTCGGCCACTGGACGGACACCATCATGGTCCAGCGTTCGCTCGGTCCCGGCGCTACCGAGCCGCCCAAGAGCTGACGGCCGGTTCTCACCGCCTCGCCGCAGCCGGCGTGGTCAGAAACGCCGCCAGATCGTCGGGTCTGGCTGCGCTTCGCGCCTCGCCAGAATCGCAATTAAGCGCCGCCGGAATCCCCGGAATCCTTTCTTTGCAGGGCCGCCGCGCCGCTTGTGTACGCCGATTGTGCAACTGCTCACTGAGTGAACGGTTACACAAGGCGCCTCTTCCTTCGCCTCACTCTCCGAACGTTTGAAAAGACAGCGATTCGTGAGCCCACGCGGTTGGCACGTCTCTTGCGGCGCTGCCGACCAAACAGGCTTCGGACAGAGGTCCAAGGTGGGGCGCTCCCAGCAAAGTTGCAGATTTCTCGGCGCCGGTCTTCGCGAGCGCTTTCGCGCCTCGGCGCGGGGCTTTTTATGGAGCGCATGCCATGACATCAGAGTACAAGACGACGCCAGGGGCCGCCCGGCGCGCCCTCTGGCTGTCAACGATCGCCTTCACCCTCTGCTTCGCCGTCTGGACGATCTTCGCGATCATCGGCGTCCGCCTCAAGCAGGAACTCGGTCTCAGCGAGACCCAGTTCGGCTTGCTTGTGGGGACGCCGATCCTGACCGGGTCGCTGGTTCGGATGCTGCTCGGCGTTTGGACGGCGCGCTATGGCGGCCGCCTCGTCTACACCCTGACGATGCTCGCAGCCTCGCTCGCGACGTTTCTGCTCGCCCTCGCCCGTACTTATCCGGAAACGATCCTCGCAGCGCTCGGCGTCGGCCTCGCGGGCGGCTCCTTCGCAGTTGGCGTGGCGTACGTCTCGCCCTTCTTCCCGCCGGATAAGCAGGGCGCGGCGCTCGGCGTGTTCGGCGCTGGCAATGTCGGCGCCGCGCTGACCAAATTCCTCGCGCCCTTCGTGCTCGTCGCCTTCGGCTGGCAGACGGTGGCCGAGATCTGGGCGGCAGTGCTGGCGGTCATGGCGGTGGTTTTCTGGTTCTCGACCGAGGACGATCCGGCCTTTGCGGCGCGCAAGGCTATGCATGCGGCGCGCAAATCCTTTGCGCAAGAATTCGCGCCGCTAAAGAATGCGCAAGTCTGGCGCTTCTCGCTCTACTACTTCTTCGCTTTCGGCGGCTTCGTCGCGCTCTCGCTCTGGTTGCCGCGCTACCTCATCGGCGCTTACGGCTTCGGCATCGAGGCGGCGGGCATGCTGGCGGCCGCCTATTCGATCCCCGGCAGCCTGTTCCGCGCCTATGGCGGCTTCCTGTCCGACCGCAGAGGCGCGCGCAGGGTGATGTACGCCATGCTGTCCGTGGCGGTGGTGGCGACAGCGATCCTGTCCTTCCCGGTCGCGGCGCCCGTCTTCATCGCCGTGCTGTTCGCGCTTGGCTTCGTGATGAGTCTCGGCAAGGCCGCCGTCTACAAACACATTCCTGCATATTATCCGCGGAACGTTGGCGCGGTCGGCGGGGTCGTCGGCATGATCGGGGGCTTGGGCGGCTTCGTCATGCCGATCATCTTCGGCTGGCTCAAGGACACGACCGGCCTCTGGCAGAGCTGCTTCATGCTGCTCTTCGCCATCGTCGTCGTCTCCATGACCTTGATGCACCTTTCCATCCGCCAGATGAACCGCGCGGCGAACACGCCCAGCGCCGTTCCCGCAGAATAAGCGCAAGGACCTCATGAAATGACCAGGAAACTTGTCATCGTCGGCAACGGCATGGCGCCAGGGCGCATGCTGGAGCATCTCGTCGACGCAGCGCCCGGCCGCTATCAGGTGACGATCTTCAACGCCGAGCCGCGCGTCAACTACGACCGCATCATGCTCTCCCCTGTCCTCTCCGGAGAGAAGGGGTACGAAGAGATCGTGATCCATGGCGATGGCTGGTACGTCAAGAACGGCATCACGCTCTACAAGGGGCACAAGGTTGCGACGATCGACCGCGCGGCGAAGACGGTCACCTCCGAGCCGGGCGTGGTCGAACCTTACGACAAGCTAGTGATCGCGACCGGTTCCGTGCCCTTCATCCTGCCTGTGCCGGGCCGCGGTCTGCCGGGCGTCTTGACCTATCGCGACCTCGACGATGTGAACGCCATGCTGCTTGCGGCGCAATCGCGGGCCAAGGCGGTCGTCATCGGCGGCGGCCTGCTCGGCCTAGAGGCCGCGGCGGGCCTCAAGATGCGCGGCATGGACGTGACGGTCGTGCATCTCATGCCGACGCTGATGGAGCGCCAGCTCGACGAGGCCGCCGGTTATCTGCTCGAGCGCGCCGTCGAGGAACGCGGCATCAAGGTGATGACGAAAGCGAGCACCAAAGCGATCCTCGGAAAGGACAGGGTCGAGGGCGTCGAGCTTGCGGACGGCACGGTGATTCCCGCGACGCTGGTCGTGATGGCGGCGGGCATCCGGCCGAACGCAGGGCTGGCGAAGGCGGCGGGGCTGACCGTCAATCGCGGCATCGTCGTCGACAAGTTCATGGCGACGTCCGACCCCGACATTCTCGCTCTCGGCGAATGCGTCGAGGTCGAGGGCCATGTCTACGGCCTCGTCGCGCCGCTCTACGAGATGGCGCGGGTGGCTGGGGCGAAGCTCGCGGGCGAGGAGACGACCGGCTTCGCCCATTCCGATACGCCGACCAAGCTCAAGGTCACCGGCATTGACCTCTATTCGATCGGCGATTTCGCCGACGGCGAGGATCGGGAGGAGATCGTTCTGCGCGACGCCGCCGCGGGGGTCTATAAGCGCATCATCCTGCGCGACGACAAGATCATCGGCACGGTGCTGTTCGGCGAGACGTCCGACGGCGCCTGGTTCAACGACCTCAAGAAAAAGGCCGTCAACATCTCCGACATGCGCGAGACGTTGATCTTCGGCCGGGCGTATCAGGGGGGCGCCCCCCTGGACCCTATGGCGGCCGTTGCAGCCTTGCCGGATGATGCAGAAATCTGCGGCTGCAACGGCGTACGCAAGGGCAAGATCGTTGGCGCGATCAAGGCGAAGGGCATCACGACGCTCGAACAGGTGCGCGCGCACACGAAAGCCTCCGCCTCGTGCGGCACCTGCACGCATCTTGTCGAACAGGTCATAGCGCTCACCCTCGGCGATGCCTACAATCCCGCGGCGGTCCAGCCGATGTGCGGCTGCACCACGCTCAGCCACAATGACGTGCGGCGGCTCATCAAGGCCAAGAGCCTGAAGACGATCCCGGCTGTCATGCAGCAGCTCGAATGGACGAGCTCGGGCGGCTGCCACAAGTGTCGCCCAGCGCTCAACTACTATCTCGTCGCCGACTGGCCGAATGAATACGCCGACGATTACCAGTCGCGCTTCATCAACGAGCGCGCGCACGCCAACATCCAGAAGGACGGGACCTATTCCGTCGTTCCGCGCATGTGGGGCGGCGTGACGAGCGCGAGCGAATTGCGCGCGATCGCGGATGTGGTCGACAAGTTCGCGATCCCGACCGTCAAGGTGACCGGCGGCCAGCGCATCGACTTGCTCGGCGTCGTCAAGGAGGACCTGCCCGGCGTCTGGGCCGAGCTCGGCAAGGCGGGCTTCGTCTCGGGCCACGCTTATGCGAAGGGCATCCGCACGGTGAAAACCTGCGTCGGCTCCGACTGGTGCCGCTTCGGCACGCAGGATTCAACCGGCCTCGGCGTCCGCATCGAGAAATTCATGTGGGGCTCGTGGACGCCGGCCAAGGTCAAGATGGGCGTCTCCGGCTGTCCGCGCAATTGTGCGGAGGCGACCTGCAAGGACGTCGGCGTCATCTGCGTCGATTCCGGCTACGAGATCCATTTCGCCGGCGCGGCCGGACTCGACATCAAGGGCGCCGAAGTGCTCGGCCTCGTAAACACCGAGGACGAAGCGCTCGAACATATTGTCGCGCTCGTGCAGATGTATCGCGAACAGGCGCACTATCTCGAGCGCATCTACAAATGGGCGAGGCGCATCGGGATCGGGGAGATCCGGCGGCAGATCATGCAGGATACGGAGAAGCGCAGAGGCTATTTCGCCCGCTTCGTCTACAGCCAGAAATACGCGCAGGTCGATCCGTGGACCGAGCGGGTCTCGGGCAAGGACAAGCACGAGTTCATGCCGATGGCGACGATCGGCCTGGCGCAGGCGGCGGAGTAGATGTCATGAGCCTCATCGAAATCGGCAAACTCTCCGACATCCCGCGGCAGGGCGCGCGCTGCGTGATCACGCCGACCGGCAGGATCGCAGTCTTCCGCACCGCGGAGGATCATATCTTCGCGCTGGAGGACCGTTGCCCGCACAAGGGCGGCCCGTTGAGCCAGGGAATCGTGCATGGCGGCGCCGTCACCTGCCCGCTGCACAATATGGTCATCTCGCTCGAGTCCGGCCACGCGATGGGCGCGGACGAAGGTTGGGTCCGCACCTTCCCGCTCGAGCTCGACGGCGAGACAATCCTCATCGACTCGGCCTCCCTCGCAGCGCTCGCCGCCTGATGGGCGAGGCTGGCCAAACAGCTTCCGTCCGCACGACCTGCCCTTATTGCGGGGTGGGCTGCGGCCTGCTGGCTGAGGTAAAGTCGGATGGCTCGGTCGCCGTGCGCGGCGACCCGGAACATCCGGCCAATTTCGGCCGGCTCTGCTCCAAGGGCTCAGCGCTCGGCGAAACCGTCGGCCTCGATGGGCGACTGCTCGCGCCGACGATTCATGGGCGGCGCGCAAGCTGGGGCGAGGCGCTTGATCTCGTCGCGACGACCTTCGCAAAGGCAATCGAGGAGCACGGGCCGGACTCGGTCGCCTTCTACGTCTCCGGCCAGCTTCTGACCGAAGACTATTACGTCGCCAACAAACTGATGAAAGGGTTCATCGGCTCGGCGAACATCGACACCAACTCGCGACTATGCATGTCCTCGGCGGTCGCGGGCCACAAGCGCGCCTTCGGCTCGGACACGGTGCCGGGGACTTACGCCGATCTTGAGCTTGCCGATCTTGTCGTGCTCGTCGGCTCCAATCTTGCCTGGTGTCATCCGGTCATCTACCAGCGCCTCGCGGCGGCGAAGCAGAAGCGGCCCGAGATGCGTATCGTCGTCGTCGATCCGCGCCGCACCATGACGGCCGACATTGGGGATCTCCATCTGCCGCTGCGCGCCGACGGCGACTGCGCCCTTTTCAACGGTCTGCTGGCTTCCTTGAGCGAAAGCGGTTCGCTCGACTGCGCTTACATTGACGCGCACACGACCGGCTTCGACGCTGCTCTCGCCGCGGCGAGCGTGAGCGATCTCGCCGAGACGGCCGCGCTCACGGGCCTTTCGCCGGACGGCCTGCGCGCGTTCTACAAGCTCTTCGCCACGACCCAGAAGACCGTCACCGTCTACAGCCAGGGCGTCAACCAGTCCTCGTCCGGCACGGACAAGGTCAATGCGATCATCAATTGCCACCTCGCGACCGGCCGCATCGGCAGGCCGGGCATGGGCCCGTTCTCCATCACGGGCCAGCCGAACGCCATGGGCGGACGCGAGGTCGGCGGCCTCGCCAACATGCTCGCCGCCCACATGGACATCGAAAACGCAGAGCATCGCGCCCGCGTGCAGAATTTCTGGGGCGCGCCGCGCGTCGCGGAGAAACCGGGCCTCAAGGCGATCGACGTGTTCCGCGCCGTCGCCGACGGCCGGATCAAGGCGATCTGGATCATGGCGACCAACCCGGTCGACTCAATGCCTGACGCGGGCGCGGTCGAGGAGGCGCTGAATGCCTGCCCTTTCGTCGTGGTCTCGGACGTGCTTGCGAACACCGACACGATGCGCTGCGCACATGTCGCCCTGCCCGCCGCCGCGTGGGGCGAGAAGGATGGAACAGTCACCAATTCGGAACGCCGGGTCTCGCGTCAGCGCGCCTTCCTGCGCGCTCCCGGCAAAGCCCGGCCGGACTGGGCGATCATCGCCGAAGTCGCGCGCCGCATGGGCTTCGGCGGCGCCTTCGCATACGAGGCGCCCGCCGAGATTTTTGCCGAGCACGCCGCGCTCTCGGCCTTGGAGAACGACGGCGCCCGTGATCTCGACCTCGGCGCCTTCGCCGCGACGAACGCTGCCGAATACGAGGCGCTGAAGCCCTTCCAATGGCCACAGCCCTCGCGCGACGGCGCGCCGGCCGAGACGCGCTTCTTCAGCGACGGCCGCTTCTTCACACCCGACCGCAAGGGGCGCTTCATTCCTGTTTCGGCCAAGCCCGAGACGCGCATCACGGAAGACTTCCCGCTGGTCCTCAATACGGGCCGCGTGCGCGACCATTGGCATACAATGACGCGCACCGGCAAAAGCCCGCGTCTCTCGCAGCATCTCGCCGAGCCCTTCTGCGAGATCCATCCCGCCGACGCCGCGACGCATCGAATCGAACCCGCCGATCTCGTGACCGTTCGTTCGCCGCATGGCGAGATCGTCGTGCGCGCCCTCGTCTCGCCCCGGCAGGCGCAAGGCTCGCTGTTCGCGCCGATGCACTGGAACGACCAGTTCGCCGCGATGGCCCGCGTCGACACGCTCGTTCCCGCGATCACCGACCCCGTCTCCGGCCAGCCGGCCTCCAAGCATGTCGCGGCGCGCGTCGCGCGCTTCGAGGCGGCGCGTTTCGGCTTCGCCGTCCAGCGCGAGAAGCCGAAAAAGCTCGACGCGGAATATTGGGCCATCGCTCCCTGCGTCGACGGCTGGCGGGTCGAGCTCGCCTTCGCCTCAGCCGAGCGCAACTGGACTGCCTTCGCCGTTGCGCTGTTCGGCGTCGGCGCGGGGGGCGGCGCGCTCTCCTATGTCGATCGAGAGACGGGCCAGCTTCGTTTCGCCGCTTTTCGCGGCGATAGGCTCGTGGGCGCGCTGTTCCTCGCCGCCGCGCCGGTTGCGGTCTCGCGCAGCTGGGCGGTGGATCAGCTCTCCGCCGATTTCGCCGACCACCGCGCCCGCATCGCGGTGGTGGCGGGGCGTCCGGGCAAGGGCCTCGTAGAGAAGGGCGCGACCGTCTGTTCCTGCTTCGCGGTCGGCGCCAAACAGATCGCCGCCGCCGTGATGAGCGGCTGCGTGACGGTCGAGGCCGTCGGGCAGGTCTTGCAGGCGGGGACGAATTGCGGATCGTGCCGGTCTGAGATCAAAGGAATCATCGACGCAAACCGCCTCGAAGCCGCCGAATGAGAGGGGAGCCGCGGCGCAAGAGCCGCTCTCCGTCCTGACGGTCTTTTTTCCCCTTGATGGGATGGCGGCGCTCGTCTGCAGCGGTGCGGACGCAGCCGCCGGAAGGCGCATTCCCGGCGCATCCATCCATCCTAGGACACTGGCTTTAATTCCCGAAAAATAGCTCGTGGGCCTCAAAGGAGTCGTCACGCCCGCGGTCATTCGCTTGCTATTGACGTTAAATTACTTCACGTCAGTGTAAGTATGGCGACCCCGTATTTCGCTCCTTGCGCTTGGCGCAAGCCATGACGCGACCTTAATTGGCCGGAAATCTGCCAGACGTTTCCTGAACCACGCTGACCCTCGCCGCAAGTGACCCGCTGTCTCCTTTGCATCCAGGGCGCACTCTGCGTCCTCGCCGCGATCCCCACGCTGGCCAAAGAGCCTGCCGCGCCGCCGGAATATCCTCCGGGCCTGTTCGAGAACTCGCCGGTCGTCGGGTCGCAGCCTGCCGCGCCCACGCCTGATGCGCCCGTGACTTCGCCCACGTGGGACGACTGCGCCGACATTGCCTCCCGCGTCTTTCGCAGCCTCGCAGAGGTCAAGGCGGCCCATGCGCGGTGCGACGATCGGCCCGATCCAAGCGAACCCGACTGAGCGGTCGTCGCCTCGCAATGCGCTGGCGCAGAGGTTGACTCGCTTGCCTAGCCGGAGCCGGTCAATTCGCATCAGCCCAGGAAGCTCAATACCGCCGCCCCGGAGCAACCACCGCGCCGCGAAGAACGATCGGCATCCATGAAGTCTCGTCTTCAGTCGGGTTTCGGCGCAATCCGAACCGCCTGACTTCTCCGCGGAAGTCACTCCCCAAGCTTGAAAAACGCCATCAACGGTGGCACTTTTTGCGGGATCGGAGGTCCGTACTGTCTAAGCTTCTCATCATAGGCGGGCAGAAACGATTTCCCGTCCCGTACGCGCCCCTTATCCCCAAAATCCAAGTCGGCTGAAGGGAGAATTTGAGCGAAAAGGTAACTTCCAGGCTGCCGCCCCAAAACCTCATCCTGAGCCGCGATGTGAAGCATCGCGTGTCGAAGGATAATCCGGAATGCGCCGTCCATGTGCTCTGGAGCGTTCTTCGAGACGCGTCGCCTGCGGTGCCGCTCCTCAGAACGAGGGCGTGGTTGGGAGTTACGCGAAAAGGGCGACCCGACAATCGTTCCCAACGGCCTATGTCGCCGCCTGTGCGCTTAAGCTCGTGAGGTCCGCCGCCCTGGCCACGCATCGAACCTTCACCTTGCCCTCCCGCCCTCGTGCGTCGACCTCGTTAGAGGGAAGATCGTCTGCAGCGAAGCCGGCGTGAACATAGACCTCTTCCGACATCAGCACCTCGCAGCCGAGCGGCTTCGTCAGATCCTGCAGGCGGGCCGCGACATTGACCGGATCGCCGATCACCGTGAACTGCGCATGACGCCCATGCCCGATGTCGCCCGCGACGATCAGGCCGGCATGGATGCCGATGCCGAAGCGGATGGGGTCGTGCAGGCCGTGCGAGAGGGCGAGGTTCAGCCCTTCGACATTGGCGGCGATCGCCGCGCATGCGGCGACCGCCTGCCGGCATGCGACAGCCGGCGGCTCCTTGAGGCCGAACAACGCCAGGAGCCCGTCGCCCAGGACCTGGTTGGGCTCGCCTCCGGCTGCGATCACGGCCCTGCTCACCGCGTTGAGAAACTGGTTGATGATGAAGACCGTGTCGTAGGGCAGGCGCCCTTCGGCGAGCTTGCTCGACCCGCGCATGTCGACGAACATGATGACCACGTAGCGCTCGTCCCCGCTGCGCGCCGGGCTGCCGCGATGGACGTCGCCGATGGCGGCGTGCGGCGGAAGCAGGGGCACGAAGGCGATGTCGCGGGTCGGGCGCAACTGGCAGGCGAGCCGCACGGTCGCCCCCGCACCGATGCGGTCCAGAACCGCCTGCTCGGCCGCGCTGATCGCGGGCAGCGGGCTGGGGTCGCCCAGGATGCGGATCCGGCAGGTGGAGCAGCGGCCCCGTCCGCCGCAGACATGCGCATGCGGAATGTTGTTGCGCAGGCTCGCTTCGAGCACGCTCAAGCCCCGAGGAACGCGGATCGTGCGATCGGGATAGGTCAATCGGATCGAGCCGACGCGGCGCTCGCGCCAACTGCGCAGGCCTCGCGCGAGCATTGTCAAGGCGAGCGTCGCTGCCAGAACGGCGAGCGTTCCGCCGCGCCAGCGGACCAGAAGGGCGTTCTCGTCCGCGGTTCCGACGTACGCTGGCGTCAAGTACAGGGCCTGCCAGGCCGGGTCGATCGCCGATTGCAGCGTTTGCCTGCCGCCCTGGAAATAGCCGAGCAGCGCCAGCGCCGGCAGAAGCACGGCGATCGACAGCAGCAGGTTCCTCACGCGCGGATAAAAGGGCTTCAGCGCCAGCCAGAAGTGGATGCCGATCGAGCCGTGAATCCAGACGATAAGCAAGAGCACGGTCTGCAGCGCCCCAGCCGGCGGCGATCCGACCCAGAATTTGAATAATTCTTGGTTGTAACCCTTGTTCAGCCCAAAGGCGCTGAGCGCGACGCGCGTGCCGAGAATATGGTCGGCAAGGAGGAACGGGATCAGGAGCCCGAGCGCGAGTTGAGTGGCCTCGAGCCGCGTCCAGCGGAACTGACGCCGCTCATAGAGAGCCCAGAAGCCGAGTCCCATATGGATCAGGAGCGCGCCGTAGAGCAGGATCGCGCCGGGCCGCGACTGCCATAGCAGCTTCTGAAACCCGAGCCCCTTTTCCATCGCATCGATCGAAATGTTGCCGAGCGCATGGTTGGCGAAGTGCAGCGTCACATAGGTGAAGAGCACAAGCCCGCTCGCGAGCCGCACCCGGCGAACGCTGATCGAACGCGGGCGACGCGACGGCTTGGGCATGGGCCGAATCTCCTGAACCTGCGGCGCCGCATCCCGCCGAATCATGTCGAGCTCAACCTCCGCTCAATGAGCCACAGTAAGGACGATTCTGGACTGCTGCGAACCGTGCCGCCCGCAGCATTCCGTTGGCGCTGGCGGTTCTGGCCCGTGGGCGCGCCGACGGCAAGGGCGCCAGCAATGACCTCAGCATTTCATAAACTTATCGCGAGGCTACGCGTCGAGGGCACGGTCCGTTTGGCCCGAGCCGACCCTTCATGGGCCTTCGCGACGACGCGCAGCGCCATCGTTCAGCCGCCGTTCAGCCGGGCTGGCGCCTATGTCCGCTCGCGCGGAGGGCCAGGGCTCGCGGGGGCGATCTCACGACGGTGCACGAGGCTCGATGCGCGGCCGTTGCTCGCGCCCACGGGCGTCGCGGTCGGATTCGTTAACCATAGGCCCTCCTCCCATGCTGACCTCAGCGCTCACTCTGCGCGAGCAGACGCTCGAATACGACCCCTTGACCCCGCTGCGCCGAGTCGAGCAATCCCGGCCGCCTTCCGTCCTCAGCGAAGGGTCGCCGCTCCGATGGCGCTACGGGGAACGTCTCAGCGACGTGCTCGAGGAGGCTTGCCGCCGCCACGCCGACCGCATTGCGGTCTCGGTCGAGAGCGTGGACGTCAGCTATCGCGAACTGAACGTGCGGGCCAATCGGATGGCGCGCTTGTTCGTGCGCCATGGCGTCAGGCCGGGCGACCGCGTCGCCGTCCTCCTCGATCGCGGCGTCGACGCCTATGTCGCGCTCTTTGCGCTCTTAAAGGCTGGCGCGGCCTACGTTCCGCTCGACGCCAACCATCCGGCCGATCGCATCCGGTTCATCCTCTCCGACGCCGGGACGACGCTGGCCGTGACGCATCTGAGGCTCGCCGACCGGTTCGCCGACAGCGATATACCGACGCTGGTCCTCGACGGCCTGCGCGCGGAAGCCGCCGAACTCGACGACGCTCCGCTCGCCGCGCGCGCGCCCGACGCCGATGCGCTCTGCTATATCCTCTACACATCGGGCACGACCGGCCGCCCCAAGGGCGTCGCGATCGCGCATCCGAGCATTTGCAACTTCGTGCGGGTCGCGGCCGAGCGCTACGGCTTCGGTCCGGGCGACCGCGTCTATCAGGGCATGTCGGTCGCCTTCGATTTCTCGATCGAGGAAATCTGGGTTCCCCTGGCCGCCGGCGCGACGCTCGTTCCCAATGCCGCCGCAACCAGCCTCTTCGGCGAGGAGCTTGCGGACTATCTCGAAGCGCGCGACGTCACCTGCTTCTGCTGCGTGCCGACGCTGCTCGCCTCGATCGAACGCGAGCTGCCGAAGCTGCGCGTCCTTTTGATTGGCGGCGAAGCCTGCCCGCCCGCGCTGGTCGGGCGCTGGAGCCGGCCGGGCCGCACCCTGCTCAACAGCTATGGGCCGACGGAAACGACGGTGACCGCATCGCTCGGCGTCATGACGCCTCAGCGGCCGGTGACCATCGGCAGGCCCTTGCCGACCTATTCGATCGTCATCCTCGACGCCAGCCGCGACCGCGCGGTCGACCTCGGAGAGGCAGGCGAAATTGGCATCGCCGGGGTCGGCGTCGCCGAAGGCTATCTCAACCGGCCGGAGCTCACGCAAGCGAAGTTCATTGGCGACTTCCTCGCGCTGCCGAACAATCCCTCGGGCCGCATCTACCGCACCGGCGACCTCGGGCGGATCAACGAGGACGGCGAGATCGAATATCTCGGCCGCATCGACACCCAGATCAAGCTGCGCGGCTACCGCATCGAACTAACGGAGATCGAGTCGGTTCTGCTCGAGATTCCCGAGATCGCCCAGGCCGTGGCCGCGACCTTCGAGCCTGAATCCGGCGCGCAGGAGCTCGTCGCCTACTACGCGGTCAAGCATGGCTCGCCCGCTCCGGAACGCGGCGCGATCGTCGCGCTGATGCGCTCGCGTCTCCCCGGCTACATGACGCCGGCCTATCTCGAGCAGCTGCCGTTCATCCCTACGCTCGTCAGCGACAAGGCCGACCGGGCGCAGTTGCCCGCGCCAAAGTCCGCGCGTCTGAGATTCAGCGAAAACCATGTCGCGCCGGCGACGCCGACCGAGCGCACGCTCTGCCGCGCGCTCGAGGAGACGCTCGGCCTCGATGAGGTCTCGATCGACGGCGATCTTTTCAACGACTACGGCGCCCACTCGCTCCTGATGGCCCGGTTCTGCGCCAGGGTCCGGCAGCTCGAGCCGTCGCTGCAGGTCGCGATGCGCGACGTCTACGCCAATGCGACCGTTCGCCGGCTCGCTTGCGCGCTCGACGCGGCCCGGCCAGCGACGCTCGAGCCGGAGGAAGCGCTTCCGGATTGCCGCCCGTCGAACTTCGCCTATTACGCCTGCGGCGTGGCGCAGACGATGGTCTACGTCGCGTTCGGCGCGCTCTCGGTCGCCGCTGCGCTGGCGGCGCTCGACTGGTTCTACGACGCCGCCGATTCGCCGCTTGAGCTCTACGGGCGCGCATTCGCCGCCGCGGTCGTCTGGTTCTTCGGCCACAACGGGCTTGCCGTCGCCGCGAAATGGCTCCTCATCGGCCGGGCGCGGCCCGAGGCGATCCCGCTCTGGAGCTTCGCCTATTTCCGCTTCTGGACGACCAAGCTCATCGTCCGCTCGGCGCCCGCCAACGCCTTCGTCGGGACGCCGATCTTCAATGCGTATCTGCGGCTGCTTGGCGCCAGGATCGGCCGCAACGCGGTCATCGCAACGAATGCCGTGCCGGTGACGGCGGACCTCTTCCGGGTCGGCGACGATGCGGTCGTATCGCGAAGCGCCGTCATGCCGGGCTATTCGGCCTTCGGCAATCGCATCCATACCGGCAAGATCCGCATCGGCCGCAACGCCTATGTTGGCGAGCAGACCGTCCTCGACATCGGCGTCTCGATCGGAGACTTCGGCCAGCTCGGCCACGCTTCGTCCCTGCAAAGCGGCCAGCGCATCCCGGCAGGCAAGCGATACCATGGGTCCCCGGCCGAGGAGACGACGACAAATTTCCGTCTCATGGACGAGACGTCGATCACACCGCTGAGGCGCTGGCTTTTCGCCGCGATGCGGCTCGCCTTCGTCCTTGCCATCGCCACCGCTCTGATCGAAGCGGCGGTCGTCTACGCCCTCGCGGCGCTGGCCGCGGGCGAGGACTTCGTCGCAAGCAGCCCGTGGGAGGCGGCTCTCTCCTTGGCGCCCGACGCCGCGGGCGCGGCGCTTGTCCTCTATCTGATTGCGCTCGCAGGCGGGCTGGCGCTCATTTACGCCCTACCGAGGCTCGCCAACCTCTTTCTGGTCGAGGGCCGGGTCTACCCGCTCTATGGCTTCCATTACGGCATGCATGAGATCGTCGAACTCTTCGGCAATTCGAGCTTCTTCAACCTCCTGTTCGGCGACAGCGTGTTCATCGAGCCGTATCTGCGCTTCGTCGGCTGGAAGCTCGCCCTCGGCGATCAGACGGGATCGAATTTCGGCAGCGAGCAGCGTCAGGACAATCCGTTCCTCTGCTCGGTCGGCGCCAATACGGTCGCCTCCGACAGCCTGTGGCTCGGCAACCTCGCCATGTCGAGCCACGCCTTCAGGCTCGGCCAATGCCGCGTCGGCGAAAGCAACTTTCTCGGCACCGCAGTCTACGTCCCGCCCGGCGCGCGGACCGGCGACAACGTTCTCTTCGCCACCAAGGTGATGGCTCCGATCGACGGGCCGGTGCGCGAGAACGTCGGCTTGCTCGGCTCGCCTGCGTTCGAGATTCCCCGCGCCGCCTCGCGCGATCTCGACATGCTGGCGGCAATCGGGCCAGAAGAGCGCGCGCGACGGCTCAGGCGCAAGACTGTGCTCAATCTCGCCTCAATGGCGGGGCTCCTCGCCTCGCGCTGGTTCTTCGTCTTCCTCGCGATCTACGTCTTCGGCTGGACGGCGGAAGTCTTCGGCGCGACGAACGTGCTGGCGATGACCGCCGCGTCGGGCGTCGTCGTCGCGCTCTTGGCCGTGGGGTTCATCCTGATCGAGCGCGCCTCGATCGGCTTCGGGCGGCTCGAGCCGGCCATCGCGACGGTGTACGACCCCATCTTCTGGCGAGTCGAACGGCACTGGAAGCTCTCCGACAACCCGCTCTCCACCGCCTTCGCCGGAACCCCGATGCGCAACCTGATCTCGCGCCTGCTCGGCGTCAGGGTCGGCCGCAAGGTGTTCGACGACGGCTGCACCTTGTCGGAGCGGACGCTGGTCGAGATCGGCGACGGGGCGAACCTCAACGAGCACAGCATCATTCAGTCGCACTCGCTCGAGGAAGGCGTGTTCAAGTCGGACAGGGTGCGCATCGGCGCCGGCGCATCGGTCGGCGCGGGCGCGCTCGTGCACTATGGCGTCACCATGGGCGAAGGGACACGTCTCGACGCCGACGCTTTCCTGATGAAGGGCGAGATCACGCCCGCCGGCTCGCGCTGGCGCGGCAATCCGGCGAGGCTGGTCTCGGGCGCCTTCTCCGCGGCGCGCTGACCGCGGCATGGCGGAGCGCGTGGGGCGCGACGGCTTCGACTGCGCGCCGCTGCGCGCCGCTCTCGCGCCGCTTGGCGTCCTTGTCGGCGCCCGCCGCATCCGCCCCGGCGACGAGGCGGCGTTCGCCGATCCGGACTTGGGCCGCCCCGCCAACCTTGCGAGACGGCGCGCGAGCGGCGCCGCGCGCATCGTGGCGCGGGACCACCTCGGAGAGCTCGGCGCCGACGCCGCCGCGCCGCTGCCGCGCTCGCCCTCCGGCGCGCCGGCATGGCCTGCGGGGATCATCGGTTCGCTCGCGCATGACGACGTCTTCGCCGTCGCCGCCGTGGCGCGGCGCGGGCTGCTCGCCGGCATCGGCGTCGACGTCGAACCGGCCGAGCCTCTCCCGGCCGATCTCGTCGACCTCGTGCTGAACGCCGCCGAACGACGGGCGACGATGGGCGACGAGGTCAAGCAGCGGCTCGTCTTTGTCGCCAAGGAAGCCGTCTACAAGGCGATCCATCCGCTCGACGGAACGCCGCTCGAATATGCCGACATCGAGATCGGGCTCGGAGAGGGCAGGGCGAAGCTCTGCGACGGGCGGTGCCTTCAGCTTGTGACGCTCGCCGGCGAAAGGCTGGTCGCGGTTGCGCTTGTGTGGGAAGGGGCCTGATTAACGGTTAGTGCGGGTTTGGCGCGAGGAATGCGGTCGTTCTCGCGCGCCGCGGGGACGACGCCATGCGATTTCCGCAAACCGGAGAACCGACCAGTCAAGCGCCGGGAGTCGCGAATTGACTCCCTGTTCCCTGATGCGGCGAGAAAAGCTCCCTGTTCCGCGGAAAAACAAAGACTTCGCATAACATTTTCGAATGATTGATCTTTTGGCGTGCTTTTCCCTTTTGGGGCCAAAAAGGCGAGGAACTTCCTGTTTTTCGCCGACAACAGGGAGCGCCGTCTCGGCGACGCCGGCGAGCCATGCGACAAGAGCGGGGCCTGCCGGTTCTCCAGTCGCCTCGCCGGCGCCTCACGGCTCCCCGTGCCGCTTCAGCCACGCCTTCGCCTGCCGTCGCACATTGGCGGGCGCGGCGCCGCCGTAGGAGGTGCGGCTCCTCACGGAGCGCTCGACCCCGAGCACGGCGAAGGCGTCTTCAGTGATGCGCGGCTCGACGCTCCGCATCTCGTCGAGCGTAAGCTTCTCGAGCGCCACTCCGCGCGCCGCGGCCAGCGCGACGATGCGCCCTGTTATATGATGGGCCTCGCGGAAAGGCGTCTTGAGCGCGCGCACGAGCCAGTCGGCGAGATCGGTTGCGGTGGCGTAGCCCGCGCCCGCCGCCGCCTTCATGCGCTTCGGATCGGGCGTCAGGTCCTCGACCATGCCGGTCATCGCGGCGAGGCAGAGCGAGAGCGTCTCGAGCGCGTCGAACAGGCCCTCTTTGTCTTCCTGCATGTCCTTCGAATAGGCCATCGGCAGACCTTTCATCACGGTCAGGAGCGCAATGAGCGCGCCGAACACGCGGCCGGTCTTGCCGCGCACGAGCTCGGCCGCGTCTGGATTGCGCTTCTGCGGCATGATCGACGAACCGGTCGAGAAGGCGTCCGAGAGGCGCACGAAACCGAACTGCGGCGTCGTCCACAGCACGATCTCTTCGGCGAAGCGGGAGAGATGGGTTGCGGCGATGGCCGCCGCGGCGAGCGCCTCGAGCGCGAAGTCGCGGTCGGCGACGCTGTCGAGGGAATTCGCCGTCGGTCGGTCGAAGCCGAGCGCCTTCGCCGTCATCTCCCGGTCGATCGGAAACGAGGTTCCGGCCAGCGCCGCCGCGCCGAGTGGGCATTCATTGAGCCGCTTGCGCGCGTCCCTGAAGCGCCCCGCGTCGCGCGCCAGCATTTCGACATAGGCGAGCAGATGGTGACCAAAGGTGACGGGCTGCGCCGACTGCAGATGGGTAAACCCCGGCATGACCATGCCGGCGCAGTCGAGCGCGCGCCTGGCGAGCGCCCGCTGAAGCGCTGCGATCTCAGGGATCAGCCCATCGATCGCGTCGCGCACCCAGAGGCGCAGGTCAAGCGCGACCTGATCGTTGCGCGAGCGGGCGGTGTGCAGCCGCCCCGCGACGGGACCGATGATCTCGGCGAGCCGCGCCTCGACGTTCATATGGATGTCTTCGAGGGCGCGCGAGAACGAAAACGTCCCCGCCTCGATTTCGCCCTTGACTTGGGCCAAACCGCTCGCGATGGCGTCGGCGTCGGCGGCGTCGACGAGGCCCTGGCGCGCGAGCATGGCGACGTGCGCCTGAGACCCCGCGATGTCCTGGGCGGCGAGCTTGCGGTCGAAGTCGATCGAGGCGTTGATCGTCTCCATGATCTCGGCCGTGCCGTCGGCGAACCGGCCGCCCCACATCGCGTTGCTCATCAGGTGTCGCCCTGGATGGTTCGAGAATGATCAAGACCGAAGATGCGCCGCGCCGTCGGCTGCTCCCGCCTGTCGCGCTCGGCGCGCTCGCGGCCGTCGTCGTCGGGGCCGTCCTATACGGGACGGCGGAGCCGCCCGGCAAGGCCGCGGCGGCCTGTCCGGCCGCCTCGAAGGCGCTCGCGGCGAAACTTGCGCCTCTCGCCAAGGGCGGACTCGCCGCGCTCGCAGTCGCGTCCGAGCCGCGCCAGGCCGTTCCGCTCGTCTTCGAACGCGAGGACGGCAGCAAGGCGACCGTCGCCGATTTTCGCGGGCGCGCAGTGCTCCTCAACCTCTGGGCGACCTGGTGCGCGCCCTGCCGGGCCGAAATGCCGGCGCTCGACCGCCTTGAGGCTGAGGCCGGCGACAAGGGTTTTGAGGTCGTGGCGGTGAACGTCGATACCGCGAGGCTCGAGCGCCGCGGCCCATTTCTGGATGGCGTCGGCGTCAAGTCGCTCACGCGCTACGCCGATCCGAGCGGCGACGCGTTCGAGACCCTGCGCGAGAGCGGCAAGGCGCTGGGCCTTCCAGTGACGATGCTGATCGACAAGGACGGTTGCGAATTGGGCGTGATCGCGGGCGCTGCGAATTGGGATTCGGCTGACGCACTGTCGCTGATAGGCGCGCTTAAAGGCGGTTAGAGTTCAGGCCGCGACCTTCTTGCCGCCTTCGCGGCCGAGCAGCGCAAGGACCCCCGATTGCGCAACCGGAGGACTGAACAGGAAGCCCTGCACCTCGGCGATCGTGCCGAGCGTTTCGATAATGCGCATCTGCCTTTCTGTCTCGACGCCTTCGATCAAGACGGTCATGCCGAGCTTGCGGCTCATCGCCGCAACGCTCTCCACGAGAATCGAGGCGCGCTCCTGAATTCCGAGGCCGATCGTGAACGAGCGGTCGATTTTGATGCGGTCGAGCGGGAAGCTGAGGAGATAGCTCAGGCTCGAATAGCCGGTGCCGAAGTCGTCGAGCGAAACGCGCAGGCCGCGGCTGCGCAAGGCCTCGAGCGTGCCGCGTGCGTCGCGGCGATTGTCGAGCAGCGTTGACTCCGTGATCTCGATATCCAGGCGGCCGGGCGAAAGGTCCACGATGTGAAGCGCGTCAGCGATCGCCTTCTCGATATTGCCGTTGCGAAATTGCGATGGAGACAGGTTGACGGAAACGCTGATCTCGTCCGGCCAGGAGGCGCAGGCAGCGCAGGCGCGGCGCAGCACGCCTGCGCCCAGTTCCTCCATGAGGCCCATCTCCTCGACGATCGGGATGAATTCGGCCGGCGAAACAGGGCCGCGCACCGGGTGGCGCCAGCGCGCCAGCGCCTCGAACGCGACGATCCGGCGCGTCTTGACATCGACGATCGGCTGAAAATGGACGTCGATTGCGTCGTTGGTCACGGCTGCTCTCAGCTCCAGTTCGATGAGCCGTCGAAGCTGGATTTTGGTGTCCATCGCCTTTTCAAAGGCGCGCCATCCTCGCCGTCCGTCCGCTTTTGCCGCATAGAGTGCGATATCGGCGTTCGACAGAAGCGCATCCGGCGTGACGCCGTCGTCGGGGGCCGAGGCGCTGCCGATGCTTGCGCCCACGACGACCTCGCTGCCGTCGATGACCACGGGTCGGCTGACTTCCTCAATGATCCGCCGGGCAATCGCGGGAGTCTCGGGCCGGCCCTCGCCATTGTGGTGCAGGATCACGAATTCGTCTCCGCCCCAGCGCGCGACCAGATCACGCGGGCCGATGATGGCGCGCAGTCTGCCAGCGATTTCCGCCAAGAGCTTGTCGCCCGTGCGATGGCCGAGGCTGTCGTTGACCTGCTTGAAGTCGTCGAGATCGAGGAACATCACCGTCTTTCCGTCGACAAGATGGCGATCCGGACGAAGGAGCGCGTCGAGTTGTTCCTCGAAGCTGCGGCGATTGGGCAGGTCGGTCACGGCGTCAAAACGAGCCATTCGATTGATCTCGAGCTGCGCGTTGCGTCGCTCGGTGACGTCCTGAATGACCACGACCGACCCCTCGCCCTTCATTCGATGGATGGTGAGTTCGAACGCGCGGCCGTCACGAGTTTCGAACGGCGCCATGACGTCTGCCCCCCCAGCGTCGTCGAGCAGAGCGTGCGCGAGATGAGCGTGCTGTGAGGCGGCAATGATGTTGCCGTGGACGAGGCCCCTGAGGATCGAGTTGACGTGGGCGCCCACGAGGGCGATATCCGGACCCACCCTGAAGAATTTGAGCGCCTGATCGTTCATCAGGATCAGGCGACCGCTCGCATCCAGCATGCAAAGACCGTGCGACATGTTGTTGAGAGCGGTGTCCAGTCGCGCCGCCAGTGTCGCAGCTTTCTGCTGTGCGGCGATCACCTCGTTGAAATTAGCTCTCAGACGCTGAGACGAGCCTTTCATGTAGAGGACGAGAGGCGCAATGCCGACGACGATTCCGACCGGATACCACCCGCCTGCGACGACCATCGCTACGCTCAGCGGAACAAATGCTGCGATGAGCTGCATGTTGACGCCGCGGAAGATCGCGTAGCTCCGCGACATCAAGCTGAAGGCGTAGGCGATCGTCATCGACACGCCGATAAACTGAGCGAAGCTGTTGTCCGTTATCGAAAACGCCAACAAAGTCCATAGCGAGAGGCCGAACAAACTGACGAGCGCTCCGAACGAGAAAATTCGCTCCTGTTTGCGCGCAATTTCGACGGTGGCGCTCGGCAGGCTCCGCGCGTGGCGCCTGACAAAGTAGAGCCGGACCGCCGCGATCAGGAGCTGAGAAGTTGCGGCGTACAACAGCGCGGGCTGCCGGGCTGCGATGGCAGCGGCAATTTCGCCGAAGGTGACCGCAATCGCCGAAAGCAGCACGACCGGGACCACATCGGACAAAAGACCGTCGACGAAGGCGATATAGATCTCGTCCGGCAGTTTGTCGGTCGGCGTCGAAGTGTCGCTCCGTCGGGGGTCCGCCATACAAACTGCTGAGGTGGTACGAGACTATCCGTTATTGTTGGCTTGGAGGACTAAAAAGTCCCTTAATTTGCCGTGGCATAGCCGAATGGCGAGCCGGAAAACCTGCGGGTTCTGGCGAGGGTTTGAAATATGGCTGGATTGTGTTGAACAATCTGAGGAGGCTACTGGGGTGTCAGGGGGTCCGAATTGACCATATTGGCAAGGCCGCGGCGCAAAAATTGTGTGTCGCCCGTTTACTTCGGGCACCAGTTTGTTAACCTGTTATTGGGGGTAGCTGGGGAAAATCTTATGGGAGCGGCAATCAGCAGCGCGCCGACGACCTTTTCCGAGCACGTTTTCAAATTCTTAGAGAAGGTTGAGCATCGGGTTGCAAGCAACCCGGCTGAACGCGAAGCGGTGTTTCGGCTGCGCTACGACGCTTACAGGGGGAACGGTTTCCTGAAGCCCCGCCTGGACGAAAAACTCTACGACCCGCTCTACGATAGCGGTCCCATGGCCTGGATAACCATGACTTTCGTCGATGGCGAACTCGCAGGCACGGTTAGAGTGAGTGTCGGGACCGCCGAGAACGCGGTTCTTCCGGGCCTCCAGGTTTTCAGCGATATCTTGGCGCCTCGGTTGCGCGCGCGACAGACGATCGTCGAGTTTACCCGTCTTGCCGCCAAACTTTCATTGTCTAGCGCTCGTCCCGAACTCCCGTATATCATCATGCGCCCCGGCTTCATCGCCGCCCAACATTTCGATGCCGATTTTGCCGTCGCGACGCCGCGAGAAGAACACATAGCGTTTTACAAGCGCGCGTTCGGTGCGGCGCTTTGGTGCGCTCCCCGCGACTATCCGGGGCTGACCGCGAAACTCGCATGTATGGGCGCCAACTACCCCGCCGTGCGAAGCGCCATCGAGGCTCGCTATCCGTTCTACAAGTCCACCGCCGCCGAACGGGCAGCGCTTTTTGGGCCGCGAGATGCTGCTCCCGACGGGCGTTCGCCTCCAGCGCGCGTACTGCGATTGACAAGCTCGGGCGCGGAAGTCTCGAGCCCTGCTTGAGCGGCGTCTCTGCGGCCGGCCGTGGTTTGCAAGCAGTCGAATGCGTATGCGTCGAGTGCCGCTTCGCTCAACCGCACCTTTCGAGCGCGGCACCAGTTCAGAAAATCCCCGAGCCGGATCATAACTAGCCGTGCGTCATCGCCGCCGAGCGACAACCCCATGAACCGACCATAGAGTTGATCAAGCCAATCGTCATAGCTGGCGTGGCGAGATAATTCCGATATCTGGCGACGCGCTTTCTCGAATTCCGACGAGGAAAGGACCGCAATGGATACGTTGTTCATGACGGAACCTTCATACAGTCCGAGGTGCGGTTCTTTTCCTTGCCGCGCGATTCCCGCAATACCAAGAACTCGTCAGTAATGTGTTAACGCTGTATCGCTAAACTTTGGGAACGAACGCACAAACGCAAACTAAGAACACAATGTTTGCCGATTGTGTCATCGTCGAGACGGCGCGTGTCCGGTCGAAAGCCAAACCTTGCGTCACCCCTGCGGAATTTCGCGAGCGCTGTCGTAGCGTCCCTCCCGTGGAAAATTGGGCGAGAACTGATTTCATCAGGGCGGGGCGTCCTGTTGCTGTCCCTTGCCCGCCCTATCGGCGGGCGCGTCCATCGCGAAGCTCGGCCGTCGTCTCCCGTTGCTGGCTCAAATGGACATCCATCGCTTCGCGGGCGAGCCGGTCCGCGCGTTCATTGTGTTCGTCGCCGGCATGTCCTTTGACCCAAATCCATTCAACATGATGCCGCCCTGCCGCGGCATCGAGCCGACGCCAAAGATCCTCGTTCTTCACCGGCTTCCTGCCGGCGGTGCGCCAGCCATTGCGTTTCCAGCCAGTGAGCCACGCGGTCACGCCTCCGCGCAGATATTGGGAGTCCGTGTGAAGGCTCACCGCGCAAGCGCGCTTGAGAGATTCGAGAGCCTCGATGGCGGCGGTAAGCTCCATGCGGTTGTTGGTGGTCAGCGCCTCGCCGCCCTTCAGTTCCTTTTCATGCGATCCGTAGCGCAGTACGGCGCCCCAGCCGCCAGGGCCGGGATTTCCGGAACATGCGCCATCGGTCCAGATGGATACGCGTCCGCTCACCGCGTGAGCCCGTAGTCAGCAGCCGTCTTCACGAGTTGATGGAAGCGCAGCTTGTCGCGATACTCGAGCGGATTCTTCGGCGCGACCTTTGCCCCGGGCGGGACATTGAGCCAGTCGACGAGGCGCGTCAGCATGAAACGCAGCGCTGCGCCTCGCGCAAGGACCGGCAGCGCCTCGATCTCGGCGTCTTCGAGCCTGCGGACGCGCTCGTAACCCGAGATCATCGCCCGGCCCTTGGACACGTTGAAGGCGTTGTCAGGCTCGAAACACCACGCGCCGAGACAGATCGCCAGATCGTAGGCCAGCGCGTCGTTGCAGGCGAAATAGAAGTCGATGAGTCCCGAAAGCTTTTGGCCAAGAAAGAACACGTTGTCGTTGAAGAGATCGGCGTGGATGACCCCGCTCGGCAAACCCTTCGGCCACCGTTCCTCGAGAAACGCGAGCTCCGCGGCGCACTCTTGGCGGAGGTGCGGCGTAACCTCGTCGGCCCTCGATTCCGCCGTGTGAAACAGCGGAGGCCAGCCCTCGAGCGATAGCGAATTGACTCGCCGGAGATGAAAATCGGCGCCCGCAATATGCATGCGCGCGAGCGCCTGGCCAACTTCGCCGCAATGGGCGACGTTCGGTCGACGGATCCATAGCCCGTCGAGAAAAGTCACGATGGCCGCCGGGCGGCCTGCAAGCTCGCCGAGCGCTTCGCCCGCGCGATTGCGCACGGGTTGCGGGCAGGTGACGCCGCGCTCGGAAAGATGCTCCATCAGTCCGATGAAAAAGGGCAGATCGGTCGCCTTCACTCGCTTTTCGTAGAGAGTGAGGATGAACTGGCTTCTCGTGGTGCGCACTAGGAAGTTGGAGTTTTCGACCCCCTCGGCAATCCCTTTGAAGGATATGACTTCGCCGATGTCGTAAAGCGCCAGAAAGTCGCTCAACGCTTCATCCGAGACTTCAGTGTAGACGGCCATGACGTGTTTGCTTATTTCGTGCAAGGGGAGAGCGGCGGCGATCCCGCTTAGCTCGCGCGCTTAAGGGGCGTCAATCGCGGCCTTCGTCTTGGGATCACGAAGCCAAGGCATATCCGCGAGAGCGTCCTGCTGCGGCTCCCCGTGCCGGGGGCGGCAATAGCATTCGGGCAAGCTAACCACGAGCCGGATCGGCGCGACGGCTGTCTCGCAGCCGCGGGCGCGAAACGGAGTTCTGAGACGATGGCCTCCGGAGGCCTATGGGTTCTGGTGACCCTCATGGCGTCGAGCGCGCAGACGCTACGCAATGCGATGCAGCGCGACCTCATCGGAGCGCTCGGGGCTGTCGGCGCCGCGCAGGTGCGCTTCTTGTTCGGGCTTCCGTTCGCGGTCTTGTTTCTGGCCGGGATGCTGGCTGCGACCGGCCTCGATGCGCCGCCGCTGAAGCTCGCGAATCTCGTCTGGACGGGGTTCGGGGCGTTCTCGCAAGTGATCGCCACCGCGATGATGCTGGCCGCGATGCGCACGCGCAGTTTCGTCGTCGCCGTCGCCTATACCAAGACGGAGCCGGCGCAGGTCGCGCTCTTCGGCCTCGTGGCGTTCAACGAGAAGCCGACCATCGCTCTGATCGCGGCGATCGCGTTTGCGATGATTGGCGTCGGATTGATGTCGGTTCGGAGCGGGAAGGAGCTTGCGAGCGACTGGCGCTCGGCGGCGTACGGGCTCGCCTCCGCGACCTTCTTCGCCTTCGCGGCGATCGGCTTCCGCGCAGCGGTCATCGGCGTCGAGACTCCGTCGCGACCGCTTGCGGCCGCAGTGATCCTCGTCGTCGGCCTTGCGATCCAGTCGGCGACGCTTGCGCTCTATCTCGGCGTCTTCGACCGTGCCGGGGCGCGCGCCATCCTCGCCGCGTGGCGATCGTCGTTGTTCGCAGGCTTCATGGGCGCGCTCGCTTCGCAGCTCTGGTTCATCGCCTTCGCGCTGACGGACGCGGCGCGGGTGCGCACGCTCGCGCTGATCGAGGTGCCGTTGGCGCAGATCGTCTCGCTAAAGCTGTTCCGCGAGCCGCCGTCGCTCCGCGACGGCTTGGGTATGGCGCTGATCTTGCTTGCGGCAGGGATCCTCGTTTGGGCCGGCGGGTACTAGGGGTCTCCGCCGCTAGCCTCGCGATGCACCTTGGTCACGGGCGAGCAGATTGCATGGATGGTGGGGAGGCGACGCGCTCGATGAACACGACGCCATTGGCCTTGAGGGAGTCGGCGACGAACCCGTTGTGCACGATCTCGCGGCACACATGGACCGGGCGGCCCGTAGATCTGCAGCGCCCGCTCGACAACGTCGATCGCCCGCACGACGGCCGCGCAGAACGCGCACCGCGCGCAGAGGACGACCCGCAATGGGGTTTTTGCGTGGGGTCGCGGCAGTCTCGGTCATGGCGGCGTGCCACCTGGCAGAGCAAGGCGGGGAGTCAAGGCCGGGGCGGGATCCTGCCGGCGGCGCCCGCTCTCGAGGCGCGGTCGCCGACCGCGCTCTGCCGCGTTCTGGTTGAACTTGGAGTTGCGCAAGACGAGTCCGAAAGCGTCGTTGTCTTCAGCGCGCTACCGCGCCCCCTCGGCGAAAGCGGCGAGCCGGGCGACATCGCTGATGGTGACGCTTTCGCGCTCGACCACAACTCCGACCTCGCCGAGCTTGCCAAGCGCGCGGGAGAAGCTCTCGGGCTTCATCCCGAGGCGGTTTGCGATCAGCGCCTTCTCGTAGGGCAGCGCGATGCGCGCGGGGCCGGAAGCGGACTGAGCCTGCTTGACGAAAAAGCCTGCGATGCGCTGTGGCGCAGATTGGGCCTTCAGCTGTTCAATCTCGTCCGCCAGCCGCCTCAGCCGCATTGATGCGGCGGCAAGCATGTCGAACGCCAGTTGCGGCTTATCGAGCACCGCCTGGCGCAGTTTTGTTGCGGCGATTTTGAGAATGCGCGCCGGGGAAGCTGCCTCGCAGCTTGCCGGATAGCGGCCGCCGAGGAACATCGCGACCTCTGCGAAGGTCTCG
>JAFAHO010000421.1 GCA_019237205.1 Hyphomicrobiales bacterium
GGCGTGCGGCAGGAGCCTTCGAGCTCGGCGAGAAAGGCGCGCTCGGCGGTGAGCTCGGCGCATGTCTCGGCATGCGCAATCGCCGCCAGCGCCTCGAGCGCGCGCGTGTCGGCGGCGCGCGCGGTCAGCGCGATCGCTCCCTGACCTAGCGCAGGCAGGAAAGCGTCGAGGTCAAGGGCTCTGCGGGCGCGGTGGACAAGGCCGAGGCGCTTCAGGCCCGCCATCGCCAAAAGGGTCGCGCCGACCGCGCCAGACTCGGCTTTTTTGAGCCGTGTCTCGACATTGCCGCGGAGGAGCGCGAGCTTGAGATCCGGCCTCAGCCGCAGAGCCTGCGCCTGACGGCGGAGCGACGCCGCGCCGAGGCTCGCCCCTTCGGGCAGGCCTTCGATTGTGTCGGAGAGAGCCGAGACCAGCGCGTCGCGCGGGTCCTCGCGCGGCAGGTAGCCGGCGATCGCGACGCCTCGGGGCATCAGCGTCGGCAGGTCCTTGGCCGAATGGATGGCGGCGTCGATCTCGCCCGCCATCAAGGCAAAGTCGATCTCCTTGGTGAAGAGGCCCTTGCCGCCGGCCTCGGCGAGCGGCCGGTCCTGGATCGCATCGCCGCTGGTCCGGATGACCTTGAGCGCGATCCGCTCGAGATCCCAGCCGTGCGCCCCGGCGAGGCGCCGCCGCGCCTCGTCCGCCTGCGCCAGCGCGAGCGGCGAGCCGCGCGTGCCGAGCGTGAACAGGAAGGACGAGGGCATGAAGCCTCTATTCGGCCAACCGTGCGCGCTGTCAATCGAATTGCCAACGCGGCGCCGGGCGTGGGGCGGCGGCGTTTCCCCGGACATGCTATGGGTCGCGCTCGCGACCAAATTGACCGGGATCCTCCCCGGCGGTGAGCCGCGATGACTTGGAACGGGCTGCGGCGATGCGGAATCTGCCGATATTCCTGGAGATGCGGGACCGCCCCGCCATCGTGGTCGGCGGAGGCGTTGCCGCCGCGCGGCGCGCCGAGTTTCTCGTGCGATGCGGCGCGCGCGTCACCGCGTTCGCGCCCGAACTCGGCGAGGATTTTTTCGAGGTTCGCGATCGTTCCAACTTTCGCCATGTCGCGCGCGACCCCGCACCCAATGACTTCGAGGGCTCACAGATCTGCTTCATCGCGACGGAGGACCATCGCCTTCAGGAAGCGGCGCGGAAAGCGGCGAAAGCGGCGGGCGCGCTCGTCAACGTCGCGGATCAGCCGCGACTATGCGACTTCATCATGCCTTCGATCGTGGATCGCAGCCCTCTCGTGATCGCCATTTCGACCGGCGGCGCTTCGCCGATCCTCGGACGAATGTTGAGGGCGCGACTCGAAACCATAATTCCGGCGGCCTACGGCCGGATGGCGAATCTGATGAGCCGCTTTCGTGAGCGCGTTGCCGAGGCCATGCCCTCGCAGACGATGCGGCGGCGCTTCTGGGAGACCGTGCTCGAGGGTCCGATCGGCGAAGCCGCGCTGTCAGGCGATGAACGCGCCGCCGCCGCGCATCTGGCTCGCGAAATCGAACACGTCCGCGAACATGGAGACATGACCCCCCGCGGAGAGGTCTATCTGGTGGGCGCAGGGCCGGGCGATCCGGATCTCGTCACCTTTCGCGCGCTTAGGCTCATGCAGAAAGCCGACGTCGTCCTTTACGACCGGCTGATCGGCGAGGGCGTCATGAACCTCGTCCGGCGCGAGGCGGAACGCATCTATGTGGGCAAGCGGCCGGAAGACCACGAGCTGCCGCAGGAAGAGATCGGCGCCCTCCTCGTCAGGCTGGCGACAGAGGGCAAGCGGGTGCTTCGGCTGAAAGGGGGCGATCCCTTCATGTTCGGCCGTGGCGGCGAGGAGATCGAGGCGCTGGCCGCGCACGGCGTGCCGTTCCAGGTCTGCCCGGGCGTGACGGCAGCGATCGGCGCGTCCGCTTACGCCGGCATTCCGCTCACGCACCGCGACCACGCTCAGGCCTGCGTCTTCGTCACCGGGCACGGCAAGGACGGCAAAATCGACCTGGACTGGACGGCGCTGTTGCAACCGCGCCAGACAGTCGCGATCTACATGGGGTTGCGCAATCTGGAGGCGCTGACGAAGGAGTTCGTTGTCCGCGGCGCGAGCGCAGATCTGCCCGCCGCGATCGTCGACAATGCAACGCGGGTCAACCAGAAAGTCGTTGTCGGGACCCTCGCGACGCTCGCGGCGAAAGCGCGCGCCGCCGAACTGCGTGGGCCGTCCATCCTCATTGTCGGTACGGTCGTCGCGCTGCGGGACAAGCTCGACTGGTACGCGCCAGCCGCTGAGGATGTTGCGCATGCCGTCCCAGCGGGTGAGAACGGGAAGGACTGACTCGTCGTCGATCGCGGCGCTATTGCGCCCGGGTGGGAATGGCGCGAGGATGGCGCGCCGAGGGCTGAAGCGAGGACGGCGAACGCGGACGCAAGGTTTCGCCGAAAGCGTCTTCCAACGGAGGGGGCAGGGGCATGCGAAGGTGGGGGTTCTCCGGCGCTTGGGTCCTGCTGCTTGGCCTCGCGTTGGCGCCGGCCATCGCGGCCGCGCCAGCGCCGCTCGACGAGGCGCAGCGCGCGGGCCGGAGCGATGCGAGCTTCCCTCAGGCTAGCGAAGACTTCTTCCACGACATGGACAATGGCGCGCAACTGACCCCGGACGAGGTCAAGGGCCGCAACATGTGGATCGTCTGGACCGGCGGCAACGACCGCTTCTGGGACAGCGCGACCAAGGACAGTCTCGCAACCTTCGATCTCCTTAAGGTCATAACCTCGCATCCGAGCCAGACCTACTGCGACGGTCAGCATTGCGACCGCGATTCGCGCTGGCGCTGGCTCGGCGCGATCAATGAACCGTGCTTTGAAAAGCCGACCGGCCCCGACCCGATACGGTTCGGGCTTTGGCTCGACGTGCGCGGCGCCAGTTGCGCGCCCGATCCGTTCGAGGATGAGGCGAAATACCCAGGCGTCAAGATCGGCGCACGCGGCTCCACGTTCAAGGACGGATCGACCTTGCCGGTCGGCTCCTATTTCGGCTACGCCAGCGGCATCCTCGGGCTGCGCCTGTTTCCAAATCCGAACTTCGACCAGGCGGCCAAGGACAAGTGGGACCCCGATCGCTACTACACAGACCCGACTTACTACAACGATCCGAATCTCGTTCGCCCTTACCGGGTCGGCATGGCGTGTGGGTTCTGCCACGTCGGACCGAGCCCGATCCATCCGCCGAGCAATCCCGCTCGCCCGGAATGGGCAAATCTCAATTCAACCGTCGGCGCTCAATACCTTTGGATCGATCGCGTCTTCTCCTACTCTGCTGACGCCAAAAACCTGATCTATCAATTGGTGCATTCTTATGCCCCGGGCACGACGGATACGTCGCTGGTCTCGACCGACTACATCAACAACCCGCGCACCATGAACGCCGTCTATCTTGTCGGCCCGCGTCTTGCACAGGCGAAGCTCTGGGGGAAGGAAACGCTAAAAGGGGGCCAGCTCAACAACAAACAGCTTGGCGGCTTTTTCGATCCGCCCGACACGTCCTGGTCGCCGCGCGTATTGAAGGACGGCTCCGATTCCGTCGGGATCTTGGGCGCGCTGAATCGCGTCTACCTCAACATCGGACTTTACAGTGAAGAGTGGACGCGGCACTTCAATTCGTTCTTCGGCGGCAAGCCGATCACGCCGATCGAGATCGCGACGGCGGAAAAGAATTCGGCCTACTGGCGCGCGACCGAAGCCGGCGCGCCGTTCATGGCGAAATTCCTGGTCGCGGCGGGTCAGCCGGATTCGCTGGCGAAGGCGCCCGGCGGAGAGAAATATCTGACCGCGGATGCGGCGACGCTGGATCGCGGCAAAAAGGTCTTCGCCGAGACCTGCGCCCGCTGCCACTCGAGCAAGCTGCCCGACGAGGCGCGCGCGCAGCTCGCGCCGGGCGGCTGTTCAGGTCCCGACTATAACAAATGCTTCGCCCGTTACTGGGCCTACACGAAGACGGACGCATTCAAGGAGAAGATGCGCGCGATCGTCGCGGCGCCGGACTTTCTCAAAGACAATTTCCTCTCGACCGACGCGCGCATTCCGGTGACGCTTCTGCGCACCAACGCCTGCAGTCCGCTCGCCACCAACGCGATCCGCGGCAACATTTGGGACAATTTCTCGTCCGAAACTTACAAGAACCTGCCTTCGGTCGGCAGGATAACAGTGCAGGACCCGTTCACGGCTGAGCGCTGGCAGTACCAAATGCCCGGCGGCGGGCTCGGTTTCACCCGCGTGCCCTCGCTCGTCAGCATCTGGTCGACCGCGCCGTTTCTCCTCAACAACCGGCTTGGGCCTTTTTCCGACGACGTTTCGGTCGACGGGCGAATGAAGATCTTCGACGCATCGATCGAGCAGCTCTTGTGGCCGGAAAAGCGCGAGCGCGAGCCCGGCTTCGACGGCTACATCGTTCGCACGACCGAGCGCAGTTACGTCAACATACCCAAGCGGAACATCCCGGTGGAGCTTCAGAATCTGATCGGCTCGCTTCCGGCCCAGCCATTCCGAAAAGTTTTCGACAAGGATGGCAATTTCACGCTCGGACCGATCCCGAAAGGCTTTCCGATCAACCTCGTGGCGAACTATCAGCCGAGAGTCGACATTCCCTTCGGCAGGCGGCTGCCGCATGACATCGCCTTCGCTCAGCTTGTGGGCGAAGTCGTCCTCAACTGGCCGAGCCTTGACTTGAACGGCGACGACGCTGCGATGCTGGCCTGGGGTTCCAAGCTGCGCCTGCCGTTCCGCACGCTTCTGAAGTGCCCGGACTTCGTCGTCAATCGCGGCCATTATTTCGGCACGGACGAATTCAACAACACGGACAATCTGAGCCCAGACGAGAAAGCCTTCGGTAAGGAAGCGCCGCTCAGCGACGACGACAAGCGGGCCCTGATCGAATTCATCAAGACCTTTTGACGACGGTCGAAGCTCGGAGCAGGACGTTCGACGGCCGACGTTTTCGCACACGACCATTCCCTCCCGGCCGATAGAGCTCGCGATAAGTCCGGTAGCCGTCATCGTAGATGCCCGCGTTGCGGGCGTCGGGTTCGATCAGGTCTCCGCGGTCGACAAAGGCGCTCACGCCCGACCAGTCCTTCGTCAGACCGGCGCCGATTGCGGCCGTCCAGGCCACTCCAAGACAGGAACCGGGATGGCCGACGAGACATTGCAGAGGCTGTTGCAGAACGTCGGAAACGATCTGCATCCAGGCCCGGCTCCGCGCGCCGCCATCGGAGACAACGAACCGATCGGTCCGATGACCGATCTCCTTAAACACGTCGATATGGTGGCGTATTGCGTAGGCGTAAGCCTCGAGCATTGCGCGCCACAAGTGTCCGACGTGATGCGAGAGCGTCAGTCCGTGGATCAGGGCACGGGCGTCCGGATCCTGTATCGGCGTCTTCTCGCCCAGGAAGTACGGCAGGATGGTTATCCCTTCTGCGCTCGCAGCGCATTTCTGGGCGAGATGGTCAAGGAAGCCGTGGACGGAGAGGCCTTCCCGCGCGGCGGCCGCCTTTTCGCCGCCGGCGAACGTCGCGACGAACCAGTTGAGCCCTGAGCCTCCCGTCGCCATGCAGCCGTTCGGCATGTAGAGGCCGGGCGCCAAGTGATAGTCGAGAAAGAGCCGCGGATCGGGACGCACAAAGTCTGTCGCGGTGAGGATGTCTATGGCTCCTCCGAACTTCAGCAGCACGTCGCCCGCTCTATTGATTCCACCCGCGAAAGCGGAGGCGATCATGTCAGCCGCGCCGCCGATCACGGGCGTGCCTTCGGTGAGTCCTGTCTGAGCGGCGGCCTCGGCGGTCACCTCGCCGAGAATGTGGTGCGACATCATTTTTGCCGGAATCGCCTCCCGCGATATTCCCGCCAACGCAATCAACTCGTCGTCCAGCGCGTCGTTTCGCACATCGACGAATCCGGCTTCGAGCGCCCAATTGCGTTCGATGGCGCGCTCGGCGGTCAGCTTCCAGTTGATAAAATCGTATGAGCCGAAAACTGTCGCGATGCGGCGGAATACGTCCGGTTCGTGGCGGGCGATCCAGCGCAGCTTCGCTGTCACGAGTTGCTGGTTGATGCCGTTTCCGGTGCGGGACAGGAATTCGGCTTCGTCCCACTCTCCGCGCAGCTCCTTGACCTCCCTTCCACACCGGCCGTCGCTCTGCTGGATGCTTGGCCTCAGGACGCGACCGTGCTGGTCGAGAAGGACGACGGCGGGCAGCATTCCGGTGACGCCGACCGCCGCGATCTGGCTCGAATCGCCGCCGGATGAAGCGATCAACTCGGGGGTGATCTCACAGACATTGGCCCACCACTCCGCCGGGTCTTCTTCGGCCCAGCCGCTATGGGGGGACCGGAGCGTCGTCGGGCGCGAAACAACCGGCGTCTCGCGGCCGGAAGGGTCGATCAGTATGCCGGCGGTCGAGGTCGTGCCAATATCGAGACCGAGAACCAGCGGCATGGGGCCTCCGTAAGGGACGCGTCAACGCAGTTTCTCGACGATAGCCATGAACCGCTTGACCCGCTCGGCATCGACCGGACTCCGTGTGTCGCCGTCAACCTTAAAATGCGTGCCGCCGCCGCCGGCGATCACCGGATATCGCCGTCGTTGTCCTTATTGACGCCTGTATTCGCGAACAATTGCGCTTTTGGGCTGCACTCGTCTGGACTGCACCCCTCCGTTGAGACACGGCTAATTCGGTGACAGGGCGCTCATGTTTGGTTGATGTATGATCGGCCGCGTCAAGCGACAGTGAGGCGCAGATGTCATCGCCGAACTTTCCGGAACTGGCGGGCCGCGGAGCGATCGTGACTGGAGCGGCCGCCGGAATAGGCCGGGCGATCGCCGTTGCGCTCTCCCGCCAATCAGTCAGGGTCGCGATCTGCGATATCGACCACGCCGCGGCGACCGCGACGGCCGCCGCCATTGGCGCAGCCGCGGTTGCGGTTGCGATCGATGTGAGCAAAAGAGAATCGGTGGCGGCGGCCTTCGCGGATGTTGAAGCAACGTTCGGAGGTTACGAAATTCTGATCGCCAACGCCGGCATTTCGACGATGCAGCACGCGCTCGACCTGACGGACGACGAATGGGACACTAACTTCAACGTCAACGCCCGCGGGATTTTCCTCACCAATCAAATCGCTGCGCGGCGGTTCAAGAGTCAGGGGAAGGGCGTCATCGTCAATACGGCCTCGCTCGCCGCAAAAGTTGGCGCGCCTCTGCTCGCACACTATTCCGCCAGCAAATTCGCGGTGCTGGGCTGGACGCAGGCGCTCGCGCGCGAGTTGGCGCCTCTTGGCGTTCGGGTCAATGCGGTCTGCCCAGGCTTCGTGAAGACCGGCATGCAGGAGCGCGAAGTCGTCTGGGAAGCCGCTCTGCGTGGAGTGGACCCGGAGCGCGTGATCAAGGACTATGTCGCCCAAACGCCGCTGGGGCGATTGGAGCAGCCGGAGGACGTAGCTGACGTCGTTGTCTTTCTGTGCTCCGACTCGGCGCGGTTCATGACGGGCCAGGGCGTCAACGTGACCGGCGGCGTCTACATGACCTGACGGCCTTCATTGTCGCGACGCCCTACCGGTTTGGCGTCGTTGGGAGCGAAGAGTTGTGGTGAATGGCCGAAATCGTCTTCGATAACGTCAGCAAGAGTTACGGAATTGGCGCGCTAGCGATCCGCGACCTCGACATGACGATCGAGGACGGCGAGTTCCTCGTCCTGGTCGGGCCGAGCGGCTGCGGCAAGTCTACGGTGTTGCGGATGATCGCGGGCCTCGAAGAGATCACGCATGGCCGGCTTACGATCAACGGCCGGGTCGTCAATGATCTTGCGCCCCGGGATCGTGACGTCGCGCTGGTCTTCCAGTCCTATGCGCTCTATCCGCATCTGACAGTCGAAGGCAATATTGGGTTCGGCCTGCGCGTCCGCGGAGCGACGAAGGCTGAGATTGCGCGCAAGGTGCGCGAGACGGCGAAACTCCTGGAGCTTGAACCCTATCTCAACAGAAGGCCGAGTCAGCTGTCGGGCGGCCAGCGTCAGCGCGTGGCGATGGGACGCGCGCTTGCGCGCAGCCCGCAGGCCTTCTTGATGGACGAACCGCTATCCAATCTCGACGCGCGTCTGCGCGCCCAGATGCGCGCCGAGATCGCATCGATGCAGAAAATGACCGGGATCACGACCGTCTACGTCACGCACGATCAAATCGAGGCGATGACGATGGGTGACAGAATCGCCGTGATGAACGGCGGCGTTCTGCAGCAGCTCGGATCGCCGCGGACCCTTTACGACGCGCCAGCGAATCTGTTTGTCGCCGGCTTTATCGGCGCCCCGGCGATGAACTTCCTGACAGCGGAGCTGATCGAGGCCGATTGCTGGGTGGAAGCGCGCTTTGGAAGAAGCTCCATCGTTTTTTCGCGCGAAGCGCTGGTCAAGCGACCAGCGATCAAGTCGTGCGTCGGACGCTCTGTCGTGCTGGGCATACGACCTGAGGCGTTTGAGCCGATGGACCTCGCCAATTCGGATCGAGCTGGCATAGCGGGGACAGTCGCCTTCGTCGAAAACCTTGGCGCAGCTCTGCTGGCGCATGTGGACGTGGAGGCGGCGGACCGCTTGCGAACCCCGACCTCCGACCCGGACGAACGGGCGGCATTTTCCCACCGGCTCAGAGTGCTGCTCGACAGTTCACTAACCATCCCGCCGGGCGCGCGCCTTTCGCTCGTTCCCGATCCCGCTCGCATCCATCTGTTCGACGCCACGACGGAAAGGGCGATCCGGAACTGACGATCCCTGCTCAGTGAATGCCCTTTGTCAGTCCCTGAACGAAATAACGGTTCAGGGCCAGCACGATGAGAACGATCGGAATTGTCGAGAAGTGGGCGAGAGCGCCAAGGGCGCCCCATGTGATGTCCTTGGTCCCAAAAGCGGCGAGCAGCGCTACCGACAGGGGCTTGGAGTCCAGCCTGGTAAGGAACATAGGGTAGAGGAAGTCGTTCCAGGAGAAGATGAGGCAGAACAGCGCCGAGGCGACGACGCCTGAGCGGACTGCGGGGAGCGCGGCGCGCCAGAAGGCGCCGAACATCGTGCACCCGTCGGTCAAAGCGGCCTCTTCGAGTTCTTTCGGCAACCCGCGGAAATAGAGGAACATCATCCAGGTCACGAAGGCCGAGTTCAACATCGAGTTGATCAGCACGACCGAGATCCAGCTGCCGAGCAGGCCGACGTCGCGCATCATCAGGTAGAAGGGGATGAGCGCCGCAACCGCCGGGACCATCCGAACCGCCATGAAGAAATAAGCGGCCACGGTCGCATAGCGACTGCTCGACCGGGCCAGCGCATAGCCGGCTGGGACGCCGAGCAACAGCGAGAGACCAACCGAACCCGTGGCGATGAGAAGGCTCGAGGACAGGAGGCTTCGGACGTCGAAGATCCGAAGCACGGTCGCGAACTGCTCCAGCGTCGGTCGGAACAGGAGCATCGGCGGCACGGAGAACATGTCCCTCGAAGGCTTGTAGGCCGCGGTCGCCAGCCACAGGAACGGCAAGAGGAAGAACGCGGTCATGGCAAGGATGAAGGCGCGCTCGCCAAGCCGCGAAAGCCGAGCAGCGCTCAACTTCCGTGCGCCCTTCTGTCGGCCTGCCGGAAGAGGATGACGAAGGCGGTGGCCATGACAGCGATGCAGAGCAGAGTGACGTTGGCGATCGCGGAGGCGAGGCCGATGTTGAAGAATTCGAGGCCCTGCTTGACCGCATGAAGCATCAGGCTGTTGGTCGCGTTGCCGGGCCCGCCGCCGGTGGTTACGAAGATGCTGTCGAAGATCCGGAAGGCGTCGATCGTGCGCAGCATCACCGCCAGCACGATCGTTGGCGCCATGAGCGGGATGATGACCATGCGCAGGCGCTGGACCCCAGTCGCGCCATCCGCCCTGGCCGCTTCGATGATGTCGCTCGGAAGCGCTTTTAGCCCCGCAAGCAGGATGAGCGCCACGAGCGGCGTCCACTCCCAGATGTCGACGAAAATGAGCGTCGCGAGCGCGCTCGATCCGTAGGCGAAGAGTCCGTGCGGACCGGAAAACCCCGACTCCGCGAGATAATATCCGACAAGTCCGTAGTCGGGCATGAGGAGAGCCCGGAAAATCAAGCCGACCACCAGGGGCGTAATTGTGACCGGGATCAGGATCAGGGCGAGGCAAACCCGGTTGAAGCGATCGTCCCGCCACAACGCAAGGGCGATGGCGAACCCCAGCACGAGCTCGACCGCAACCGCCGAAACTGTGAAGACAACGGTGTTGGAGAAGGCCTGCCGAGCGACCGAGTCGTCAAGAACGTCGGCATAGTTCCTCAGACCGACGAAATGGGTCTGCGCCGGCTTGAGGAGATTGTAGTCGTAGAGGCTGAACCAGATCCCCTTGGTGAGTGGCCAGACGCCCACCGCGACGACATAGGCCAGCCCGGGAAGCGCCATCGAGATTAGAAATAGGCGCCGGCGGTCCGCATAGGAACGGGCCGCGAGGACCGGCCGCTTCAGGGCCACGCGGGGGGACAAAGTCGCAGTGTGGTCCCGCAAGTCGGGGTTGAGCTCCACCTTTGATCCGGGGCCTCTCTATCAGGCAACCGGGCCGTCACGTCCCTAGCACCGAGCGGTGCGGGCCGGGACTCGGTCGAGGGATCGTCGCCCATCAGAAAAGCTTAACGGCCTCCAGCTGCGCGGCGTCAAGCGCAGCCTTCGGATCAGTGTTGCCCACGAGCACCGAGTTCACCGCTGTTCCGAGAATGTCCTGGATCTGGGGGTATTGCGGAATGCGGGGGCGATACTCGCCGTCGCCATGCTCGAACGTCACCGCGATCACCGGGAGAAACGGGAACTTTGCCAACAGGTCGGCATCGGTCATCTCGCTCTTGCGCAAAAAGCTTCCGGCCCCCATGAGGTTGAATTCTTTATGCTCGGGCGGGCTGTCCAGCCACTTGATGAACGCCCACGCGGCCTGCTTCTGTTTATCTTTGATGTCGGCATTGATCGCCAGGCCCCAGCCGCCGAGGCCATAAAGTTGGGGAAGCCCGGCGCCTCTCGGAGCCGGCGCAATCGCCACCTTGTCGACGATCTTCGAGCTCGCCGGATCGTAATATCCCGGCGCTCCGACCGACCAGGTCTGCATCTGGGCGACAAGGCCCTGACGGAAGCTTTCCTCGCGGCCGCCCCAATCGTAGTTGACCGCGCCGGGAGGAGCCGCCTTCTGGAACAGGTCGCGGTACACGGTAAGGCTCTTGACGTTGGCCTCCGAATTCAAGGCGGGCTTCCCGTCCGGGCCGAGAATCGAACCGCCCATCTCGGTATTGTACTGCATCCAATCCTGCGCGACGGCCGGACCCTTCTGCCCGTTGGCCACAAATCCGTATTGATGCTTCGCCGGATCGGTGAGCTTGTAAGCGTCCGCCGTCAGCTCTTCCATGGTCTTTGGAGGGCTGAGGCCCGCTGCATCAAACAGATCCTTGCGGTAAGCGAGAACGTTGGCGTAGCCGGCGAAGGGGAAAGCCACCTGCTTGTCGCCGTAGTGGCCAAGCGCATTGAGAAGCGTGGGATAGATGTCATCGAGCTGCAGTTCCGAAGCGTCGCGTTTGATCCAATCGACAAGGTCGACCGAGTAGTCGTTTTGCGCATATTGTCCCGACCAAACGATGTCCATCGTAATGAGGTCGTAGCCGCCGGTGTGTCCGACGAAGTCGGCAGTTGTTTTTGTCAGCAGCGAACCGTAATCGAGGATATCGACCTTGAGCGTCGCTCCCGTCTGCTCCTTGAATTTTGGCGCGAGCGCCGCGAGGACCGCGGCGAATTGATCGTTCTGCGACGCCAGGGTGAGCGTCACCCCCTCAAGCGGCTTGTCGGCGGCTGCCGCTGATCCAACGAGGGGCGCCAGGACCAGCCCTGCGATCGCGATTTCTCTGAAGAAACCTTTGATCGACGTCATGTGACTGCTCCATTCTCGAGTGGACGGAAGACGAGTATACAGCAAGCAAAATCGCACTCAAGCGCAGCTGACAGAAAACCGCCAGCAAGTGAGGGTACAATTTAGACCATGATCGCCCCGAACTGCCGATCTTTTACTCAAAGCGCCCGAATGGTCTTCCTCCGCGGCCACTCGTCGCCACATTCGACGCGGTCGGTTTGGGCTGATGACTCCTGTGCAGACGGCGTTGCCGGATTGCGATATGGCGCGCCGCGCATCGCCAACGGCGTTGGTCATAGCGCTGTTCATAGAGGAGACGCCGCGATATCTTGCGTCTCTGGCCGCTTTCTCCGAGTCGCATTTCGATCCGGCAGCGGTCAGCCGGTTGGCGGTCAGCGATCTGGAAGGCCAGCATGACGCTCTCAGCCGAAGTCAGTCGCCCCGGGCTTGAAGCCCTACTGCCGCGCGCGCGCAGCGATAGCGTGGAATTCCCCCTCTTCCTGGCCAATCACGCTCCCATGGTCCTGATCGCCCTGAACCGACTCGGCGCGCAGCCGGAACGGCTGGAAGAATGGTACGAGACCTACCGCGCGAAAAATCACCTGGCGCGTGTCCCGAACCCAGTCGCGCCCATCGATGCGCAGAACTGGGAAGCGTCGCTCGGCGACCGTGCGCGCGAAGCCGATTATCGCGGTTTCTTTGCGGGAGAGGTCAGGCGCCTTGGCGTCGCTGGCGCCATCCAGACCTACCTGCCGCGCCTCATCCAGGGCGTGGCCGCGAGCGCCACGCATCCGCTGATGCGATTGGCCTACGGGATCCTCGAGAACGACGAGCAAGAGGTCGGCGTCGCGCTCGCCTATTGGGCCGCGTGCTATCTGCCGCTTCCCGCGCCAACCGGCGCTGAGCCGAAGAGCGATGATCCGGCGAAGGTGCTGGCTGGCGTCGGCGCGGTCGCGGGCGTCCACGACTACGAGCCGGAATCGGACCTTCTCTGGCACAATATCCGCGCGGTCGGCGCCTTGCAGGGCTTCCGCCCAGTGGTGGATTGGCTCGCCTTCAGCGCCGATTCGCCGCGCCGCATGGCGGCGACGTCGCTCGCGCTTTTTGTCGGGACCATGGATTTTGCCGCGGTGCACGCGGTGACCGGCTTGCACTGGGCGCGGCTCGTCTCTCCCTATCTGGAGGACAAGGAGTCGCTCTATCGCGCCTTCTGGCAGGTCGTTGCGGCGCTCGTGCCGAAGATCGGCTTTCCAAGCCTTCCCCCGCCCAGTGAGATCGAGCGCGTGCGCTGCCGAGAGGCGCCGCCCTGGTCTGTGATCAAGGCGGCGGCGATCCGATCGGACGACGAGCATGACGTCAGCTTGACCTTTTCCTGCTTGCAAGAGGAAGAGATCTGGAACGATCCGCTCTACCGCATCGCCGCTGCGCGGCGGCTCGGGTTGATCCCATGACTGTTCGATGACTGAAGGCCGCTCGAAGGGGATGCTTGTCGTAAGCAACGCTCGGGACGGTTCAGGCGGCACAATCGACCTCGTCATTTCCGAAGGAACCATCCGCGCGATCGGCCCCGGCGGCGCCAAGGAGACGTCCGACGACGTGCCGCGCTTCGACGCGGAGGGCGGCATTGTCTGTCAGCCCTTCGTCGACGGCCACCTCCATCTCGACAAGACCCTGATCGGACTGCCCTTCTTTCCGCATGTCGAAGGCGAAACGATCGCTGCGCGGATCGAGGCGGAGAAACGGATCCGCCGTCAGGCGTCCGGGCCGATTCAGATGCGCGGCGGCCGGTTGATCGAGCAGATCGTCGCACGCGGCACACTTGCTCTGCGCAGCCACGTCGATGTTGATTCGGGGATAGGTCTGAAGGGCCTGGAGTCGGTGCTTTCGCTGAAGGAGAGCCACGGCCATCTCGTCGACATCCAGACTGTCGCCTTCCCTCAGTCGGGCGTGATGCGCGACGCTGGAACTGCGGACCTACTCGACGCCGCGATTGCGGCCGGCGCTGATCTCGTCGGCGGACTGGACCCGGCTGGCGTCGACAACGATATCGATGGCCACCTCGATGCGATTTTCGCCATCGCGAGCAAGCATGGCGTCGGATTGGACATCCACCTCCACGACGCCGGGGCGCTCGGCGCCTTTGAATTGCGGCAGATTGCTACGCGGACGCGGGCGCTTGGACTTGAAGGCAAGGTCGCGGTCAGCCACGCCTTCTGTCTCGGCGAACTCGGCGACGCCGATTTTGGTCGAACGGCCGAGGCTTTGGCCGAGGCCGGCGTCGCAATCATGACGACTGGTCCGGGACCGGTTCCAATGCCTCCGGTCAAACGGCTGAAGTCGATCGGGGTCCGAGTGTTC
Source organism: Hyphomicrobiales bacterium (assembly GCA_019237205.1). Taxonomy (GTDB): domain Bacteria; phylum Pseudomonadota; class Alphaproteobacteria; order Rhizobiales; family Beijerinckiaceae; genus Roseiarcus. The sequence continues at coordinate 14,338 of JAFAHO010000421.1, forward strand.
TGCGGTTCGGACAATATCCGCGACGCATGGTCTCCGTTCGGCAACGGCGACATGCTGGAACGCGCGGGCATCGTCTGTGATCGTCAGAATTTCCGTTCGGATGCAGATCTGGAGGAAGCCTTCGCGCTGACCACCGAGGCCCCTGCCGCGGTCCTGGGCCGTTCGAACTCGCTGCAGGTCGGCGCCAGAGCAGATTTTCAGATCCTGCCCGCAAGCTCCATCGCCGAGGCAGTCGCGTCCCGGCCGATGGACCGCGCGGTGTTCAGGAATGGCGTCATGCTCGCACGCGGCGGGCGGCTGCTCCAGGCCGGCGTGTAGAGGTCGAAGAAAAGCCGACGCAAAAGGCTGGAGCGGAGGCATGGCCATCGATTTCGCTATCCGCAATGTGCGCCTGCCGCATTTCTCTCGAGCTGACCGACATCGGCGTTGGCCTGACCGCGGCCATCGAGCGGGGCTTTGGTCGGTGTCTGCCGCGGTTCGGGCGCGTCGCAGACATCAGCCTTGTCGCGCGGTGCGCGCGAGCCGCATGAATTCGTTCGCCCGCTCCTGATCGACCGGCCTCCAGGTGTCGCCATCGACTTTCAGCGCCGATCCGACAATGCAGCCGTCGGCGACCGCGAGCACGTCGCGAACAGTGGCGTGTTTGACTCCGGTGTTGGCGAGCACCGGCGTCCCTGGCAACGCACGCTTGGTCTCTTCGAGATCCTCGATTCGAGCCGCTTCGCCTGTGATCGCGCCTGAGACGAGAATCGCGTCCGGAATCGATGAGAAGACCGCGCTGCGCGCCCGGTCAGCGACGCTGCGACGGTCGAGCGAATAGGCAAACTCGGCAGAGACGTTGTAGAGGAGCGCAAGGTCGCCGCGATCGAGCCGCTTGCGATAGCGAAGCGCCGCGCCTGCATCAGGCGTCCACGCGCCCATATCTGACGCATACGAGCCAGTGAAGATTTCACGGACGAAAGACGCGCCCGTTGCGGCGGCGACCGCGAGAGTCGAGATCGGATCCCACAGGACGTTGACGCCGAAAGGCGTCGTGAGCTCGGCGCGGAGTCTGCCGACGACATAGGCCATTGTCGCCGACGATGCGACGTCGGCCTTGAGCTGGTAAGGACGATCGTTCTCGTTGCCGAACATCACAGCGTCGAATCCCGCCGTCTGAAGGGCCTTCAAGTCCTTGCGGGCGTTCTCGACGATGCCCTCAATGCCGGCATGCGAATCGAAGAGCGGCGCGCCCGGCGAGGCCCCAAGATGGACCATCGCGATCACTGGCTTCACCCCGCCGAAGACCCGGCGGTAGCTGGTTGTCATGTCAGCGCGCTCTTGAGTAAGACGAGAGGGCAGTCACCTGCCAGAGTCCGCCGCCAGAACGTCACGATGTCGCGCTCGAGGAAGACGCTGATCATCAGCGGCGGGGTGATGCCCGTCGCGGAAAGCGCAGCCGTCCCGAAAAGCGCGCTCTGATTTGCGCCACGGCGCCATCGCCCGGCTCAAGCTCCTCTCGGATCGCCTCATCAAGGTTCAAACTCGGGCTCCCTCCTCTCCGCCGAGCATAGCAGCCAGTCCGGGGCAGCGCGAGAAAACGTCAAAACTCCTAGATCGGCGAACACTCCTCGATCAATTATCGATGCTTTCATGGCCGGCGCGCCGAAGTTAGGAAGCCGCGCCCCACAGGAGGTCATTGCTGGTTGATCGTGAGCTTTGAGCCGCCGATCAAGACGGCGCGTACGCGGCGAAGGATCGAAGCGCCGGATTCCCTGCGGAATCCGGCGACAGGGTCTCGAGGAAATCAGCTGACGATGACGATCATCGTCAACAGCCTCGCCTCCCTAGTCTTAGTCTAAGAGGCCGGGATCGAGGCTGAAGGCGGCGGCGAAGGACTCGGCCGCCAGTTCCAGTCCCCCCGCCCCCATCAGCCCGACGCCAAGATCGTGACGTGTCGCCACAACTCCTGGATTGAGTATGACGGACCATGTGCTCACTTCTTAGAGAAAGAGAACATATCCATCAGATCGCCGATCGCCGGCGAGTTGCCGGGAACGTACGGGGTGGGGCCCGTGGTCGGGTTGGGCAGAGCATCGCGGCCCGTCGGGGTGATGGGAGAAAGTCCCCAATTGGCTTCGATGAACTTCGTCACCGAGACGTGGTCGCTGTAGGTGTGCGAAATGTGCCCGCCGGTACTGAAGGGCGACACCGCAATCATCGGGATCCGCGTGCCGTCGCCGAAGAAATCGAGCGGCTGCACGTAGCCTTCATCATAGTAGCCGCCGCCTTCGTCGACAGTGATCAGAATCGCGGTTTGAGCCCACAGGGTCGGGTTGGCTTGAACTTCATCGACGATCTTCTTTACGAAGCCCTCGAACAGGATGAGCTTCGAGGACGACGGGTGGCCGTCGACGAACCCGCTCGGCTTGACAAAGGACACGGCCGGCAAAGTGTTGTCCGCGATCGCGGCATAGAAGTCCGTCGTATCCTTCAGATGCGCGGTTCGGACCGCGGCATTAGTCATGATCGAGGTCGAATACTGCGAGAAATTGCAGATGTTGCAGTACTGATCGATCTTGCTCTGCTGGTACGGGTCCGTCTTGTAGCGATCGAACTGGTCGCCGTAATAAGACCAGGAAATGTTGTTGTCCGTCAGCTGATTGCTGATGCTCGGAACGTTGGACGGCGGAATTGTGTACACGTAGTTATTGGGGTTCGTGTCGGTAAAGGCGTTGGAGCCGTCACCGAAATAGCCGGGATTGTAATTGTTGACGAGATAGTAGTGCCCGGCCGCGCATTTTGGATCAATCTTGGTGGTGAGGGCGCTCAGATAGTTCCGGACGGCCGCTACCCCCGGCTGGTTCGTATCGTCGCAGTCGACATATGATCCGCCGCCATAGTTCGCACTGGGGGGGAGTGCGGTCGGCGATCCGGACCCGCCGCCGTATCCATCCTGCGTGTAATAGTTGTTTGTGCCCGGTTGCGGATCGGGGTTCTCGATCTCGCTCAAGGCGTTGGTGAGGCCGAGCGGGGGCGTTCCCGGTAAGGCAGGGTTGACCTTGACGTGCGGCGGCGTTTCCGGAGTTCCCTTCCCATCGGAGAACCAGATCGCGAAACCGTAGCCTAGCATGATGTGATTGGCCCCCGTGCCGCCCATCACCCCTTGATGATAGTTGTCGCTCATCGTGTAAGTGTCGGCCAGGTGCTTCAGATAGGGCGCGTCACCGCTCTGAACGTTGTAGAAGCCCATCGCGGTAGAACCCTCGCCGGTCGATTCAGGGGTGAATGGCGTCGGCGGCGCCTTGCCGTTGGAGCCCGCCCCGATCGAAACCTCGACCCACGGGACGAGATCGGCCAAACAACCCGACGGGTTGCTCGTCGTTGCCGCCCGAGCGCCGCAATCGAGTTGCTGATACATCTGAAAGTAACGATGCACTGGGCTCGCGTAGTAGGCGTCGTAGGGGTGGCTTGAGTTGGTGATTTGGAACGGGCCAGGCGGGAGATTGCTCGCGTTTTGTCCGTCGTATTCGATTCGGTTGTCCGGGGTCTTGGAGGTCTGACCCGTGCCGCCGTTCAAAAGATATTGAACATAAGTTGGGGCCAGTCCGTTTTCGATCGCTTCTGCCGCGGCAAGGTTCGCTGGTGTAGCCGGGCAGGACGTACCCGTGTAGCTTGAACTAATGAGCGTGCAAACATAGGGCGTCGACGGACCCCCGACCAAAGCGGGCGGCAAGACGGCATAGGGGGTCTTCGGCGGAGTCAACTGATACGTCATCTGATCCTTACCCTGATATTGCAGGGCTTTGCTGTAATTGACGCCGGGCGAGCCATCCGGCTTGACAATGTCTTTAGAAAGCAGATTCCAAACGGTTTCATCCGGGTTGACCGGCTTATAAGTGGCGAAGAGATGGTCGAAACTGCGATTCTCGCCGATGATGACGATCACGTGCTTGATCGGCGTTTTGGCCGCTGTACCGGCTGCCAGGGCAGGCGCAATTGAGCCTGCCAAGGCCCCGGCAGCAACGCACGCCAACAGATTGCGTCGAACTTCCGCGCTCCTCAAAGTCGTCGTTTTCATGGCGCACCCCAGGTTTCCTGGTGACGGATGTCACCGGATTAGAGGCTATCAGATCAACTTTTCGTCATAGTGACCGTCAGATGATCTTCATATGACGTTGGATAACTCCATAATAGGACTCATGTAAACTATAGCGGATACAATATCTTGTTCGCGGATCTTCAAGGAAGCTTGACATTGTAAGCCGGAGCCCAACGGTTCCTTCTTTCTGCGAACGATCCGGTCGGAGGTGTTGCCGGGAAGACCTTTGTAGGCGAGCGGAAAGCGGCGGGGCGTCACGACGAGCGCGATCACCACCTGCACGCAGTCTGAGCGCGTGTCGCGGCTTGCTCTCGACAATGCTCCAGTAGCAGTGCTCCTTGCCGTCCTTGAAACGTCGATTCGCCGCAGGTACAGGGCGAGCCAAATCTACGCCAATTAAGTCTTCTGAAAAGATACTTGGCCTCAACCACACGCGATTTTCGAAACCCTATCGTTGAACCGACTCGTCTTTTGCCCCCTCCCAATCCCAAAATTCGCCGCCTAGAACTTTGACCCCCGCGGTCGCACAGGAAACGACCGAATGTGGCCGTGCTTGGAGAGCGGTGGCTAGGTCCGGTAAGACTGGAGGAGCGTCCAATGTGCAAACGCGAAACGATAGGCCCTGATGTGCGCCAAAGCGCTTACCGCTCTTATGCGGTCTCCGGATCGGCTCAGGCGGTTGGTCGTCATGATAACCAGCGCGTGCGGAACGATCGAAAACAATACCGCCCATTGGCGCAATAGCAAGAGAATTGGCGCGGTTCCCTTGCGGCGCTCGGCCTCGCACCACTCCAACGTCATCCGTCGCCATTTCCGTCTGAGCTCGGCCATCGTGCGGCGAGCGGGATGGCCAACGACGGACTTCGAGGCAAAACGAATCTGATAGCCTTTCGATCGCGCTCTGTCGCACCAATCCCGATCTTCGGGCACGCCATTCTCGAATCCTCCTACCGCTTCGAATACGGACCGCCTCACGAACATCGAGGCCGTGATGGAGAAGCCCAGTTCGTTGACGTAGCGCTCGTTCCGAAACGCGAACACTCTCTCGAAGGCTTCGGCCGGCGTCAGACGCTTTCGACCGTCGACGAGCACTTCAACTCGGCCGCCGACAAAATCGCCAAAGTTGAGCTCGGCAAGACCCTCTTCCAGCCAGTGTTCATCCGGGCGACAGTCGCTATCGATGAATGCAAGCACCTCGCCGCGCGCCGTGCGGACCGCCGCATTGCGGGCGGGGCCGGCTCCCCGTTCGGCGACTTCGACGACGCGGCCCCGACCCCCAACGATCTCGCGCACGGCCTCAATGCCACGCGAGCTTCCGTTGTCCGCGACGATGATCTCCATGCGATCTCGCGCAAAACTTTGATTCTGAAGAAGAGTTAGGCAAACGTCCAGATTCTCGTAGTCGTTGAGATGCGGCACGAGGACCGAGACCAAACCGGATGCGGATGAATCGCCATTCGCCTTGGTTGGCGCAACGTTTTCGATCTTAGTCACGTTCATAACTTGCAATTGATCCCGGTCGTCGAACTGCTGCACGCAATTTCTGTCTCCAAAATAGCACAATACGATGCGAAGCGGATGCAAGCCTGGAAGGTTCGCGACAAACCGCGAATTTCGCCAACTATTCGACCGTCAGATCGAATTGGGCTCTCACATGTCTGGCCTTTGCGACTCAAGACCCGTGCACACACAGTAGATTTGGTATGGGACGCGAAGTCGGGCGTCGGCTCGCGAGGCGCCAATCGCTTCCCCTTCAAATCGGCCGCCATCGTCGAAAGGTCGGTTCACATTCCTCACCGATTTTGACTTGTAACGCCTTGGGTCGTTCGTCTAACGCTTTGCGTGAAGTAGAGGTTCTGACGGGGATCATCGCGCATGTGCGGGATTGTGGGCGTTCTCGGGTCCGGGTCGATCGCGGGCTCGATCGTCGATGCGCTGAAGCGCCTCGAATACCGCGGCTATGATTCGGCGGGCGTCGCGACGCTTGAGAACGGAAAGCTCGAGCGCAGGCGCGCCGAGGGCAAGCTGAAGAACCTCGAGGCCAAGCTTGCCGCCGCGCCGCTCTTGGGCTCGATCGGCATCGGCCACACGCGCTGGGCGACGCACGGCAAGCCGACCGAGACCAACGCCCATCCGCACGCCTCGCGCGGGCTCGCGGTCGTCCACAACGGCATCATCGAGAACTTCAAGGCGCTGCGCGAGGAGCTTGCCGCGAAGGGCTATGCGTTCGCGACCCAGACCGATTCCGAGATCGCCGCCTTCGTGGTCGAAGACGAACTCGCCAAGGGCAAGTCGCCGGCCGAGGCGGTTCACGCCGGGCTCAAGCGTCTGCGCGGCGCCTTCGCGCTCGTCTATTTGTTCGAGGGCGAGAACAATCTCTTGATCGGAGCGCGCCAGGGCGCGCCGCTCGCGGTCGGCTATGGCGACGGCGAAATGTATCTCGGCTCCGATGCGCTGGCGCTCGCCCCGTTCACCGACCGCGTCGCCTACCTCGAGGAGGGCGACTGGGTCGTCGTTCGTCGCGAAGGCGCCGACATCCGCGACGCGTCCGGCAAGCCGGTCCAGCGGCGCATCCAGCGGAGCCCGGCGGGAAGCCTGCTCGCCGAGAAGGGCAATTACCGGCACTTCATGGCCAAGGAGATCCACGAACAGCCGGAAGTCGTCGGCCATACGCTCGCCCACTATGTCGACATGGCCGCGATGCGGCTCAAACCCTTTGCCTGGCCGGTCGATCCGAAGACGCTCGGCCGCATTTCCATCGTCGGCTGCGGCACCGCCTATTTCGCGGGCCTCGTCGGCAAATACTGGATCGAGCGCTTCGCGCGACTGCCGGTCGAGATCGACGTCGCCTCCGAATGCCGCTACCGCGAAGCGCCGGTGGAGAGGAATGGCCTGACCATCGTCATCTCGCAATCGGGCGAAACGGCCGACACTCTGGCTTCGCTGCGCTACGTCAAGGACAACGGGTCGAAGACGGTCGGGGTCGTCAACGTCCCGACATCGAGCATCGCGAGACTCACTGACGCGGCCGCGCCGACGCTCGCGGGGCCCGAGATCGGGGTCGCGTCGACCAAGGCCTTCACCTGTCAGCTGGCGGCGATGGCTTGCCTGGCGATCAGCCTCGGCCGCGCGCGTGGCGCCATCGACGAGGCGAGGGAAGCAGCCCTGCTCGCCGAACTCGTCCTGACGCCCGGGCTTCTGGCGGAAGCGTTGAAGCTCGAGCCCGCCGCGGAGACCGTGGCGCATGCGATCGCCCGCGCGCGCGACGTACTTTATCTCGGCCGCGGCACGGCTTATCCGCTCGCGCTCGAAGGGGCGCTGAAGCTGAAGGAGCTGAGCTATATCCACGCCGAAGGCTATCCGGCGGGCGAATTGAAGCACGGGCCGATCGCGCTCATCGACGAAGCGATGCCGGTCATTGTCATCGCGCCGCGCGATGCGGTGTTCGAGAAGACGGTCTCCAACATGCAGGAGGTGGCGGCGCGCGGCGGGCGCCTCGTGCTGATCGGCGAAAAGCATGCGGCCGAGGAGGCGGCGGTCGCGATCGAGCATGTCCTGGCGATGCCGGACATGGGCGCCAATTTCGCCCCGATCGTCTACGCCGCGCCAATCCAGATGCTCGCCTATCATACGGCCGTCATCATGGGCAAAGACGCCGACCAGCCGCGCAATCTCGCCAAATCGGTGACCGTGGAATAGACGCGCGACCGCGGGACACGCTCGAGGTCGGCCGCGACGCCGACGAGTCCGGAGGCGCGCGGACTCGCGCGCGCGTCGGGCAAACCGCCGCCAAGCGTCGCAACCGCATCGCTGACGCCGGGGCGGAGACGACTGTGGGGAAACGTTGCCCATGAGAGCACTGGCGCCGCGCAGGAAGAAAAGATCCATCCCAACGGCGCAATTGCGCTTCAGCGTCAGTTCTTCGGCGCTTCCTTGTCGCTTTCGGGCTTCGTTCCGCTCTCCGCCGCGGCTGGCTTCTCGCCGGTCTGCCCTTCGGCGGCGGGCCCCTCGGCGGCCGCGGGCGCCGCCGCCGGCGTCGGGGTCGCCATGATGCGCGCGTAATCGCCCTCGTATTTCGCGCTCGCCAGCGCCGCGGCGTATGTGTCCTCGGCGGCCTTCTTGGCGAGTTCGTTGCGCAGCTCGCGTTTGGCGAACTGTTGGGCTTCATCTCCCGTCAATGGCTTGTCGTCCACGGACGCGACTTTGAAGAAGCTCGCGTTCGTCCGGGAGCGGATGAAGAAAATGTCGTCCTGCTTTCTGGCTTCAATCGCCTTTTCGATTTCGGCGGGCAGCGTCGCGGTGTCCAACGTGCCCGTGCCCCTGCTGAACTTGATGTTGAGTTCGTTCAGCTTGGCCTCGACCTGATCCAGAGACTTGAAGTCTTTCGTCGAAGCCGCGAGAGCCTCCATGTCTTTCTGCGGCGGGAACGAGATCTGCTCAATCTGGTAAAGTTGGCGCTTGGTGAACTGAACGGGATGAGCCTGAATATAGGCGTCGACTTCGTTCGTGGAGATTCCGGTCGCCTTGGTCGCGAGATCGCGCTGAACGAAAGCGCCGGCGAGAATCTGTTCGCGCGCGCGCAAGAGGTCGAGATGCTGGGTCGGCTCGCGGTCAAGCTTGGCGGCGACTGCCTCCTGGACGAGATATTTGCGCTCGATGATGCGGCTCAAGAGCGCTTTGACCACCTCGTCGCTGCGTTTGTCCGGCGGGACGTTGGCGAGTCGAAGTTCGTTGTCGAGCTCCTGCTGGGTTATGTCGTCAGGGCCGACATGAGCGATGACTTGTCCCACGACGGCCGTCGTGTCTTGTTTCTTGCTGCAGCCGGCAAGAGCAATCGCCGCGGCCAGCCCGCATATCGTGGCGGCGAGACGCCAGGGGCTCCGTGAATTTCGCGAGACATGGAACAAAGTCTGCTCTCCTAAGCCTGGAAGGGGCCGCGCGGCGGCCTCCAGCGCGGCAAAATGTCGAGGGCCTTGCACGCGCGAGACGCAACCCCAGCAAAAACCGCCTCTCGCGACCGTTTTGGCGCGCGGGCGCTTGCTAGCACATGTCCGCCCGGATGAGCATCAGTTTGTTGAGCCATACGGTGCACGACGGACCTGCCGACCTATTGTAACTGGCTAGCTACGTGGATTGACTTTGAGAAGTCAATTATCATCTCGCAGCCAAGCCGCGGTCGAGGTGAAGTCCGGCAAGCTTACGATATCCTTATGCGCGGCGAGCAAATCGAAATCGAAACTTGACGCCGAGCGCGGGTATGAGGGCCTCCGGCAAGGAGGCAGTCATGCTGGATCTCGCGTTTGTAGCGCTCGGATTTGCGGTCATCGCCCTCATGGCCGTCTACGCGATGGCCCTGCGGCAAATTTGAGGGGAACGCGATGAGCGAACCGATCATCGGACTGGTCGTGGCGGTGCTGCTCGGCCTCTACCTTCTCTACACGTTGATCCATCCGGAAAAATTCTGACTGTTAAAGGATAGTGCGATGACGCTTGTCGGCTGGTCGCAGATTGTGCTGGTGCTCGCCCTTGTCTTGGCCTGCGCCGTTCCGCTAAGTGGATTCATCGCACGGGTGTTCGCCGGTGAGCGGACCTTTCTGAGCCCCGTACTGGGGCCGGTCGAGCGCGGCTTTTACCGCCTCGCCGGAGTCGATCCCGGCCGCGAGCAGGACTGGTATGGCTACGCCGTTGCGATGGTTGTCTTCAGCATCGCCGGTTTCCTGTCGCTCTACGCCCTGCAACGGCTGCAAAATGTGCTGCCGCTGAATCCGCGCGGCTTCGACGCGGCGCCGCCGGACCTCGCGTTCAACACCTCGATCAGCTTCATCACCAACACCAACTGGCAAAACTACAGCGGCGAGACCACGATGAGCCATCTGACCCAGATGCTCGGCCTCACCGTGCACAATTTCCTATCCGCGGCGACTGGGCTGGCGATGGCGTTCGCGCTCGTGCGCGCCTTCGCGCGCTCGTCCGCGGCCACCGTCGGGAATTTCTGGGTCGATATGACCCGGATCACGCTTTATCTCTTGTTGCCAATCGCCTTTGTCTTCGCGTTCGCGCTCGTTGCTCTCGGCGTGCCGCAGACGCTCGCCGGCGGGGTTGATGCGAGCACGCTCGAGGGCGCCAAGCAGACGATTTCGATTGGTCCCATGGCCAGTCAGGAGATCATCAAAGAGCTTGGCACCAACGGCGGCGGCTTTTTCAACGCCAATTCGGCGCATCCATTCGAGAACCCGACGCCGCTGAGCAACTTCTTCGAAATCCTGTCCATCTTCACGATTGGCTCCGGACTGACCTATATGTTCGGTA
>JAFAHO010000424.1 GCA_019237205.1 Hyphomicrobiales bacterium
CTGAACGATCTCGCGTCGGGCAGGGTTCCTTGGGATGGTGCACGCGAGATCGGCTTTTTTATGCTGCGCGGCGCGAAATCGCGGTTTGTGGCCGCGGATCAAATTTTTGAAAAATGAGACATCGGAGGCGTCGTTGGGCTCGACGCGCCGATGATCGATGGCGCAGCGCCGGGGCGGCGGAGGAATCGTTATGTATCTCGTCGTCGTGCTGCTGATGGGCGTACTGCCGGTCGTCTCAATCGTCGCGGAAGCGGCGCTCTCTCACGGCGGCGCCGACTTGACGCTCCTGATCGGCAAGTGGTTCGTCGTCTGGTCGGTCGGGAGTCGATCTTCGGGGTCAGGGATAAGGGGGCTCTGAGCATCGTCCGGAACTCGGCTTCGGGAATCTGTCCATCGGGCTGCTCAGGGCCTGCGTACTCTTCAATCCGAGGTGGATCACGCCAGCGGCGGTCGCGGGCGGCGTTCTTCTACGGGCTGGCCGGCGCCCAGCACCTCATGAAAGGGGATCGAAACACGAACGAGACCGTCGCGATGGTCTCCGACCTTCTCGTCTTTCTTGTGCTCGCCGTCTTTCTCGTCGCTCTGCTCTTCCTGCCCGGATGAGCATCGTCTGTCATCGCGGCGATCCTTTTTTCTTGCGCCTCCTGACGTTCCGCCGACGCGACTATTCTCCGCCAACCTCGATTTGGCACGCGCGGCGGTAGCGTTGGGCCGCCTCAACCACGGCGAGCGTGGCGGCGGCTAGCGGCCCGGACGGAGCCGGCGCATCCGTCAGCCTCCCGCCCGCTTTCGGGGCGAGTTGCGCCTGAAACCAATCGCGCGCGGCGCTGTTGGGCGCCGCCGCGACGCCCAGTCGCGCGTCGAGCCGCGCCGCGGAAAATTGGGCGACAAGGCCGTATGACGCAATTAGCAGCGCCGCCATTTCGTCCAGGCCCTTGCGGGTCGCGGTCGGTTCAATGCTCATGCGCCCGGCGGAATCGGAGAGCGCGGCGAGCGCCTCGATCATGTTCTTGCGCGCCAGACGATAGTCGTGGACGCCGGCATCAGGGTTAAGGGCGACGCTCCCGAAAGCGGCGAGCCGCGCGAGGAGCCTCGCCGCGACGCCGGGCGCCTCCCGAAATTCCCAGTGCGGCCACACATAGCTGAAGAGATGCGCGATCGCGGCGCCGATCAGCGTGTCGGCGAGCCGGGCAAGGACAGGCGCCGGCAGCGAGGGCTGGACGAGGTGCAACGAAACGAGCGCCATCACGGACGCCCCGACCGAGGCGAGCCGATAGTTGAGCCGGACGAAGCTGTGGAAGACGGTGAGCGACAGGCCTTGCGCCGCGACCAGCGCGCCCGCCGGCAGCCATGCGACCGCGCCTGCGGCAAAAACGCAGCCGATCAGAGTGCCGACGACGCGGTCGTCGCGTCGCTGCCTAGTGAGCCCGTAGTTCGCACGCATCACCACGGCGATGGTCAGCAGAACCCAGTTGCCGTGACCCGAGTCGCCGAGGAACTGCGCGATGGTCGCGCCCGCCATCATCGCCAGAGCCAGCCGAACCGAATAACGCAGAACGGGCGAGGCCGGGGTGAAATGGGGTCCAAGCGCCGCCAGCGAATAGGAGCGCCTCGGTATGAAGGCGGCGAGGTTGACGCCACCGATCACCGCTTCCGCCGTCTCGTCGTCCGAAAGCGTCTTCTCCAGCCGCCGGATATTGTTGAGCGCCAGAATGATCCGCTGCGTTGACGCGAGGAGCGCCTCGCGCGCCGGTTTGTCAGACGCCGCGTCGCATTCCACCGCTGCCGCTTCTCGCTTCAGGGCGTCGATGGCGACCTGGTGATCGGGCGGCAGGGTCGGATGGTCGGTCGTCAGGAGTTCGAGGCTCAAATGTTCGACATCGAGAGCGCCGACGCGCAGCGCCGTGCGGATATGATCAAGGAGCGCCGCCGCCGCTGGAGTCTGGCGAATGAGCGCCACGTCGCATTGCGCCGCGACCAGGGCGTCGAAGGCGTCGAGCAGCACGCCGATGGTGGCGGCGAGCCGCAGGCGTTCCGCGGTGCGGTTCGCGTGGTCGAGCAGCAGCGATCGCGTCGACTGCAATTGTTCCGCCAACGCCGCCTGCTGGCGGATCGCAGCGCCGTAGGCTGCCGCCAAATCGGTTTCGGGATCGAACACTGCCGCGACCGTTCGGAGATAGATCGAGAACTCACGGATCGCCTCGCTGGCGACCAGCCGCCGGGCGCTCGCGTCGGTGACGACGGTCGCAAGCAGCGCGATCGCAATGTACGCGAGGCCGCCCGCAGCGAACATCGCCTCGATGCGCATCGAGGCCGCGAACGTCTCGCGCGGAAAGCCGAGCACGAACACCATCGGGATCACCGCTTGCATGCCGACTGCGATCGCCCAGCGGCCGAGCCCGGTCACGAAGCCGCCGGCGAACGCGATCGCGCCGATCGTCAGGAGCGTGACCAGCGGCCACGGCAGGGCGAGCTGAATCGCGATGGTCGAGAGAAGCGCGAGCGCGAAGCCGAAGGCCATTGCACGGGCCTTCTCGTGCCACGGCGCCGGCAGATCTGAAATGCTGGCTGAAATCGCGCCGAGCGTCGCCGGCTGTCCGGCGGCGAAGCCGAAGATCGCGGAAGCGGCGAGGGCAACCGCGATGACGCCAGCGCCGACACTGACGCCGTTGACGATGTGCTGCCCCACGAATAGCCGCGTGAGGTCGGGCGCGCGCCAGCGAAACTTGAGCCAGCGAAACATGATAGTGCGGCGTCAGACGCGCGCGGCGCGCTTCAGCGCCTCGACCGCTTGGGCCGCGGTCGGGTTGAGGCCGTGGTGGCCCTCCTCCGCAAAGGCGACGATCTCGCGAATCATCTTCCGCGTCCAGTAGCGCCTGAGGTGGGTGGCGGCGCCATCGATCGCCTCCTTTTCGGGCATGGCGGCGTAGAAATCCGCGATCTGGTTGGCCATCCGGACGAGTTTGTCGATCTTGGCCGTCACGCCGCCAGGCCTCCGCGCAGCCTGTCGCCCTCTCCGCCCTCGAAGCTTAACGCCTGGTCGGCCCGGGCGACGGCGATCACCGCGACGCCGAAATCCCGCGCGCGGGAAAGCGCGAGCGACGTCGGCGCGGAGAGCGACACCAGCGTTCCCGCGCCGAAGATCGCGGCTTTGACGACCATCTCGAACGAGCAGCGGCTGGTGATGACGAAGAACCCGTCGTCGGCACTGACGCTGGCGCGCCGCAGCGCTCCGATGGCCTTGTCGAGCGCATTGTGCCGGCCGACGTCCTCCCGGACCAGCACGATTCGGCCTTCGCGGTCGCACCAGGCGGCGCCGTGAACGGCCCGAGTCAGGGCGTTGAGCGGCTGGCGCTCTTCCAATTCTGCGAGCGCCGCCCCAATCGCCGCCGGCGCGATCGGCGGCCCCGGGGGAAGCAGCAGGCGAGGCGCGGGCATTTGCGAGAAGTCCTCGACGCCGCAAAGACCGCAGCCGGTGCGTCCGCCGAATGCGCGGTTGCGCGCGAGATGCGCCTGCAGCCTCTCCCCCGCCAAGGCCACGCCGATCCGCCAGCCTTCGTCGACCTCCGCGATTTCAATCCCGCGGATGTCCGCGAGACGTTCGGTCACGCCTTCGCTCGAGAGGAAGCCGACGGCGAAATCCTCGAGGTCGCGCGGCGTCGCCATCATCACTGCGAAGGGCGAACCGCCAATGACGATCTCGATCGCCGCCTCGACCGCGACCGCGCGCACGAGCGGCTGCCCGACCGCGCCGGCGACATAGGAAAACGAACGGGCCTCGACGTCAATCGAAGGTGCGCCGTCACTCGGCGGCATTGGCCTGCGTCCTCTCGACCCGGCGCAGGCTGACCGCTTCTTCCCGGTCGCGGATCTGCCAGTCCGAGAGATGGTTGGTGCGCCGAACCTGCACCGCCGTCACCTTGTATTCCGGACAGTTAGTCGCCCAGTCGGAATTGTCGGTCGTCACCACGTTGGCGCCGGTGACGGCGTGATGGAAGGTCGTGTAGACCACTCCCGGCTGCACGCGTTCGGTGATCGAGGCGCGCAGCGTAATCTCGCCCGAACGGCTTTGCAGCGCGACGAGATCGCCATCGGCGACGCCGCGCTGCTCGGCGTCGAACGGATGGATCTCCAGCACGTCCTCTTCGTGCCAGGCGATGTTGGCGGTGCGCCGGGTCTGCGCGCCGACATTGTACTGTGAGAGAATGCGGCCGGTCGTCAGCAGCAGCGGGAAACGAGGGCCGACACGCTCCTGGGTGGCGACATATTCAGTCAGCATGAACTGGCCCTTGCCACGCACGAAGCGGTCGACGTGCATGACCGGGGTGCCCGTTGGCGCCTTTTCGTTGCAGGGCCATTGGATCGAGCCGAGTTCGTCGAGCCGCGCGTAGGACACGCCCTTGAACGTCGGCGTCGTCAGCGCGATCTCGTCCATGATCTCGCTCGGATGGCTGTACTTCATCGGCACGCCCATCGCCTCGGCGAGCGCGACTGTCGTCTCCCAGTCCGCCTTGCCCGCGAGCGGCTCGATCGCCTTGCGCACGCGGCCGATGCGACGCTCGGCGTTGGTGAACGTGCCGTCCTTCTCCAAGAACGACGCTCCAGGCAGGAAGACATGCGCGTAACGCGCGCTCTCGTTGAGGAAGAGGTCCTGGACGACGACGCATTCCATCGCGCACAGGCCCGCGGTGATGTGCTTGGTGTCCGGGTCGGACTGGGCGATGTCCTCGCCTTGCAGATAGAGGCCCTTGAACGCGCCCTCGATCGCCTCGTCCATCATGTTGGGGATGCGCAGGCCCGGCTCGTCGCTCAGCGACACGCCCCACAGGCGCTCGAAGATCTCGCGGGTCGCGTCGTCCGACACGTGCCGGTAGTCCGAGAACTCATGCGGAAAGGAGCCCATGTCGCAGGAGCCCTGCACGTTGTTCTGGCCGCGCAGCGGATTGACGCCGACGCCCTCGCGGCCGATGTTGCCCGTCGCCATGGCGAGATTGGCGATCGCCATCACCGCGGTCGACCCTTGAGCGTGCTCGGTGACGCCCAGGCCGTAATAGATCGCGCTGTTTCCGCCGGTCGCATAGAGTCGGGCCGCGTTGCGCAGTTCCTGCGGATCGACGCCCGTCGCCGCGGCGGTGGCCTCCGGCGAATGGCGGTCGTCCGCGACGAAGCGGGCCCAGGATTCGAAATTGTCTTTGTCGCAACGCTCTGCGACGAAGGCCCGATCGACGAGCCCCTCTGTGACGATCACATGCGCCATCGCGGTCAGCACGGCGACATTGGTTCCCGGCCTCAGGGCCAAGTGATGGTCGGCCTCGACATGTGGGCTCCGCACCAGATCGATGCGGCGCGGGTCGATGACAATGAGGCGGGCGCGCGCCCGCAGGCGCCTCTTGAGACGCGAGGCGAACACCGGATGGGCGTCGGTCGGATTGGCGCCGATCACGAGGACGACGTCGGACTTGTCGACCGACTTGAAGTCCTGCGTCCCAGCCGAGGTCCCGTAAGTCCTGCCGAGGCCGAAGCCGGTCGGCGAGTGGCAGACGCGGGCGCAGGTGTCGACGTTGTTGTTGCCGAAGCCCATGCGCACGAGCTTCTGCACGAGGAAGACTTCCTCGTTGGTGCAGCGCGAGGAGGAAATCGCCCCGACTGAATCGCGGCCGTACTGGGTCTGGATGCGCTTGAACTCGCTCGCGGCGTACTCAAGCGCCTCGTCCCACGACACTTCCCGCCACGGATCCTCGATCCGGCTTCGGATCATCGGCTTCAGGAGACGGTCCTTATGGGTCGCGTAGCCGTAGGCGAAGCGGCCCTTGACGCAGGAATGCCCCTCGTTGGCCTTGCCGGCCTTCAGGGGGACCATGCGCAGAACCTCGTCGCCCTTAAGTTCCGCCTTGAAGGCGCAACCGACGCCGCAATAGGCGCAGGTGGTCACGACGGTGCGCTCCGGCATCCCCATTTCAATGACCGACTTTTCATTGAGCGACGAGGTCGGGCAGGCCTCGACGCAGGCGCCGCAGGAGACGCATTCGGACGACAGGAAATCGACGCCTCCGGGCGACACTTTGGAGTTGAAGCCGCGCCCGAGGATCGTCAGCGCGAAGGTGCCCTGCACCTCCGCACAGGCGCGCACGCAGCGCGAGCAGACGATGCATTTCGTCGGGTCGAAGGCGAAGTAGGGATTGGAGGCGTCGGGCGGCGACTCGAAATGATTGGAGCCGTCGTATCCGTATCGCGTGTCGGCGAGTCCCAGTTGCGCGGCCTGGGTCTGCAACTCGCAATCGCCATTGGCGCTGCAGGTCACGCAATCGAGCGGATGGTCGGAGATATAGAGCTCCATCACGCCGCGACGCAGCTTCTCGAGCCGAGGCGTCTTCGTGTGAACGGCCATACCGTCTTCAGCGGGCGTCGTGCAGGAGGCGGGGGTCCCCTTGCGGCCGTCGATCTCGACTAGGCAAAGACGGCAGGAGCCGAAAGCCTCGAGGCTGTCGGTCGCGCAGAGCTTCGGGATCGGATTGTCGATCAGCGCAGCGGCGGCCATCACCGAGGTTCCCGGCGGCACGCTGACTTTGCGCCCGTCGATCGTCAGGGTGACGGTCGTCGGGCCGGTGCGGATCGGCGTGCCTGTGTCGAGTTCCTGCATGAGCGGCATGGGCCGGTCTCCTATTCCGCCACGGCGCGCGTCGGCGGCTTGGCGAAATCTTCGCTGAAATGATCGAGGGCGCTGAGGACGGGCAGGGGGGTGAGCCCGCCGAGCGCGCAGAGCGATCCGTCCGTCATGACCTCGCAAAGATCGCGCAAAAGTTCGACGTTCTTTTGGCGATCCCGGCCCGCGATGATCTTGCCGATCGTCTCTGCGCCCCGCGTCGAACCGATGCGGCAGGGAGTGCATTTGCCGCAACTTTCCTTGGCGCAGAATTGAAAGGCGAACCGCGCCTGGCGCGCCATGTCGACGCGGTCGTCAAAGACGACGATCCCGCCGTGGCCCAGCATGCCTTTTGCGGCGGCCATCGCCTCGTAGTCGAGCGGCGTGTCGAGCAGGCTTTGCGGAAAATAGGCGCCGAGCGGTCCGCCGACCTGAACCGCGCGGATTGGGCGGCCGGACCGGGCGCCGCCGCCAAAACCTTCGACGAGCTCGCGGATCGTTGCGCCGAAGGCGAGTTCAATGAGGCCGCCGTAACGGACATTGCCGGCGAGCTGGAACGGCTGGGAGCCGAGCGACCGCCCGACGCCGTACTCGGCGTAAGCCTTCGCGCCATGGTCCAGAATCCACGGGACAGAGGCGAAGGTCAGAACGTTGTTGATGACGGTCGGCTTGCCGAACAGGCCCGAAATCGCCGGCAGCGGCGGCTTGGCGCGCACTTCGCCGCGCCTGCCCTCGAGGCTTTCGAGCAGCGACGTTTCCTCGCCGCATATATAGGCTCCAGCGCCGAGCCGCGCCTCGAGGTCGAATGCATGAGCGGAGCCGAGCACGCGCTCGCCGAGGACCCCTGCAGAGCGCGCGCGCTCGATCGCGCGCGAGAACGTCGCGAAGGCGTGCGGATATTCCGAGCGGATATAGATATAGCCCATGGTCGCGCCGATCGAGACGCCGGCGATCGCCATGCCCTCGATCAGGAGGAAAGGATCGCCTTCCATCAGCATGCGGTCAGCGAAAGTACCGCTGTCGCCTTCATCCGCATTGCAGACGACGTATTTGCGGTCCGCCGCCGCCGCCGCGGCGGTCCGCCATTTGATGCCCGTAGGGAAGCCCGCGCCGCCGCGCCCGCGCAAGCCCGAGGCCAGGACCTCGTCGACCGTCGCCTTGGGCCCGAGCCTCAGCGCGGCCTCCACCCCCTTCAGCCCGCCGTGGCGGCGGTAGTCGTCGAGCGACAGCGGGTCGGTCAAGCCGCAGCGCGCGAACACGAGCCGCCGCTGCCGCTTGAGGTAGGAAATGTCGTCGACCCGTCCGAGCGCCTTCGGATGCGCCCCTCCGGCTAGGAACCCACATTCGAACAGCGAGCCGGCGTCCTCATCCGCAACCGGACCGTAGCCCATCCGGCCTGCCGGGGTCTCGATCTCGACGAGCGGCTCCAGCCAGAAAAGGCCGCGCGAGCCGGTGCGCACGATCGTGACGTCGAGGCCCCGACTGCGCGCCTCACGCGACAGTACCGCGGCGACGCCGTCCGCTCCGACGGAGAGGGCCGAGGAATCGCCGGGGACGAAGACCTGTGCGCTCACGACGCTTTTCCCTCGGCGTCGGCGACAATTGCGTCGATTTTGCCGCGGTCGAGGCGGCCGATCGGCGCGCCGTCGAAAAGCGCCGCGGGCGAGAGCGCGCAATTGCCGAGGCAATAGACCGTCTCGACCTGCAGCCCGCGACCGGCGTCCCAGGCGTCGGGCGCTAGGCCATGCCGCGCCTCAAGGTGCTCGACGAGGTCTTCGCATCCCATCGCCTGGCAGGATTCGGCCCGGCAGAGCTTCAGCACGTGCCCATCGATCGAGGCCCGGCGGAAATCGTGGTAGAAGCTGACGACGCCGAGCGCGTCGGCCTTCGAGATGTTGAGCGCCTCGGCCATCAGTGCAATGGCCGCGTCGTCGATATAGCCAAACTGATGCAGGAGGTCGTGCAGAATCGGCAGCGCCGCCCCTGGCGCCGATCGCCTGCTGTCGATCACTGCGCGCGCCAGCTCCGCGTCGAATGCCGCCCTGGCGGCCATGAAGGTCCTCCTGAAACCTGCGTTTGTAAAATGCGCTTGAAGCGCCGAGGTTTCAAATCGAACGTTTGGAAGCAATGATAGAAGATACCTATCGGTCGGGCGGCTCGATCAACGCGGCGATATTGGCTGGCCATTGCATGGCGAACAGGTTCCTGGCGAGCGGCGAGGGCGGCTCGCGATCGCTCATGACGAGACCGATGGTGCGGCGCGCGGTCGGTTCGACCAGCTCGATCGCCCGCGTGCCCTTCGGGACGCCGAAGAAGCGCAAGAGCTGGCGCGGCACGATCGCCGACCAGAGTCCCGCGCTGACATGCGAGACGAGGTTGAAGATCGAATTTGTCTCCATCGCGGGAATGGGCTTCGCCCCGACAGAGCGGAACACGCCATCGATGATGCGCCGGTTCTGCATGTCCGGCGTCAGAAGGCACAAAGGCGCCGTCGCCGCTTCGCTCCAGGTGACCTTCGCTCGACTGGCCAAATCAACGCCCGCGGGCGTCAGGAACATGTATTCCTCGACGCAGACCGGCTTGACCTTGACCCGCTCAATCGGCTCGGCGTCCAGATAGGTGAGGCCAGCGTCGAGCTCGAAATCCTCGATCCCGCGCTCGATCTCGTGGCTATTCAGCGACAGAACCGCAACCGTGACCCCGGGAAACCGGGCGTAGAAAGGCCCCGTCAAATGGGACACGATCGGCAGCGCGGTCGGTATGGCGCCGATCCGGAGTCGGCCGGTGAGGCCCTTGTCGATCTCCTCGAGGCCGTGGCGCAGATTCTCGGCCTCGGCGAGAATGCGGTGTGCGTGCTCGACCGCGATCCGGCCCTGCGGCGTCAACCCGACAAAACGATGGCCGCGCTCGACAATCGGCGCCCCGAGGTCCTCTTCGAGGAGGCGGATCGCCGCCGAAAGCGTCGGCTGGGAGACATGGCAGGCCTCGGCGGCGCGGCCGAAATGCTTCTCCCGCGCCAGCGCGACAAGATATTCGAGCTGACGCAACACCATGAGCGCGCTCCGTGCCCCATTGCTGGCGCCCAACCCAGTCAAGGTCAATAGCAAACACCTATCGTTTTGCGTTCCGCTCTGCTGGAGATCGCCCAAAATTGGCGTTAGAAGGCTCGACTGACGGAGACAACATGCGGCCGACCGAACCCGAGAACGCGCGCGCCTTCCCGATTCGCATTGCGGCGACGATGGCGGCGATCGCCGTCTTTGCGATCGCGGCGGCCTGGCTGGCCTGGGCGCCGCAGGCCTCGAACCGATCGCTGATCGGCGGTCCGTTCGCATTGCAGGACGGCGCCGGCAAGACCATCACCGAGGAGTCGCTGCGGGGGCGGCCGTTCCTCGTCTATTTTGGCTACACCCATTGCCCCGACGTCTGCCCTACCGAGCTCGCCGCCATCTCCGATGTCCTGGCCAAGATGGGCGACAAGGCGATTCCCGCGCTCTTCATCACGGTCGACCCGGAGCGCGACACCCCGAAAGTGATGCAGGACTATGTCAGCAGTTTCGATCCCCATGTCATCGGGCTCTCGGGTAGCCCGCAGGCGATCAGCGCCGCGGAGAAGGGCTATCGGGTGTTCGCGCGCAAAGGCGAGCTTCAGTCCGACGGCGGCTATTCGATGGACCATAGCTCGATCGTCTATCTGATGAACAAATCCGGCGGCTTCGTCGAGGCGCTGAACCTCGAACGCCCTCCGGAGGAGGCGGCGAAGGAGCTCGAGTCCTATCGCTGAGAGCTTTGCCTCGCCGCGGGCGGTTTGCTAAAGCCTCTCTGCCCCAGAAACAGGAAACCCATGGACAAGTTCACCAGATTGACCGGAGTCGCCGCGCCGCTGCCGATCGACAATATCGACACGGACATGATCATTCCCAAGCAATATCTCAAGACGATCAAGCGAACCGGGCTCGGCGCCGGGCTCTTCGCCGAAATGCGCTACCGCGAAGACGGCTCGGAACAGTCCGAATTCGTGCTCAACAAGCCCGCTTACCGCAAAGCCTCCATTCTGGTCTCAGGGGACAATTTCGGTTGCGGCTCGTCGCGCGAACATGCGCCCTGGGCCTTGCTCGATTTCGGCGTGCGCTGCGTCATCGCGACCTCCTTCGCCGACATTTTTTACAGTAATTGTTTTAAGAACGGCATTCTGCCGATCAAGGTCAGTCGCCAGGACCTCGCCAAGCTAATGGACGACGCGGAGCGGGGCGCCAACGCAACTCTGACCGTCGATTTGATGGCGCAGGAGATCCGCGGCCCTGACGGCGGCATGATCAAGTTCGAGGTCGACGCGTTCCGCAAGCACTGTCTGATCGAGGGGCTCGACGACGTCGGCCTGACGATGGTGGAGACGCCGGCGATCGAGGCCCACGAAAAGAAGTCCGCTGCGGCGCGCCCCTGGCTTTGAGCCCGGGCGCCGTGCTCGCCGCGCGGCGCCCGCTCCTCGCCGATTGTCAGGGCCCCGCCTTCCCCGATAGAATCGCTTAAAAAGCGAAGGGGTGAAACGGGCGACTCGATGAACGGCACGACGGTCTTTCTCACCGCGATCGCCTATGTCTCCCTGCTGTTCCTCATCGCCTGGTGGGGCGACCGCGGAGGGCGGCGCTTCGCGTCGGGCGGACCGCGCGCCGTCGTCTATGCGCTCAGTCTCGCGGTTTACTGCACATCCTGGACCTACTACGGCTCGGTCGGCCTCGCCTCAGAACACGGGCTCGATTTTCTGCCTATCTATATCGGCCCCATTCTCGTCATCGGCCTGGGCGCCCCGTTCGTAGCCCGGATCGCGAGGCTCGCGCGGGCGCAGAATGTGACGACCGTCGCCGATTTCGTCTCCGCGCGCTACGGCAAGTCGCAATCTGTGGCGGCGATCGCCGCGCTGATCCTCCTCTTCGGCTCTGCGCCTTATGTCGCTCTGCAGCTCAAGGCGGTAGCGACCACGCTCTTGACTGTGGTCGATTCCTTCGACCAGTCGCGACTTGCGGCGGACAGGCCGTCCGCCTCATTCTATCTGGCGATCTCGATGGTCCTCGCCGCCTTCGCCATGGCGTTCGGCACGCGCCGCATCAACCCGAAGGAGCATCAGAACGGCCTTATTCTGGCGATTGCGGTCGAATCAATCGTGAAGCTGGCGGCGTTTCTCGCCGTCGGTGTGTTCGTCGTCTGGAAAATGAATGGCGGCATCGCCGATCTGACCCAGGCCGTCCAATCGACCCTCCGGATCGCCGAGGTTATCCAGACGCCGCCGGATCCGGCGGTCTGGGGCGTCACCACGCTGCTCTCGGCAATCGCGATCGTGCTGCTGCCGCGCCAGTTCCACGTCGCCATCGTCGAGAATCACGATCAGCGCGGCATCCGGACGGCGTCCTGGGTTTTCCCCCTCTATCTCGTTCTGATCAATCTCTTCGTCGCGCCGCTCGCGGTCGCGGGCCTGAAGATGTTCCCGGACGGCGGGATCAACCGCGACCTCACGGTTCTGGCGTTGCCGCTTGCCGCCGGCGCGCACGGCGTCGCCCTTCTGACGATGATCGGCGGCATCTCGGCCGCGACCGGCATGGTGGTGCTCGACAGCCTTGCGCTCGCGATCACCATCTCGAACGATCTCGTGATGCCCCTTCTGTTGCGCCGACGGGTGGCGCAGGGGCGCGCGGCGAACGGCGACATCGGCGCGCTGGTGCTGTGGGTTCGCCGCGTCGCCATTGTCGGGGTTCTGGCGCTCGGATTCGCCTATGCGCGCGTGGCCGGCGAGGCCGGCCTCGCCGCGATCGGGCTCCTGTCTTTCGCCGCGGTTGCGCAAATCGCGCCGGCCTTCCTCGGCGCTCTCTTCTGGCGGCGCGGCACGGCTCGCGGCGCCATCGCGGGCATGGCGACTGGCTCGCTGGTCTGGGTCTATCTGCTGCTGCTCCCCTCGATCGAGGCGCACGAGTCGCTCAAGGCCTTTTTGTCGCACGGGCCTCTCGCGATCGCCTGGCTGAGCCCCGCTGCGCTTGTCGCCTTTGCTCCGAGCGCGCTCGTCGGCGGGGTCATTCTGTCGCTTGGGGCCAATATCGCGGCCTTCGTCGCCTTTTCGATGACCCGCCAGCCGAGCGCCCTCGAACGCACCCAAGCCAGCGCGTTCGCAGGCGCGGGCGGCAAGCCACAGGCGTTCCGGCTGTGGCGATCGTTGACCACGGCTGGCGAACTCGAAGCCGCTGTCGCCCGCTATCTGGGAGCATCCCGGGCGCGCCGCGCGTTTTCCGCTTTCCTGCGCGAGAGCGGACTCGATTACGACCCTTCCCAGGAGGCGAGCGCGCAACTCATTCGCCACGCGGAATTCCTGCTGTCGCCCGCCATCGGCGCGTCGACCTCGCGCCAGGTGTTGTCGCTGCTTTTGAGGCCGCGCGCCGTCTCCGGTCAATCGGCGCTGAAACTGATCGACGAAGCCTCCGCGGCGATCCAGTCGAGCCGCGACCAGTTGCAGCATGCGCTCGACCACGCGCGCCAGGGTATCACCGTTTTCGATGCGAATCTGGCGCTGACGGCATGGAACCGGGAGTTCGCCGATCTCTTCGATCTGCCTCCGGCCATGCTGCATCATGGGGTCGGCCTCGACGAGATCGTGCGCTTCAACGCCAGCCGCGGCGCCTATGGGCCCGGCGATTCCGAAGACTTCGTGACCGATCGGGTGGCGGCGCTCCTCTATGACGACACGCCGACCCGGCTGAGGCTCTTCTCGACCCACCGCGTGATCGAAGTGCGTTCCGCGCGGCTGCCCGACGGCGGCATCGTCACCACCTATACCGACGTGACGCAGACCGTTCAGACGGAGGAGGCGCTCGAGGCCGCGAACGAATTGCTGGAGAAGCGCGTCGATGAGCGCACAGCGGAACTGCAGCGCCTCAACGCCGAGCTTGCTCGCGCGAAAACCGTCGCCGAAGAGGCGAACCTCTCCAAGACCCGCTTTCTAGCCGCCGCGAGTCACGACATTCTCCAACCGCTCAACGCCGCGCGGCTCTACGCGAGCTCGCTCAGCGAGGGCGCGAGCCAGATCGGCCGCGACGAGCGGGCGGATCTGGCGCGCAATGTCGACGTCTCGCTCGAGGCGGTCGAGGAGATTCTGGGCGCGCTTCTCGATATTTCGCGCCTCGACGCTGGCGCGATGAAGGCCGAGATTTCAGACGTCGCGGTCGCGGACCTCATGCGCATGCTCGAAGTCGAGTTCGCGCCGATCGCCAGGTCGAGGGGACTGGACCTGCGGTTTGTCGCGACGAAGCTCGTGATCCGGACCGACCGGCGGCTCATGCGCCGGCTTTTGCAGAATCTCGTCTCCAACGCCCTCAAATATACCCTCAAGGGCCGCGTGCTGGTCGGCTGCCGCAGGGCTTCGGGCGGATTGCGGATCGAGGTGTGGGATACGGGCCTCGGCATTCCGCCCGACCGGCAGCGCGCGGTGTTCGAGGAGTTCCAACGGCTCGATCAGGGCGCCCGCGTCGCGCGGGGCCTTGGGCTTGGCTTGTCGATCGTGGAGCGCCTTGGCCGCGTGCTCGACCACCCCGTTGGATTGAACTCGCGCCCTGGCGGGGGCTCGGTCTTCTTCGTCACCGCGCCCGTCGGAACGGCGGCGCCGGAAAGCCGCGACGAGCATGGCGCGCCGCTCCCCGCTGCGGGAAGCGAGCCGTTGCGCGGCCTCAAGGTTCTCGCGATCGACAACGAGCCGCGCGTGCTCGAAGGCATGCGGAGCCTCATGAGCCGATGGGGCTGCGCCGTGGCGACCGCGCACGGACTGGCCGAGGCGCGCGATGCGCTCGTGGCTTTCGGCGCGCCGGACGTCGTCATCGCGGACTATCATCTCGATCAGGGCGACGGGGTCGAGGCGATCCGGGCTTTGCGCAAGGCGCTCGGCCGCGACGTGTCCGCGATCCTCGCCACCGCCGACCGCAGCCCGGAAGTGCGCGACGAGGCTGCGCGCGCGGACATCATCATCCTCAACAAGCCGCTGAAGCCGGCCCCTTTGAGGGCCCAGCTCACCCGCTACAGCGCCTTGCGCGAGGCGGCGGAGTAGGGGCCGCGACGTCTTCCGCCCCGGCGCGGCAGCACAAACCGTTCCGACCGGCCAATGCCGGAACGCAAGCGCTATTTCTCATCGCCGTTTCGTGCGATTTCAAGGGCTTGCGGCGACTTTTCCATCTTTCCATCGCCGTATCGCCCTCAATATCCTTTGCCCGATCATGAGGGTCCGACCACCTGTCTCGGGGCGACGGTTGACGGGCTCACTTTTACTTCAGTTTTACCTCAGGGCCGCTTTTCGCCTATAGGGGCCCCTCCATGCCAGTCGAGAGCCGCTCATGACATCTGCCGTCCGCCCCTTCGACGACATCCGCGCGCTCCTCAAGAAGATGCCAGGACCGGACGAGGCGGCGATCGCCGCCGCGCGCGAGCGCGAAGGGCAATTGACCAAGCCCGCGGGCTCGCTCGGGCGGCTTGAGGAGATTTCGATCTTCATGGCCGGCTGGCAGGGTTCGGCGCGGCCACATGTCGACCGTCCGCTGGTCGCAGTCTTCGCGGGCAACCACGGCGTGGTCGCTCAAGGAGTGTCGCCGTTTCCGCAGTCGGTGACCCAAGCCATGGTGGCGAACTTCACCGCCGGCGGCGCCGCCATCAACCAGATCTGCAAGACCTTCGACATCTCGCTCAAGGTCTACGAGCTCGCGCTCGAAAAGCCGACCGGCGACATCACCGAGGAGCCCGCGATGGACGAGCGGACCTGCGCGGGAACGATCGCCTACGGCATGGAGGCGCTCGCCATCGAACCGGACCTGCTCGTGCTCGGCGAAATGGGCATTGGCAACACCACCGCGGCGGCGGCGATCTTTCACGCGCTCTATGGCGGCGAAGCGGAGCGCTGGGTCGGACGGGGCACCGGGGTCGACGACGCGGGTTTGAAGCGCAAGGCCGAGGCGGTGCGCGCGGCGGTCGCCCGCCACAAACCGGATCTGACCGACCCGCTCGAGATTCTCGCGCGACTCGGAGGGCGCGAGATCGCCGCGATGGCCGGGGCGATCCTCGCCGCGCGGCTGCGCCGCACTCCGGTCGTGCTCGACGGCTTCGTCGTCTCATCGGCCGCCGCGGTTTTGCACGCGCTCGACGCAAGCGCGCTCGATCATTGCCTCGCCGGCCATGTCTCGGCCGAGCGCGCGCATGGCGAGGCCCTGAAGCGGCTCGGCAAGACGCCGCTCCTCGATCTCGGCATGCGGCTCGGCGAGGGCTCCGGCGCGGCGCTGGCGGTCGCTGTCGTCAAGGCCGCCGTCGCCTGCCACAACGGCATGGCCACTTTTGCCGAAGCCGGCGTCGCCGGCAAGGAGGACTAGCGCGATGAGCGAGCGACGCTGGCGCGCCGTCGACGCCTATTTCGGCGAGACGATCGTCGGACGGGACAGCGTCCTCGAAGCGACGCTGAAAGCCAATGCGGCGGCGGCCCTGCCGTCGATCGACGTCTCGCCCGCGCAGGGCAAGCTGCTTACCCTCATCGCTCGGATGGCGCGCGCAAGGAAGGCGCTCGAGATCGGCACGCTCGGCGGCTATTCGACAATCTGCATCGCTCGCGCCCTGCCGCCTGACGGCCTGCTCGTGACGCTCGAGGCGGACGACAAACATGCGGCGGTCGCGCGGGCCAATGTCGCCCGCGCCGGGCTCGCCGACCGGGTCGACGTGCGCGTCGGCCCCGCGCTCAACACCCTCCCGAGGATCGAGGCCGAGGGGCTCGGTCCGTTCGAGTTCGTCTTCATCGACGCCGACAAGTCCAACAACGCCAATTATCTGAGCTGGGCGCTGCGCCTGTCGCGGCCGGGGACCGCGATCGTCGTCGACAATGTCGTGAGAGACGGCCGGATCGCCGACGCCGCTAGCAGGGATCCGGACGTGACCGGCACGCGCCGCATGTTCGACCCGACTTGAACAGTAAACTGACCCTCGCGCGTGCAAGGCATTGATATCATTGAGGGCAGTGAGCTGTTTTCCCAAAATGTAGTGCTACGTTTGCACAGTTTTTGCTCTTGATATTTGGCGACGAGTCGGATTCCGTGGTGCTCGATAGCGAGGGCCCATGTTCTTCCGCCTCAAGAGGTCCGGCAAGCGCGGCTACGTGCAGATCGTCGAGAACACGCG
>JAFAHO010000098.1 GCA_019237205.1 Hyphomicrobiales bacterium
AGCGATCCATCCCCGCCTCCAAATATCGTTATACGCACGCTATTTGTGTTGTTTTTTGTCTTCGACTTCCCCGCCTTCACCTTGCAGCTCGCCATGGACAAGGCGGGTGAGTTTACAGGCTCCCCGGTGATCGCGGCGATGACGCTCGCGGGGGAATTGTTCGCCGCGATCGTCATCCTGACCTCCCGCGACGCCCGCGGGCTCGCCAAACGCTCCTGGCCTGTTCTGGCAATGATCGGCTTGGGCCTCATGTCCGCTCTGTGGTCGGTCAACCCGAAGGCGACGCTCGACGTCACGATCAGAGTCGCCGGAACGCTGTTGTTGGGTCTCGCGATTGTTGGCCGGATGCCTCATTTTCAAGGCGTGCGTTCTGTCATCCGGACAATGGTGCTGGGCTGCGTGCTGAGCCTCGCCTGGGTATTCATCTTTCCGGAATCGGCGGTGCATCAGACCGACGACGCCTATCAAACGGTCCATGCCGGCCTCTGGCGCGGTATATTCACTCACAAGCAAGGTCTCGGCTATTTCTCTGGCTTGACGACGGGTCTTCTGCTCTTCTATCGGACCACTGTTTTTTCCCCTGTCGTATTGATCGGCGCGATCGCCTGCGCGCTCACTTGCCTCATTGGGACTCAATCGGCCACGGGCTTTATATCGATGGTGCTGACCCCGCTCATCTTCTATGCGGGTCGTGTCGTCATTCTTTCGCCCCCCTCCGCGCGGAGGGGAAAGCTTATGATGTTGATGGTAACGTTTCTGGTAGTCGGGGCCGCCTTCCAGACGGGCCTTCTCAACTTCGTCATCACTAACGGACTTGGAAAATCGACCGACCTGACGGGGCGCGCCGATTTCTGGCCCATCGCGATCGCCAATCTCAAGAGTTCCGGAAGGAGCTGGCTCGGCGGCGGCCTTGGCGCGGGTTTTGCCTCAGATCTTTCCGAATGGAGCATCGATAACGGCTATCTCGATATGCTCATAGACTTCGGCTATTTGACGGTTCCAATTCTCTTTTGGCTATACGGAGTGATATTGTGGAAAAGTATCAAGCTTCTTCTCAAGACTCCGCGAGAGTTTGCCGCGGCCAATGTCTTTCCGTTCGGGATTTTGATGGTCATTTTGATCGTCAACATTACCGAGAGCAATTTCATGACCAAGACCTGCAGCACTGTTTTGACGGCCGTCGCCGCCGGCCTCGTCTTCGAGCGACGCAATCACGTTCCAGATACGGTGTTACGATACGCTGACTTCCAAATAGGCCGCGACAACGAGTTAATCACTAAATCGCGCCCCACAATCACGTGACGTCCAAGCTTCACCACATTCAGGCGCTGCGCGGGATTGCAGCATCGATGGTAGTCGTCGACCACGCTATGGGCCCGCTCGTAAAACACGGCGTCCTTCCGACCTATTTTGATACGGTTCGATACAATTTTGGGGCGCTTGGGGTCGATATTTTTTTTGTCATCAGCGGTTTCATCATGATTAGAACATCGGGGGAGGATTTCGGTTCCTTGCAAAATTCGCTTTCATTTGCAATGAAGCGAATAATTAGAATTGTTCCAATCTATTGGGTCACGACATTGCTTATATTCTTATTTCATACACACGTGGGAGGCTCGGCTAACGTTTATGAATTGTTCAAGTCGCTTCTATTTATACCCTATGCTGCCGGAGACAGGGTCCTCATGGAACCGTTGTTGGGGCCCGGATGGACGCTGAACTATGAAATGTTTTTTTACGCTTTGTTTTCTCTCGCGCTTATTTTCCCACGGCGGATTGGGCTGCCGGGGCTTTTTATCGCCTTTGCCGGAATCACAGTCGGAGGGGCCGCGCTCAGACCGCTCTCAGACGCTTCCAATCCTTCGACGATCCTAACTTTCTGGTCGCATCCAATAATTTTGCTTTTCGCAGCGGGCGTTTGCATAGGATCTCTTGAAAGGAAGTTTCGCGGAAGTTTTCACCTATCTTACTCGTTCCAAATCGCCTGTATTTTGATCGCGTCTCAAGTTTTCGCCGTTATCGTATTCAGAATTCCAGCGGACCTGCCCTTCTCTGGCGCGGCACTGTTTTGGGCTCCGGACATTCTCGCGGTTGCAGTATGTGTCGTCGAAGCTCAAGCCAGCGGAAGCCGATTTGAATTCTACGCAGAGCGCATCGGTGACGCATCGTATAGCACGTACATAACTCATGTTTTTGTTTTGGCAGCTCTAAACAAGGTTCTGCCGATCTCTACGGCAGTTCTGTCTGCAACCTACCTGATCGTCGCGCTGCTAGGTTCCAATCTGGTCGGAATATTCGTGAATAGGTCGTTCGAGATCCCGGTGACGTCGTTCCTTCGGAATTCGCTTTGGGGTACCCGCAAGAGGATCGGTTCCGCGGCGTGAATTGAGTATCCTAGTATTCAAGGCGCCGAGCCTTTCACAAACCGCGGTATTTTTTCGTAATAATACCAGCGGTCATGGGTATGATCGACGTGGGCCCATTGGCGCATCCCGATTGATATGATCGTTTCGGGTTGGGCGATGAGCTTGTTCCAGGTCTCGCCGGATGATGTCGTCGAAGGTTTCGCAGACGCGGTTGGAGAGCCAGTTCGGCGCCTCCAAAAACCTCGCCGAATCGGTCGTGATCTGATTCTCTGACGCCATAGCGCGGAGGTGCGATCATGGCGGCGGGAATGCCCGGTTTCTTTGACATTGACGATGGGAGCGCTCGTGGTAGTCGACGCCGAAGCGGGACAAAATCACGCGCTTCAAGTCGACGCGTCGCCGGCGCCCCACCCCGTCGGTCTTCACTTCTGGGCCGGTTTCAAAACTGAGCTCGAAGACTTAACTGCCGCATTCGGGCATTTTTTTGAAGGCGCGCCCGTGCCGACGGCCTCGGACCGGCCGAGTTGAAGGAAAGCTGCTCGCATCCTTGCGCTGGCAGTGGGATTGGCGGCATGGTCGTGATCTTCAAGGGAGGACGCGGCCATGCCGCTGGTCGAAACGAAGATTGAAAACTTCGTCGGCGCGATCTGTCTTGACTACTTCGAAAAGCGCAATGCGCTATGCGGGACTTTGGTCGCCGAGATCATCGATGCGCTGGACGGTTTCATTGGGCGGCGGGTCCGCGCTGTCGTCCTGAGGGCGCGTCCGGGCGTCAAGATCTGGTCTGCCGGCCATGACGTCGACGAACTGCCCGAGGGGCGCCGCGATCCGCTCGGTTGGTACGATCCGTTGCGGCGTCTCGTTCGGGCGATCGAGAATCATCCCGCGCCGGTCATCGCGATGATCGAGGGCGGCGTCTGGGGCGGCGGCTGCGAGGCGGCGCTCGCCTGCGACATCATCGTCGCCGCGCCGAACGCCACCTTTGCGCTCACGCCGGCGAAGCTTGGCGTGCCCTATAATGTCTCGGGCATGCTGACCTTCCTCAACGCTGCGCCGCTCAGGCTCATCAAGGAGATGGCGTTCACCGCGAAGCCCATATCGGCTGAGCGCGCGCTGAGCGCGGGCCTCATCAACCACATGATTCCGCTAGAAGATCTCGAATCGTTCACCTATGCGATCGCCTCCGACATTGTCGGCAACGCGCCGCTCTCGATCGCGGTGATGAAGGAGGAGTTGCGCATCCTGGCCGGCGCGCATCCGATGAGTCCGCAAGGGTGGGAACGGGTGCAGGGCCTCAGGCGCGTCGTCTACGACAGCGCCGACTATGTCGAAGGCGTCAAGGCGTTCAAGGAGAAGAGGAGGCCAGTGTACCGCGGGGAGTAGCCGAGAGACGGACTGCGCCGTATGCAGCCATTGTGCTGCTCTTTGTAAAACTGGGCATCTAGTGGGTTGTTATGACGCGATTGAAAATCCAAATGGTCGGGCATTCACTCGGCGTGGTTCTGCCCGAGGACGTTTAGGCGCCTCAATTTGAAGAACGGCGAGAACATCTATCTTGCCGAAGCGCCAGACCGCTCGATGCGAACCCGAGTTCGAGGCGCAAATGCTTGTTGCTCGCGAGGGCATCGGCAAAGTCCGCAACGCGCTGATCAAACTTTGCCGGTAGACAGCCGCTGCGAGCCGTCGCCAAGCCATCGCCGGGGCGCGATTCGATTGACTTCGCCCCCCTTCTGACCCATCTCTAGGTATCCGCAGAGTCGAGGCTCTGAGCGGGTATTTTGCGTGCGCCCAAACGGCGCCGCTGACACGAACAAGAGGAGAGTGGCCATTCGTCGTCCTATGAAAGCAACCGCGGCGCCAGAGAAAGGAGGGCCCCGCGTCAATCGCGACATCCGCGCAGTCCAAGTCCAGCTTATCGATGCCGAGGGTCACAATCGCGGCGTCGTCAACCTCGCAGAAGCCCAGCAACTCGCTGAGGAATCCTCGCTCGACTTGGTCGAGATCGTTCCCAACGCGACCCCGCCCGTCTGCAAGATCCTCGATTTCGGAAAATTTCGCTTCCTCGAGCAGAAGAAGTCGGCCGAGGCGCGCAAGCGCCAGAAGGTGGTCGAGATCAAGGAGATCAAGTTGCGTCCGGGCATCGACGACCACGATTATGAAGTAAAGATGCGCTCGGTGCGCCGTTTCTTTGATGAAGGCGACAAGGTGAAAGTGACGCTGCGCTTTCGCGGCCGCGAGATGGCGCATCAGGACATCGGCTTCAAGCTCCTGCAGCGGGTGAGGACGGAGACGGCGCCGATCGCCAAGGTCGAAGCGGAGCCGTCGATGGAAGGCCGCCAGATGATCATGGTTCTGGCGCCCAAATAAGTGTAAGAACTCAAGGGTATCAACTCGAAGCAAGAGGCCGCTCTTTGCGGTCGCTGCGATCGCGCCGACGGGCTCGTCCATCGGCGCGCCGGGAGAGGGATTTGACCACAGCGCCGACCTATGCCGATGTCGAATCCGCCGCCGAACGGCGAAAGAGCGCCGAGACGACCGCGGTCGGCGTGATCGTGGCGCTAAGCGCCTCGCACATGCTCAACGATGTGATGCAGTCGCTGGCGCCGGCGCTCTATCCGGTGTTCCGCGACGAATTGGCGCTGAGCTTCTTTCAGGTCGGAATCATCACTTTCGTCTTCCAGTCGACTGCTTCGCTCCTCCAGCCGCTGATCGGCCTCGCGGCGGACCGGAGGCCGATGAAGTGGATCCTGCCCGTCGGCATGGCCTTCACCCTGATCGGCCTCTTCCTGCTCGCCTTCGCGAAAACCTATCTCCTGATCCTGGCTTCGGTCGCCGTGATCGGGATCGGCAGCGCCGTCTTTCATCCGGAAGCCTCGCGCGTCGCGCGCGCCGCATCGGGCGGGCGGCATGGGTTCGCGCAGAGCCTCTTTCAGGTCGGCGGCAATTTTGGCCAGTCGATGGGACCGCTGCTCGCCGCCTTCGTCGTCGTGCCGTTCGGGCAGCACTCGGTGCTCGCCTTCACCATCCTCGCGCTGATCGCAGTCTTTCTCTTGATCCGAGTCAGCCGCTGGCACGCGACGCATCGGGCTCAGCGGAAGCATGTGTCGATCGCCGCCGGACCTTCGCTCCCGCGGGCCGTCGTCATCCGCACGATCGCGGTGCTGATCATCCTTCTCTTCTCGAAGGTGCTCTATCTTGCGAGCATCGGCAGCTACTACACCTTCTACCTGATGGGCGCCTTCGGCGTGGCGCTGCAGACGGCGCAGGTGATGCTGTTCGTCTTTCTGGCCTCGGTGGCGGCGGGCACTTTCCTCGGCGGGCCGCTGACCGACCAGTTCGGGGCGAAATTCGTCATTTGGGGCTCGATCCTCGGCGTGCTGCCGTTCACGCTTCTCTTGCCGCATCTGGGCCTCGTCGGGACGGCGATCTGTTCGATCGCGATCGGCCTTGTCATCTCCTCGGCCTTCTCGGCTATCGTCGTCTATGCCCAGGAGCTGACGCCCGGCAATGTTGGGGCGGTAGCGGGGCTTTTCTTCGGTCTGTCCTTCGGCCTGGGCGGCATCGGCGCGGCGCTGCTCGGCGCCATCGCCGACTGCACCGGCCTCGGCTTCGTCTACCAGATCTGCGCTTTCCTGCCGGCGATTGGCCTTCTCGGGGCGCTACTCCCGGATCCGCGCGCGAGGCCTGAGGCCGCGGCCATCGCGAAACCGCCGGCCGTCTGACCCGCGATTCGGCAGCGACGCGAAAGGCCAAGCCAAGGCTCGGCGCGCCCTCAGCCGCCACATTGGCGCCGCAGTTATCCATGAGAATGAACGTTCATTCTCATGGATAAGATATGTCGTTAGCCCGCTTTGCCCCACCGCGGAAAGCCGCCGAGGCCGAAAGGCGTCAGCACATTCTCGAAGCGGCTGAGCGCGCCTTCGTTCGCCACGGCTTTCACGCGACCACGATGCAGCATGTGGCCGAAGAGATTGGCATGAGCGCCGGCAATCTTTACCGCTATTTCCCGTCCAAAGAGGCGATCGTCGAGGGCTTGTGCGCGCGCGATCAGGAAGAGCGCGCCCAGGCCTTCGCCGATTTGATGGCCGACAGCCGCAATATCCCGGGCGCCATTTTCGCCGGCTTGCGCCAGCACGTGTTCGGCAAGCCGCCTGAGAAGGCGCGGATGATTGTCGAAATCTGGGCCGAGGCCGGCCGCAATCCGCGGGTCGCCGAGCTCACCCGGGCGATCGACGCCGATGTGCTGGCGGGCCTGGAGCGGCTCATGGATGCGGCGAAGGCGGCCGGCGCGGCCTCGCCGGCGCTTGATTCCCGTTTCGGCGCGCGCTTCTTTTTCACATTCGTCGCCGGTCTGTTCAAGAGGATTGCAATCGAAACCGATTTCGATCCGGAGGCGGAAATGGCGATGGCGGTCGGCGTCCTCGAGGCGCTGTTTGCTGGCGCGCTTCAGCCCGACCAAGCTGCCTCCAAAGAGGTATGAAAATGCGGCGCTCGCTGCTCGTCATCGCCGCCGTCGCGCTCTTGGCGCTTGGGGGCCTCTGGGCTGCAAGCGCCTTCGCGCCTTGCGCGCTGCCTCCGGCGCTGCTGGCAAAATTCGCTCCAAACAAAATGGCGTCGTGCCCCGCGCAGACCGCAGCCGAGCAGCCGGCGGCTCCGCCTCCCCCCGCAGTCAGCGTCGCGCCGGCCGAACGTCGCGAATTCGTCGATCGTCTGTTCGTTTCCGGGACTTTGGTCGCGCGCGATGAGGCGATGGTCGGCGCGCGTATCGATGGGCTTTCCATCGTCGAACTCGATGCCGAGGATGGCGATTGGGTCAAGGCCGGCCAGGTCCTCGCGCGGCTCGATCGAACCCAACTCGACGCTCTTCTCGCGCAGAACGACGCGGCCATCAAACGCGCGGACGCAGCGATCGAGCAATCGCGTAGCACGATCGCCCAGGCGGAAGCGCAGCAGAAATGGGCGAGCGACGATTTTGGACGCGCGCAGAAGCTCGGCGGCGGCGTGATGTCCGTTTCGACGATCGAGCAGCGTGAAACGGCGCTGAAAACCGCGCAGGCCCAGCTGGCCGCCGCCAACAACGCGCTCAGCGTCGCCGAAGCCGACCGCAAGAGCCGCGACGCCGAAAGGCAGGAGTTGCAGGTGCGGCTCGACCGCACGGAGATCAAGGCGCCGGTCGCAGGGCTCGTCACCCACCGCTCGGCGAGGCTCGGCGCGGTCGTCAGCGGCTCTGGCGAAGCGCTGTTTCGCATCATCGTCGACGGCGCCATCGATCTCGAGGCCGACGCGCCGGAGCAGTCGCTGGTTCGCTTCGCCGTCGGCATGCCCGCGACGCTGCGTCTGCCGGGCGTGGGCGATCCGGTTGAAGGCCGGGTGCGGCTCATCTCCGAGGAAGTCGACAAGGCAAGCCGCACCGGCAAGGTGAGGATTGCGCTCGGCGACGTGTCGCACGCCCGCATCGGCGCCTTTGCTTCGGGCGAGGTTGAACTTGCGCGGCGCGACGGCGTTGGCGCGCCTGCTTCTGCCCTGCGGCGCGACGGCGATGCAGCGCGCCTCTACGTCGTGCGCGACGGGAGAGTTGAAGAACGGCGCGTCACGCCCGGCGTCGTCGAGGGTGACACGGTTGAGATCAGGGACGGCGTCGCCGCGGGCGAAAGCGTTGTGGCGCGCGCCGCCGCCTTCTTAAGACCGGGCGACCGCGTGCGCGCGATGCCCGAAGCGACTGCGGCCGGCGGTTAGGAGGCGGACCCGTGCGCCTCAATGTCTCGGCTTGGTCGATCCGCCGCCCCATCCCCGCGGTGGTGGCCTTCGCGGTCCTCACCATCCTCGGCCTCGTCAGCTTCCGGTCGATGTCGATCACCCGCTTTCCCAATATCGACATTCCGATCGTGCAGGTGCTGATCACCCAGTCCGGCGCAGCGCCGTCGGAGCTCGAGTCGCAGGTGACGAAGAAGGTCGAGGATGCGGTCGCGAGCCTCAATGGCGTCTGGCATCTCATTTCGACCGTCGCCGACGGCTCGTCGTCAACCATCGTGCAGTTCACCGTCGGCTCGGTCGACATCGATCGCGCGCTAAACGACGTGAAGGATCAGATCGCCAAGATTCGAAGCGATCTGCCGCGCTCCATCGACGAGCCGATCGTCAACCGCATCGACATCGAGGGCCTGCCGATCGTCACTTACGCCGCTTCAGCGCCGGGCCTCAGCGTCGAGCAACTGTCGTGGTTCATCGACGATTCGGTCGCGCGCGACCTGCAAAGCATTCGTGGCGTGGGCGAGGTCAAGCGCTCCGGCGGCGTCGACCGCGAGGTCCGCGTCTCCCTCGACCCGGAAAAGCTGCTGGCCCTCGGCGTCACCGCGGCCGCCGTCAACGAGCAGGTGCGCGCCGACAATGTCGATCTCGGCGGCGGCCGCGGCGAGGTCGCCGGCCAGGAACAGGCGATCCGAACGCTTGCGGGGGCGCGCAGCGTCGCCGATCTCGCGGCGCTGCCGATCGCGTTGCCCGGCGGCCGCAAAGTCAGGCTCGACGAACTCGGGACGATCGTCGACGGCGCTGCCGAGCCGCGCACCTTCACCCGCCTCTTCGACCAGCCGATTGTCGCCTTCGGCGTCAAGCGGGCCAAGGGCGCGAGCGACGTGACCGTCGATGAGCTGATCGCGAAGCGTCTCGCGACAATCGAGGCCGCGCATCCCGAAGTGACCTTCACCAAAGTCGACACCCAGGTCGACAACGAGCTCGGCAATTACCACTCGACGATGGAGACGCTGATCGAGGGCGCGCTGCTCGCGGTCGTCGTCGTTTTCGTCTTCCTGCGCGATCTGCGCGCAACAATCGTGACCGCCGTCGCGCTGCCGCTCTCGGTCATTCCGACTTTCTGGGCGATGGACGCGATCGGCTTCTCGATCAATCTCGTGAGCCTGCTCGCGATCACGCTGGTGACCGGCATTCTGGTCGACGACGCGATCGTCGAGATCGAGAACATCGTGCGCCACATGCGCATGGGCAAATCCGCCTGGCGCGCCTCGCTGGAGGCGGCCGACGAGATCGGCCTTGCGGTCATCGCCATCTCGCTGTCGATCGTCGCGATCTTCTCGCCGGTCAGCTTCATGGGCGGCATCGCCGGGCAATATTTCCGCCAGTTTGGCCTGACGGTTGCGATCGCGGTCATATTCTCGCTGCTGGTCGCACGCTTTGTCACGCCTGTGATCTCCGCCTATTTCCTGCGCGCGCCGCACGACGCGGTCCACGCCGACGGCGCGATT
Source organism: Hyphomicrobiales bacterium (assembly GCA_019237205.1). Classification (GTDB taxonomy): domain Bacteria; phylum Pseudomonadota; class Alphaproteobacteria; order Rhizobiales; family Beijerinckiaceae; genus Roseiarcus. The sequence goes on from JAFAHO010000098.1 coordinate 9,626, forward strand.
ATGCGTGGGTATACGAGACTGGTGCGCGCCTCGGTGCGCCATCGGTGGATTACGCTCTTCATCGGCGCGCTGATCTTCGCCGCCTCGCTCTTGTCGACGAGCCTCTTGCCGTCAGGTTTCATTCCGGCGGACGATGTCGGTCGCGTGCTGCTCGCGGTCGAGCTGCCGCCGGGTTCGCGGCTGGACGACACTGATCGTGTCACCCGAAGGATTTCCGAGAAGCTTAGGGCGACTCCCGAAGTCCGCTCTGCGCTCATCTTCGGCGGGCAGATCCTCGGCGGCGCCAGCGGCGCCGAACCGCGGAAAGCGACCTTCGTCATCAATCTTGTGCACAAATCCGAGCGCGAGGCGACGCAGAAGGACCTGCAATTGAGGATCGGCGCGATGCTCGCCGACGAGCCCGACATCCGCTACTGGTTCATGAAGGACAACGGCCAGCGCGATCTCTCGCTCATCATCGCCGGTCCGGACATCGACGTCATCAACGACACGGCGAACCAGATCGCCAGCGAGATGCGCGCGATCCCAGTCATCGAGAACCCGATGTCGACGGCGGAGCTGGAGCGCCCGGAGTTGCGGATCGAACCGAGACGGCAGGTCGCGGCCGATCTCGGCGTCTCGACCGAGGCGCTTTCTGAGACCATCCGGGTCGCGACGCTCGGTGACATCGACGCTAATCTTGCCAAGTTCAACGCCGGCGACCGACTGATTCCGATCCGGGTCGAACTCGACCAGGCGGCGCGGTCGCGCGTCGGTCTTTTGCAGGAGCTGCGGGTCCCGACAAGCGGCGGCGCGACCACGCCGCTCTCGGTCGTGGCGGATTTCTCGATCAGCCACGGACCGACCGCGATCAACCGCTACGATCGCTCCCGGCGCGTGACGATTGAGGGGGATCTCCGCGGCGACACGGCGCTCGGCGCGGCGGTCGAAGCGATCCGTGCGCTGCCGACGGCGAAAAACCTGCCGGCGGGGGTCGAAATTCGCGAGACGGGCGATGTCGAGATCATGAGCGAGGTGTTCGCCTCCTTTGCCGCCGCGATGGGCGCCGGCCTGATGATGGTCTATGGCCTCCTGGTGCTGCTGTTCGGCAGTTTCCTGCAGCCGATCACCATTCTCGTCTCGCTGCCGCTCTCGATTGGCGGGGCGATCATCGCCCTTTTCATCACCCACAAGGCGATCTCGATGCCGGTGGTGATCGGCATTCTGATGCTGATGGGGATCGTGACCAAGAACGCGATCATGCTGGTCGACTTCGCTGTCGAGGAGATCGGCCGCGGTTCGTCGCGGCTCGACGCGCTGGTCGAGGCGGGCCGTAAGCGCGCGAGGCCGATCGTCATGACGACGATCGCGATGGCCGCCGGCATGTTCCCCTCGGCGCTGGGTCTGGGCGACGGCGGCGGCTTCCGCTCGCCGATGGCGATCGCGGTGATCGGCGGCCTCATCATGTCGACGATGCTGTCGCTCGTCTTCGTGCCAGCTGTGTTCACGGTGATGGACGATGTCGGCCGGCTCACGTGGCGCCTCTTCAGCGGCCTGATCGGCCAGAGCGACGAGCACGCGCCGCACGACCATGCGCCTGGACGCGCGAAGCCGGCGGCGCCCGCCCCGGCGCGCATAGCGCGGCCGGCGAAGGACGCGACCGTCCCGGCGGAGTGATAGCGGCCCATCAAGAGACGCGCGAGGCGGTCATCGCCGGGCGCCGAAAACCTTGTTGATGATTTTCGCCTGATCCGGATTGACGGCGAGCTTCGCGGCGAATCCGTCGCGCCATGCGGCGAATGCCTCGGCGCGGAGGCTCTCGGGATCGCGAATGTCGGTCGAAGCCGCATCGATCGCCGCCACGCCCGCCGCGGTCGCTGCGAGAAGCATGAGGTCGCGGGCGAGACGATAAGGCCCGGCATAGGCGCCGGACTCGTCCCGGCAGGTCTCGGCGCCGATCTCCGCCTGTAGGGCCTTGCCGTCCCAGGCGAGGCCGATCAGCCGCGCGCTCATGTCCCTGGCCCCCGCCAGGCCGATCAGCGCTGCGGCCGTGTCGGCGATTGCAACGATGCGCGTCGAACCGTCCTCGAGGCCGCCGAACGCCTCGCGCACGGCGAGCCTCGCGGAGAGCTGCTGGATGCCGGCCTTGAACGCCCTGGGCAACACGATCGCCAAGGGCGCCTGCCCCATGACGGCGTCGAGGTCGCCATCGGTCTCGGCGTCTCCGAGCGGGTTCACCCTGACCAACAGCGTCGGGGTAAGCGCTTCTGCCTTCGCGAGGAGACGCGTCGCGTTCGCCCGCGCCGCCGTCCTCGCTCCGGGCGCAACGACAAGATCGATCACGACCGCATCGGCGCCGCTCTCGAGGGCCGCTTGAAGCCTCGCCTCGTCGTCGCCCGGCGCGATGATGAGTGAGCGCAACGTCAGGCCGAAAGCACTTCTGGCCCGCGCCGGCGCATGAAAGCGGTGCGGCGGCACTCGGCGACCAGCGTGCCGTCCTGCTTGAACGCCTGGTGGCGGAACTCGACCAGCCCTGCGTCGGGCCGCGACTTTGAGGCCCGCACCGACAGCACCTCCGTCTCGGCGCGAAGCGTATCGCCCTCGAACAGCGGCGCCGGGAAAGCCACGTCGGTCATGCCGAGATTGGCGATGGTCGTGCCGACCGTGGTGTCGTTGACGGAAATGCCGATCATGAGGCCGAGGGTGAAAAGCGAGTTCATCAGCGGCTGGCCCCATTCGGTCTCGGTCGCGCAGAAATGCGCGTCGATATGCAGCGGCTGCGGATTGAGCGTCATATTGGAGAACAGCATGTTGTCCATCTGCGTGACGGTGCGGGTCAGGCGATGGCGGAAGATGTGGCCGACGGAAAAGTCCTCGAAATAGAGGCCGCCGCGCGGATGGGGGAGGGACGTCGTCATGCGAACTCGGACTCTTTCCGGCGGGGTCAGGAGAGGTTACGCCGCCTGCTCTTTCATTGCCTGTCGCGCCTGCGCCATCGCGCGGCGCAACACATCCACATTCTGCGCGCCGGGCACGGCGAGGCGGCTGGCGAAGATGAAGAACGGCACGCCCGTCACGCCGATCGCCTGCGCCTCGGCGATCTCGCGCCGCACGGCGTCCTTGTCCACGTCTTCGCCGAGCAGCTTTTCGACGAGGCCGGCGTCGAGCCCGCTCTCTCTGGCGATGTCGATCAGCACGGCGCGGTCGCCGATGTCGCGTCCTTCGACGAAATAGGCCTTAAACAGCCGGTCGACGACGTCGCGTTGCGCGTGGGCCGAGGCGGACCAGCGGATGAGGCGATGGGCGTCGAGGGTGTTCGGCGCGCGCTTGATCCGGTCGAAAGCGAAGTGAAGGCCGACTTCGGCGCCGAGTCGGACGAGATTGTCGTGGACGGTCTTCAGCCGGCCGTCCCTGCCGAATTTCTTCTCCATATAGGCGGCGCGGTCGAACCCGCCCTCGGGGATCGTCGGATCGAGCTGGTAGGGACGCCAGCGCACGACGACCGGCTGAGGCTCCTGCTTGAGCGCCGCATCGAGGCGCTTTTCGCCGAGATAGCACCAGGGACAGACGACGTCGCTGACGATATCGATGAGGAGGGGTTCGCTCTCTTGGTTCATGCCTTTTCCGCCTTCCATCGTCCTCAAGTGCGATTCGGCGCCGCAGTTCGACTCCTGCTCTCGGTGACGGGCGAGGATCTAGCGCGCGGCGAGCCGGTCCATCAGCGGTGCGCCGTCGAAGGTCACAGGCTTGTCGATGACCATAGTCTCAATCCCGGTGAAATAGCGGTCAAGCACGGTGGCGCGTTCATGCCGGAGTGGCGTCGGGCAGTAGCAAGTCTCGATCCAGCGCGCATTGCCGTCGGGCGCGACGCGTGCACGTCGCATGGCGGCGATGATTTCGGCGCCGTCGGGACGTTGCGCTGCGATGCTGCCATCGGTAAGGCGCGTGTAAAATTCGGGCGCGCGATCGGCGATGAGCTTGGCGGAAACGGCGTAGAGGGTCACGTACATCTCACTCGTCATGCCAGCGCCTGTCGCGGGCGCCCACGTCTTGGCTTAAACCGCCGCGCGAGGTTGGCGCCGCGGTTACGCAAAGGCAAGTGAGACCGTCGCCACGCGGCGGCGCCGGGCTCCCTCACGGCCCGCGCCTCCACCAGGCCGCGAGGTCGACGCCAAAGAGCGGGGTCCTCTCGGGCCGCCCGAGCCTGCTCGAATAGGCGATCCACTGTTCGGGGGCATAGTAGAGGGGCACGATGTAGAAGCCGGAGATCAGCACCCGGTCAAGCGCCCGCACCGCGGCGACGAAGTCTTCGCTGCTCTTGGCCGCGAGGATCGCCGCGATCATCGCGTCGATCGCGGGCGAGGCGGCGCCGGAAATGTTGTAGGCGCCTTCGGCATTGGCCGCGGCCGAACTCCAGCGGCCGCGCTGCTCATTGCCGGGGGAGGGCGAAGCGGTCCACGTGCCGATCATCATGTCGAAATCAAAACGCGTGCGCCGTCGCTGAAACTGGACCTCATCCACCAGCCGCACGTTGGCCGCCACTCCGATCCGCGCGAGATTGCGGGCATAGGCAAGCGCCAGTCGCTCTTCCTCTCGGTCCTTGACCGTGATCTCAAAGGCGAACGGGTCGCCGCTTCGATCGACGAGGCGCCCGCCCTGGAGCGCGTAGCCCGCCGTCTCGAGCTTTTCGATCGCGGACCGGGCGACGGACCGGTCCCGTCCGGTCCCGTCCGACGCCGGCGCCCGCCACTGTCCCTCCATCACATCGTCGCGCACCGCGCCGGGGAAGGGCGCGAGCAGCGCGCGCTCGCGTTCGGAGGCCGGCCGGCCGATCGACGACAAGTCGCTGTCGTCGAAAAAGCCCTCGGAGCGTTGGAACGCGCCGGCGTAGAGATTGGCGTTGATCCACTCGAAGTCGAACATCGAAGCCAGCGCCTCGCGCACGCGCGCGTCGGCGAAGAGCGCGCGGCGCGTGTTGAAGGCGAAGCCCGAAACGCCCTTCGGCAGTCCGTTCGGCACGGTGGCCTTGACGATGCGGCCGTCCCTGACGGCGGGGAAATCGTATTCGGACCGCCAGCGCGTCGCGTCCTCCTCGATGCGGAAGTCGATGAGCCCCGCCTTGAAAGCCTCGAACATAGCCGTCGCATCGCGAAAATAGTCGATCCGGATCGTGTCGAAGTTATAGAGGCCTTTCGAGATCGGCAAATCGCGCCCCCAGTAGTTTGGATCGCGCTCGAGAACGAGCCGCTCCCCGGGCCTGACCTCCGCAACGCGATAGGGCCCGGACGCTACCGGAATTTGGAGCGTCTGGTCCTCGAAATGCTCCGCATCGGTGTGGGCGCGCGACAGCACCGGCATGATGGCGAGCGTCAGCGGCAGCTCCCGGTCGTTGGCGCCCGAAAGATCGTAGAGAACGGTCCGGTCGTCCGGGGCGTCGATCGATTTCACGAGACTGAAGGCGGCGCGCTGCTGCGGACGGCCTTTCGCCTTCAGGAGATTGAAGCTGAATAGGACATCGGCGGAAGTGATTGGCGAGCCGTCGGAGAAATGCGCCGCCGGATCGAGATGGAAGACGAGCTTGTCACGAGCGTCGTTGATCTCGAGGCGCTTTGCGATGAGCCCGTAAAGGGTGAATGGTTCGTCGTCGGACCGCGCCATCAGCGACTGATAGACGTTGCCGACGAGGCCTTCCGCGGTCGACAGCGCCTTGACGTTATAGGGGTTCAGGCTGTCGAACGCGCCGAGATAGGCGAGATTGAGCCGGCCGCCCTTGGGCGCGTCGGGGTTGACGTAAGGAAGATGCGCGAAGTCCGGCGACAGCGCCGGCTCGCCATGCATCGCCAACGCGCCGACCGGCTCGTCGATCTCGGCGCGCGCGGCGACGGTCGCGATCAACAAAGCGGCGGCAAGCGCCAGACGAATCGCAAAACCTGTCATTGCTTGAGGTTAGCACCGGACAATTGCGCCGATTCTTCGCCCGCCCGCCGTTTTTGGAAGGCGGGAGAGAGCCGCGGAGGGAGCCGCGACCAAAATGTTATTGGATTGTCGCGTCGAATGTGGAAAGAGGGCGAGCACTGAAGAAACGCCCGTTAGCGGCGCCGTCGCGTCATATTGTCGCCCGAAGGCTCGCCGAAGCCGGACCAAGGGCGCCGATAGACGCTGGACGCGTCGCTGCGAGGCAATCGCGATCAATTCCTACGGCCTGAAAGGACGATTGATGAGTTTTCATGTCACGCGCTGGGGCGCCGCTGCGCTCGCATTGAGCCTTGCGGCCTGCGCAGGCTCGGCCTTCGCGCAAAACGCCCCGGCGAAGCCCGCTGCGCCTGCCCCCGCGCCCACCGCTCAGGCGCAGCCTGCCCCCGGCGCCCAGCCTGCCCCCGGCGCCCAGCCCGCGCCGCCACCGCCGCCCTCGAAGGTCGACCTCGTATCGCCCGAGCCGCAATGGGCCAAATTCTGCGCCAAGGAGCCCAACACCTGCAAGGACGCCTGCGCCACCATGCGCGACTTCGCGACGTCGGCCGACCAGCCGCCGATGATCAGCATCAACGTCTTCGAACAGGCGGGTGAAGAGAAGCGCAAGCTGCGCCTCCTCATGCTGCCGATCGGCATGATGTTGAAGCCGGGGTTCCGAGTCATCATCGACAAGGGCGAGCCGATCGAGGGCAAGTACGACATGTGCTTCCAGAACGCCTGCTCGGCGGAAGTCGACATCGGCGCGAGCACCCTCGGGGCGATGAAAAAGGGCCAGACGCTGAGCGTCGTGATGCGGGTTCCCGGCGGCGAGCCCTCCGGCCGGGAATTGACGTTCAATATCCCGCTCAAGGATTTCGGCCCGTCCTTCGACGGCAAGCCGACCGACCCCAAGCTTCTGGAGCAGCAGCGCCAGCAGTTGCAGCAGCAGCTGCAGAAAAAGGCCGAAGAGCAGCGCAAGCAGCTCGAGCTGCAACAGCAGCAGCAGAGCGGGGCCGCGGCGCCTGCCGCCGCCGCTCCTGCTGCGCCAGCTGCTCCGACCGCCCCAGCCCCAGCCGCTCAGCCGAAACAGTAGCGGCCGCTTGCGCGCTCGACCGGCGCCTCGGAAAGGCGGAGCCAAAAGAAAAGGCGCGTCCGGAGACTCGGGCGCGCCTTGACGTTCGGGCTCTGGCGAGCGCCTCGTCTCAGCTCGCGAGCGGTTTTCCGCGAAAACGATAGCGACCGTCGGGCGTTCGTTCGAACGCCTCGCTGACTTGCGGATGGCGCACCGGCTCCCCCGATTCGTCTGGCAGAAGATTCTGTTCCGACACATAGGCGATATACTGGCTGTCGGCGTTTTCGGCATAGAGATGATAGAACGGCTGGTCCTTGGACGGACGGATCTCCGCCGGGATCGAGCGCCACCATTCCTCGGTGTTGGCGAAGGTTGGATCGACGTCGAAAATGACTCCGCGGAACGGATAGATGCGGTGCTTAACCACCTGACCGATGTCGAATTTGGCGATGCGGGTCGTCATAAAACTGACCTAAACCGAGCCTCACGCGTCGTCAATTCGCGATTCGCCGCGCGTTCAGAACTGGTAGATCGCCGCGTATTCGGGGTCTCTCGCCGCGACCTGCTTGGCGAGTTCGACGATGACGCGCGCCTGCTTCCAGGTCGCGTCATCCTGCATCTTGCCGTCGATCATGACTGCGCCCGATCCGTCCGGCATGGCGGCCAGAATCTTGCGCGCGAAGGCGACTTCGGCCGGATCGGGCGAGAACACCTTCTTGGCGATCGTGATCTGACTCGGATGCAGGGTCCATGCGCCTACGCAGCCGAGCAGGAACGCGTTGCGGAACTGCGCCTCGCAGCCAGCGGGATCGGAAAAATCGCCGAAGGGTCCGTAGAACGGCTTGATGCCGTTGGCCGCGCAGGCGTCGACCATCCGCGCGATCGTATAGTGCCAGGGATCCTGCTGGGCGCTGAGTCGCGCCGCGCCAGGCTCGGAAGCGTCGCCGAGCACCTTGTACCCGGGATGACCGCCGCCGACGCGCGTCGTCTTCATCGCCCGCGAGGCCGCGAGATCGGCCGGCCCGAGGCTCATTCCGTGCATTCGCGGAGACGAAGCCGCAATCGCCGCGACATTGTTGACGCCCTGGGCCGTCTCGAGGATCGCGTGCACCAGAATTGGCCTCTTGAGCCCATGCCGCGCCTCGAGCAGCGCGAGATACTGATCGACGAAATGAATGTCCCAGTCGCCCTCGACCTTGGGGATCATCACGACGTCGAGCCTGTCGCCGATCTCGCCGACGAGCCGGGTCATATCGTCGAGAAACCAGGGGGAGTTCAGCGCGTTGACGCGCACCCAAAGGCCGGTCGAGCCGAAGTCGGTCGCCTTGGCCATGGCGATCACGCCCTCGCGCGCGGCGGTCTTGGCGTCGACCGGGATCGCGTCCTCGAGATTGCCGAGCACGACGTCGACCTGGCCTGCGAGCTCGCCCGCCTTCGCCCGCACTTTTTCGTTGTGCGGCGGCACGAAATGAATCATGCGCTCGAGCCGGGACGGCAGTTCGAGGAGCGGACGAGGAGCGCCGATGGCGAGCGGCTCGAAATATTTACGCGGAGTTTTCATGGTCGGCGACCGGCCTTGACGTTCATCGAGTTCCGGCGAGCCATAGGGGCATTTCGCCGGCGCCGCAATTGGACGCAGGAATGAAGGCGAGTGCCGGCGCCGCGGACGCCAAGCGCGCGCGACGCAGAGGGTTAAACGCGGCGCTGACCGGGCCTGGTCTGGAGCCGTTCAATCCGTCGCGCGAGCGCGGTCCGCTTGACGCGCGCAATCGCGAGCTGCTCGGCGATGGACGTCAGCTGGCGTCCGCGCTGGGGGTCCGGCCGAACGGCGTCATCCCAATCGATGATGATCTTAAGCTCTCGACTCGCGCTCTCTAATATACTGATAAATCCTTCGGTTTCATTAAGATTTTGACGAAGCTCCGCCAAAGACTGCGTTCGGCCACGCATAGAATAGCTCCACACGATACATTCAATAACTTCTCGGCGCCGCGGAAACCTTCGGCATGTCGCACTGAGTGTCGGTCTGACAGGCTCCTGTGGGATGCGCCGGATCGGGCATGGTTCGAGCGAGAGGATATCCGCCGCCAAGGCATTTTAGGCAAGGCGATTATCGGGGGCAAATGAATCATAGTAACAGAATAGATAGGAATTATCCCGTGCGCCCAACCTTGTGCCGGCTGCTTGCCGACGCACGATGTTTCTGGCGTGGGCCCCGCCTCACCACAGACGCGGCACGCCATAGGCGTCGAACGCACGCTCGTTGGAGACCAGCACGAGATCCTCAAGTCGAACGGATCCTGGTGAGGCCCCGGCAGGGCGCCGGCAGCCTGTCCATGACGAATCGTGATCGGCAGGCCAACGAAGCCCTGAGACTCGATAGCGCCCGCCAAGTCCCAGGCGATCGCGTTCGCGCCAGGAAGCTTTCCCAATCGATGCTTCGTCGTAATTTCCCAGCTCGACGCAGCGCTAACAAAGATGGCGTTTGCGTTCTCGCCAATGGCGGCGCGTGCTCTTGTGCTCAGGCTCTCGTCGCCGGCCAGCCACCAGAGAAATGAATGAGTGTCGAGCAGCAGGCGCGACATGCTACTCCCATTCTGCAAGGTCCGCGTTGGTCAGCGCCTCGAAGAATTCAGGGCCTACGCTCACAATTCCCTTCAACGCCCCAAAACGGCGCGTTGCTGGCGGCGCGCGAACGGGCGTCAGTCGCGCCACCGGCGTCTTCCCGCGCGCAATCACGATCTCCTCGCCTGCTTCGACACGTGCAATGAGCTTGGAGAGAGTTCGTCTTCGCGTCGTGGATTGTAACAGTCGACAAGCATCGCTCCGATTAGTTCACAGCTTAGCTAGCGCCCGTCCATAAACATATGTTTTTGTTGCTGGAGTCCAGGCTGGATTGGTCCTGAAGGAGCGGTTTCCAACGCCACTTCAATCCGACTGGCGGTTGCGAGGGGTGATCCAGCTGCGAAGGGCTGAAAATCCCAATGAGAGATCGATCCGGGGATTAGCCGGCTCGCCAGGCGTGGCGGAAGGAGAGAGTCAGGTCGGATGGAGCCGGGCACGATGGATCGAAGCCTGCGCCTGATCCACTGGTCGAGCGCGCGCAACACCGAAGGCGTCTCGCAGAAGCCGAAGTAGGCGCGCCAGCCGATGAGATAGCGCGACAGGTCCTCGACGATCTTTTCAAGACTCGCGCCCCGCGTCCGCCTCGTCGCCTCGCGCACGCGTTCCTTGAGCTTGGCCAGCGCCCGCGGGGCGATGCGCCGCTTCGGCGTCGCGCCCCGTGTGAAGCTGAACCCGAGGAACTTGCGCTGCGACGGCTGCGCGACCGCGCTCTTGACTCTGTTGATCCTGAAGAAAACAACGCCCCGTTGGTCCGATCTTCGCCGCGCATCAATCGCCCCGATTCGTCGTCAAAACCAGGGAATCATCCGATAAGAAAAAACACCAGCGCCTTCTGGGCCGACTCTTTCAGCGGCCTGCCAGATTCTTGCGCGCCCACACGCCTTCTGCTGTCCCGCTCGCGCGGGGGTTGACGCGGTTGGAGGCGCCCTCGAGAGCCTACGCCCGCGAGCTTGCCCGCAAAGGCGGGCGAGTCGGGCAGGACAACCCCGCGCATCATGAACTGCCTCGATTCCCAACCAGGGCCGGAAAACATCCTGGGATAGCTAAAGTTAACCGAAAGTAGAAGGAAAAACGCCACGCGCATAATCGAGGCGCGAGACGCATAGAGTTACTCTCAGCTTCGTGCGCCCCTCCTGGGAGTCGAGCAGTGCTGAGGATTCACGAGCGCCTCCGGCCCGGATTGCGGCCGTCGAGAGGAAGTCGGCCTCGAGCCTCCGCAGGCCCGGCGGCGAGGACCAGCGAATTTTCGACGAAGGTCGGAGCCTGGCGAGGCGTTGGGAGGAGTATTGCGGCGGCGGCCGCGCTCGTCTTCGCGGGCGATGCGGCCCTGGCGCGACCTCTCTACCGCGTCGAGGCGGTAAGGGCCGAGGCCAACGACTACAGCGTCAGCTACCGAATGACAGGCTACATTGCCGCCCGTGTGCAGAGCGCGCTCGCCTTTCGCGCCGGCGGCCGGATCGCCAGCCGGCGGGTCGATATCGGCGATCACGTCAAGGCGGATGACGTTCTCGCCGAACTCGACCCCAAGGATCTCGAGACCGCCGTCGCCAACGCTGAGGCCGCCGTGAACTCGGCCCTGGCGCAACTGCGCGAGGCGTCGGCGACCTTCAACCGCGCGCGCGACCTGCTCGCCAGCGGCTTCGCCACCCGGCCGGCCTTCGACGAAGCGCAGGCGCGCCTGCTTTCGATCCAGGCCAGCGTCCGTTCCGCCGAGGCGGACCTCGGCTCGGCGAAGGAGCGGTTGTCCTACGCCGTGCTGACCCCCAAGCACGACGGCGTCATCGTCGGCCGAAGCGCGGAAGTCGGGCAGGTCGTGTCCGCAGGCGAAACCGTCTTCACGATCGCGGCGGACGGACCGCGCGACGCGGTGTTCGAGGTTCAGGAATCGCTGCTCGCGCATGCGCTGGAAAGGTCGGCGCGCGCTGACGTCGCGTTGCTGTCGACCCCAAGCGTGAAGACGACTGGTTTTGTGCGCGAAGTCTCGCCCGCGGTGGATGCCGCCTCGGGCACGGTGCGCGTCAAGATCGGGCTCGACGCGCCCCCGCCGAACATGACCCTGAACGCCTCCGTCGTCGCCTCCGGTCCGGCCGGGACCGTCAAAACCGTCTCGCTCCCGGAAAGCGTTCTTTACGAGTGGGACGGCAAGCCGGCGGTCTGGGTAGTGGACCCGGAAACCAGGAAGGTCTCGGTCAAGACCGTCGAGGTCGAGGCTTACCTGACCGACACTGTCGTCCTTTCGAGCGGCGTTGCGCCCGGCGATCTCGTCGTCAGCGCCGGCCTCCAATCGTTGCGTCTCGGCGAAGAGATCGAACTCGTCTCCGAGGCGAAGCCATGAACCGGCGCGCCTCGCGCCTGCGACCGGCGCCCTTCGCCTTGGCGCTTCTCCTCGGCGGCTGCGAGGCCGATCACGAGGCCGACGCCCCCGAGCCCGTGCGCCCTGTTTTGACTGCGCCCGTCTCGGTCGAAACGTCCCGGCCGATTGGGCCTTTCGCCGGTGTCATTGAGCCCCGCTATACGACCGAGGTCGGCTTTCAAACCGCCGGCCGGGTCGTCGCTCGCGACGTTGACGTCGGCGACGTGGTGAAGCAGGGCGAGCGCGTCGCGGCGCTCGACCCAACGCAGCAGCGCTTCAGGTTCGCCGCCGGGGAGGCGAGCCTCGCCTCCGCCCTGGCGCAACTGAACAAGGCGCAGGCGGAGGCGACGCGCCAGAGGTGGCTCTTGACGACCGGCGCCACGACCCAGGCGAACGTCGACGTGGCGGTCGCAAACCTCGGCACAGCTCAGGCCACGCTCGACCAGGCAAAAGCGGCCCTCTCGCAAGCGAAAATCGAGCTAGGCTATACGACCCTCGCCGCCAATTACGACGCCGTGATCACCGCAAGGAGCGCCGAAGTCGGGCAGGTCGTCGTCGCAGGCCAGCCGATCGTCACCCTTGCCCGTCCGGACGTCCGCGAGGCGGTGTTCGACGTTCCCGATTCCGCGGTCGACGACATCCCGACAAACGTCGCGTTCTCGATTTCGCTGCTCGCCGATCCCTCGGTGCAGACCACCGGAAAGGTGCGCGAGATCGCACCGGCCGCCGATTCGGCGACCCGAACCCGCCGCATCCGGCTCTCGCTCCCCGATCCGCCGAGCGGCTTCCGGCTGGGCTCGACGGTCGAGGTCACCCTCCATGAGCCGAGTCAGCCGCAACTCGTGGTCCCGGCTGCGGCGGTGTCGGACGAGGCCGGCGCGACCGCCGTGTGGATCGCCGACCCGAAGTCGGGAAAGGTCAGAAAAGTCCCAATCAAGCAGGTCGATCGCTTCGACGACAGCGCCGTCGTCGCCGGCGATCTCGCTCAGGGCGACCGCGTCGTCATCGCCGGCGTGCACAGCCTCGCCGACGGCGAGAGCGTCAAGGTCGAGAGTTCGCCATGAAGAGCTTCAACCTCTCGGAATGGGCGCTCGAGCATCGGTCGTTCGTCTGGTTCCTGATGGCGATCGCGATGGCCGCCGGGATCATGGCGTATTTCGGCATGGGCCGCGAAGAGGACCCCTCGTTCACGATCAAGACCATGGTGATTCAGGTCCAATGGCCGGGCGCCAAGATCGGCGACACGATCGAGGAGATCACCGATCGCATCGAGAAGGAGATGACCGAGATCGACGCGGTCGACTACACGAAAAGCTACACGATCCCAGGCCGGACGACGATCTTCGTCTATCTGAAGGACAAGACGCGCGGCAAAGCCGTCACCGACGCCTTTTATCAGGTCCGCAAACACGTATGGGACATCGAATATCAGTTTCCGCAGGGCATCCTCGGTCCGTATTTCGATGACCAGTTCGGCGACGTGTACGGCAACATCTACGCCTTCACCGCCGACGGCTTCACGATGCGTCAGTTGCGCGACTATGTCGAGCAGGCGCGCAGGGAGGTTCTCGCGGTTCCGAGCATTGGCAAGGTGGAGATGATCGGAGCCCAGGACGAGGCGATCTACCTCGACTTCTCGCCGCGCAAGCTCGCCGGCCTCGGCCTCGATTGGCGGCAGGTGGTCGAGACGCTTGCGGCGCAGAACGCGGTCGCGCCGACCGGGGTCATTCAGGCGGACAAGGAACGGGTCAGCGCGCGGGTCACGGGCGCGTTCGTCTCGGAGCAGAGCCTGCGCGAAGTCAATCTGCGCATCGGCGCCCGCTTCTTTCGCCTGGCCGACATCTGCGACGTGTCGCGCGGATATGTCGATCCGCCCGACATGCTGTTTCGCTACGACGGCCAGCCGGCGATCGGGCTTGCAATCTCCATGGCCTCGAGCGGCAATCTCCTGACCTTCGGTGAAGCGCTGAAGGCGCGCATGCGCGAAATCGAGGGCCATCTGCCGATCGGGGTCGGCGTGCATCTCATATCCGATCAGCCCGAAGTCGTGAAGAAGGCGGTGGACGGGTTCACTGAAGCTCTGTGGGAGGCGATCGCGATCGTGCTCGGCGTGAGCTTCGTCTCGCTCGGCTTGCGCGCTGGACTGGTCGTCGCCTGCTCGATCCCGCTCGTGCTTGTGATCGTCTTCGTCTACCTCGAAGCGGTCGGCATTTCGCTGCAGCGCATTTCGCTCGGCGCCCTGATCATCGCGCTCGGCCTTCTGGTCGACGACGCCATGATTGCGGTTGAAATGATGGTGACGCGACTGGAGGTCGGCGATCCCTTGGTGAAGGCAGCGACTTACGTCTACAGCCACACAGCCTTTCCGATGTTAACCGGTACGCTGGTCACGGTTGCCGGCTTCATTCCGATCGGGCTGAACAGCAGCAACGCGGGCGAGTATACCTATACCTTGTTCGTTGTGATCGCGGTTTCCCTCGTGGTGTCGTGGATCGTCGCGGTGCTGTTCACTCCCTTGCTCGGAGTGACGATGCTGCCGGCGAAGATGAAGGGCGGACATCACGAGGAAAAGGGC
>JAFAHO010000151.1 GCA_019237205.1 Hyphomicrobiales bacterium
GGCGATCCACGCTTCGTCGAGATGACCGAACGGCTGAACGACGGCCTGCGCAAAGCGGGGATGCCGGAGAATTGAGTGGTCGGAACTCGGGCGAAGGCGGGCCTCGATGCGTGGCAGGGTCTCGGGTTGTAAACCCTATTTTCCTGACAAAGTAATAGGGGAGCGGCGCCGGTTACGGCAGCGAGTGCACGATCACCGGCCCAGCTGTGGCGGTAGCCTGTCCGACGACGATCGGCCCGAGATTCTCTTCGATCCAGGCGAGGGCGCGCTTGTTCGACTCCTCCGCCTCCTCGACTTTATTGAAGATGCTGATCGCCGTCACCGTGTCGTCCGGCGCATAGATCACGTAATAGCCCATGAACCCGGAGACGCTGCTGATGAGCGAGATCGCGTCCTTGATCCGGGTGGCGAGTTCGTCGGCCATGCCCGGCTTCGATTTATACTGACGAATTGCTGCGTACATGGGGTTCCTCCCTGGTTGTAGCCGCGATCGCTGATCGCGGCGGCGCGGTCATCGACCGCGCCCCACAAACTGGCCCTCACGCTCCCGGCGCGGGCAGCGCGGGCGCGGAGGCCCGAGCCCTGGCGCTGGGCAGGAGCTTCTTCACCGCGCTCGACGCCGCCACCGCCCCCTGGTTGGCGAAAGCCTCGTGATTGCGCTCGATCTCGGCGAGATCGTAGAGATAGTTGACCATCACGCCGTAGGATTCGAAGAGGCCCTTGACCGAGAGGTCGCCCATCCAGTTGATGCGCTCGAGCCGCGCGCCGTTGCCGAGATGGAAACGCGCGACGGAATCGATCACCCGGCCGTCCGGGCGGCGGGCTTTCAGGAGATAATAGGCCGCGAGCGGCTCCAGAGCTTTCCGCGCGCGCGCCGCGCTTTCGGGATGGGCCGCCCAGCTCTCGTCCTGCGCCAGCCGGCGCGCCTCGGCGGCGAGCGCCTCCACCGCCGGATCGTCCGTCGTCTCGAGCCAGGCCCGAAATCCGGGCATGGGCGAGAGCGTGACGAAGCTCTCGATTCGCGGCAGGTCGCGGCGGATTTCCTCCACCACCTGCTTGATCAGAAAATTGCCGAAGCTGACGCTCGACAGGCCCTGCTGGCAATTCGAGATCGAATAGAACGCCGCGACCCGCGCCTTGTCCGCCGCGATATGCGCCCGCCTCTCCGCGAGCAGCGGCGCGATCGCGTCCGGCGGCGCCGCTGTCAGCGCGACCTCGACGAAGATCAGCGGCTCGTCGACCAGGGCCGGGTGGAAGAACGCGTAGCAGCGCCGGTCGGCGGGATCGATGCGCCGGCGCAGGTCGTCCCAGTCGCGGATTTCGTGCACCGCCTCATAGCGAATGAGTTTTTCGAGGATCGCGGCCGGCGACGACCAGTCGATCCGGCGCAGGACGAGAAAGCCGCGATTGAACCACGAGCCGAGGAGATGGTGGAAATCGCGATCGACCACTGCAAGGCTGCGGTCCTCGCGCATGCATTCGAAGAGGTCCGCACGCATGGCGACGAGCGCCGCCGTACCGCCCGGCGCGCGATTGAGGCGGCGGAAAAGCTCCTGCCGGCGGGGCTCGCTGGCGTAGTGGATCCCGCTCGCCGCGTCTTCATCGGCGCTCGCTGCCCAGCGAGCAACCGCATCCTGCACGTGCTTCGGATCCGGCCCGAATCCGTCCGCAATCGCGCGGAAGAACACGGGCCTGTCGGCGTCGGAAAGCGCGCGGTAGCGCGCGAGAATCTCGCTCGCGAGCGCGAGGCCCGAGGCTTCGCCGCGCCCGGTCAAAAGCGCAGCGCACATGTCGGCGAGCGAGTCGGCGCGGTTCGCCGCGTCCCTCGGCCAGGCCGTGAGCTTGAGGACCGACCGCCCGCGTTCGGCGATCGAGGCCATAAGGTCGGAAAAGAAGGCGCTGTCCATGCTTTCCCTCGCCCTCCGCGCATGCCCGCGCGGTCAGTCGTGGAACGATTGTCGACGGTGACCAGAAGGGAATCAAGTCCGCCTGATGGGCATCGGCGGTTTTGGCGCGCCGCTCACTAGGGCGGCGGCATTGTTCCGTTCGAAGCCTCCACGCAGAGGAACCGGTACGAGGCGTTTGGCGATCCGTTGCCGTTTTTGGACATGGCCTCCTTGGCCGCGCTCATGCACGCGTCGAAGCTCGGAAAATTGCCCACATGCAACGCTGGGGCTGGAACGTTGGAGCCGCCGGTCGGGTTGCTGCCAAACCCGATCACAACAAGTATCAGCCAATAGGTCATGACGTCCTCCTTTACAGGGCCATGGGTCGGCGGTCGCTTCTGGAAAGCCGATCGCCCCCGCGGCCGCAGACGCCCTGATTGTACCCTTCTGCGCGCGGCGGGGCTCCCGCCGATTGCGGCCTGCAGTCGGAGCTGAGCCTCAAAACGGCGGGTGGCCGATATAGTGCGCCCAGAGGTCCCGCACCCGGATCGTCCAGGCGACATAGCCGCCCAGCGCCAGGAGCAGGATCAGCGTGATCGAACCCAATGTCATCAGGAGGAAGCTGAAGGCGCTGCCGAGCCGATGGCCCCAGCCCCGCCGGGGCCGCTTGGCCTGCTCGGCGGCCGTCGGGACCGGCCTGGCGCTCTCAGCGTGAGCGGACGCAGGCGGCGACGGATCGCGTCCGGCTTCGCCGGCGGGCTCGGCGGTTCGCATCGGCCAGGCGTCAGGCGTTTGCCCGGCGCCGACCGCGCATCCCGACGCGAGCGCGCGTTCGCGCTCGACGAGGCGGCGCGCGACATAGTTGGTGACCGCCGCCGCGATGGGGTCGATCTGCTGGCTCTCCGCGATCAGGACGCGCCCATGCAGCGTGTCCTGGAAGAAGCGATAGGTCCGGCGGTCGCGCCCCATGTCGACGAAGGCGACCATGTCGATATAGACGCGCGGGCGCTCGCCCTGCGTCAGCGTCAGGTCGAACATGTCGACGCCCGGCGGCGTCTGCCGCACGACGGCTTTTAGCGCGCTTTCGAGCAGCGCCAGGCGGCCTGCCTCGATCTCCCGCAGATCAGCGATCGCTTCCGCGCGTTCGGCGTTCTCCGCTCGCGCGCGCCTCACCGCCGCCGCGAGGTCCGGCTTCGGCGCCTGATGGCCCTCGGGCCTGTCGTCCATGGCGTCGGTTCCCAAACTCGCTCGCTCTCCTGCCGCAATCCCGACCCCGGCGGCGGATTCCAAGCGCCCAGGCTAAACTAGCGCATTCGCCTCACGAACTTCAAACCGCTGCTCGTCTGACCCTTGGGAAACCGCCGGGACGGTTAGCGTCCGCTTGACGCACGCGCGCCGGCGCACGCCCGAGCGGGCCATTGATCCGGCGGCTTCAAGTCCCGATAATCGCCAGAGCCGGTCGCGGCTGGAGGGAGATTTTTCAATGAGCGCCGCCGATCTGATGGATTTCTCGCCCGAGATTGCGGAGGCACGGGCTGAGCGCAAACCCATTGTCGCGCTCGAATCGACCATCATCACCCACGGCATGCCCTACCCCCGCAACGTCGAGACGGCCCGCATGGTCGAGGACGCGGTGCGGGCGGCGGGCGCGGCGCCGGCGACCATCGCTGTCATCGGCGGGCGCATTCGGGTCGGACTCGATCGGAACGAGATCGAAAGCCTCGGCCAGCTCTCGGGCGGCGTGGTCAAGGCCTCGCGGCGCGATCTCGCTCCCGTCGCGGCGCGCCACGGCGCGGCCGGCACCACCGTCGCAGCGACGATGTTCATCGCAGGCCTCGCCGGGATCGAGATCTTCGCGACAGGCGGGATCGGCGGCGTCCATCGCGGCGCCGAGGAGACCTTCGACATCTCCGCCGATCTGGTCGAGCTCTCGCGCACGCGCGTCGCGGTCGTCTGCGCCGGGGCGAAGTCGATCCTCGACATCGAGAAGACGCTCGAGTTCTTAGAGACGCAGGGGGTGGCGATCGTCGGCTACCGCTGCGACGAATTCCCCGCCTTCTACGCCCGCTCGTCCGGCTTCAAACTGGAGCATCGCTGCGACGGTTTGCGCGATCTCGCCCGCATGATCCGCCTCCAGCGCGACATCGGCCCCGGCGGCCTCTTGATCGCCAACCCTGTCCCCGAGGATCACGCGCTCGAGGAAGCCATGATCGAGGGGCGCATCGCCGAGGCGGTGGCGGAGGCCAAGGCGCAAGGCGTCGCCAAGAAGGAAGCGACGCCATTCCTGCTCCAGCGCGTGGTGGAGCTCACCGGAGGCAGGAGTCTGGAGGCCAATATCGCGCTCATCAAGAACAACGCCATCCTCGCCGCGCAGGCGGCGGGGGAGCTGGCGAGGCTGTAAGGCCTTGCGTGCGCTCGCCGGCGCCATCGCAGCCGCTGCGGTCGCGCTGGCCTCACATCCCACGCGCGCGGCCGAAGGCGCTCGCGATCAAAACGTCGTGCTGGTCCACGAGCTGTTTTGCAGACGGATCGTGCTGGTCGGAGGTGATCCCGCGCTTGCAGGCGGCAGGGTTGAATGTGACGTCCGTTCAAAATCCGCTGACCACGCTCGATGAGGCGGTGGCGGAGACGCATCGCGTGCTGGATCGTCAAGACGGGCCGACGGTGCTTGCCGGGCATTCCTTCTCCGGCTGGCCTGTTCTAAACCAATGGCGCCTTCCCAGACGGGATGCCAGCAACTTCACGGTATTTGGCGGCCAGATCGGTAGCCTCGATTTCCAGGATGTTGGTTCGCAATTCCGGTCTGCTCGCGAGGAACTCCCTGACGCGTTTGATATCCCATGCAGCAATCCGCGCGCGGCTCCGCACTACAACATCCATGGGATTGGCCAGCCCGGCATAAGCGTTCACATCGCCGATCAACTGGCCGGCGCGAAGCGACAGAACCGCCCTGCCGTCCACCAGTGCATCGACCTGACCCGATATCAGAACAATTGCCTCAGCTATGTTCTGGCCTTTTCGCAATATGAACTCGCCAGGTTCGCACTCTCTCCATTTGGCTAGCACTGCCAGCTTGAGGAATTCCCGCTTGTCAGCGCCGTTGAAGGCCAAGCGACAGAGTTCTGCTTCTCGCTCGTTCAGAACAACGGGCCGCCGGTCCAGGATCAAGAGCGCGACCCGGAACCCATTGATAACAATGAAGGTCATCCCCCAAAAAAAGGGTGGCCATAGCGGGTCTCCCTGAAAATAGTAGTACGGCATTATGACGCAGTAAGAGGCAATCGACAGAGCTCGTAGAGCAAGCACGTCTCGCACCGAAAAGGCCGCCAGAAAGAGCAAGTTCGACACGGTGACCAAGCCGTTCAGACCAAACAGTTGGTCTTTCAGAATCGACAACACGGATCTCTCCCTCCCTCTGGCCCTTTCAAATCGCGTTTCCTACCCGCTCGTGGTGCTAAACGATCCGCCTCCGCCTCTTCTGCGGGTTCGGGATTCTGTCGAAAGCCATACGATGACCGATTATCGCGCTCTTTGTCGGCGCTTGCGCGAGGAGGTGCCGGCGATCATGAGCCAAGGAATAAGCCTTGTACCTCGCACCGCGCGTCGCTCATTGGGCGATGTCGCTTCTGGATTCTGATGGCGCCGAGGGATTGAAGGATCTGGCCGACAAGCCTAGCATGATCGTCGCGTTTGCCGCATTGCCGATCGCCACCAATTGCACCCGGAAGATTTGCACAAGTCCGTTTTTTTGGCAACGCGTCGCCTCGGCTCGCCAAATAGCGTGGCGGAGCAGGTCCAACGCCTGTAAGGGAGGATGCAATCATGGCGGAAAGCGTCGGACGGGTGGAAAGGCCGCTGCCTTGGTGGCGCGAGCCTGGGTTGATCCAGAGTTTCGCGCGCGGTTGCTCGACAACGGTCGTCCGCCCTGTGAAGAACTTGGCATCAGCTTTTTCGAGGATACCCAGCTCATAATCGTCGAGAACACGGAGAAGGTTCATAACCTTCTCGTCTGCACGCTCTGCTCCTGCTACCCGCGGGAGATCATCGGGCTGCCGCCCGACTGGTACAAGCTCATGACGCGAAAGCCGTTGCGAATGTGGAGCGCCACGGCGTCACGTTCGAAGCGGCTCGCGAAGCGTTGAAGGATCCGTTCGCCCTCGATTGGCTCGACAAGAGCAAGGATTACGGCGAGGACCGGTTCGTCGTCATTGGCATGGCCGAAGGCCGCCTGCTGTTTGTCGCCTACACAATGAGAGGCGACTCCATTCGGATGATCTCGGCGCGACTGGCGGAGCCGTTCGAGCGAAGGCGATATCATGAAGAAAACAACGAATGACTGGCGGCGCGCCGACACGATGTCGGAGAAGGATATCCATGCCGCGGCGCTTGCCGATCCCGACGCACAGCCCCTGACGCCGAAACGGCTGGCGCAAATGAAACGGACGCCTCAGGTCAAGGTCATCCGCCGGGCGCTCGGCTTGTCGCAGGAAGAATTCGCGGCGCGGTTTCGGATTCCGCTCGGCACGTTGCGGGACTGGGAACAGGGGCGCAAAGACCCCGACGCCGCCGCCCGCGCTTATCTTGTGGTGATCGGGCGCAACCCTTCCGCAGTGAGCGAAGCGCTGCGCCGAACGCCGTGAACCTGCCAGCCACGCGCCGGCAGGCGCCAAACGTCTGCGCGGCGCTCCGGGCGCTCGAATCGCTTTGCGATGCCGACTTCTGAGGGCAAAGCGGGGACTTGCACAAACCCCCGCGTCCTCGTCATCGGCGACGTGATGACGGACGTGATCGTCCGCCCCCACGGTCCGCTAGCGCGCGGGTCCGACCGGCGGGCGTCGATCGCGGTCGAACCCGGCGGCTCGGCGGCCAATCAGGCGGCGTGGCTCGCGTCTTTTGGCGTTGCCGTCGATTTCGTCGCCCGCGTCGGTTTCAGCGACGTGGAGGCCGAGGCCGCGCGGCTTTCCCGCGCTGGCGTGGCGCCGCATCTCATCGGCGATCCCGAGCGTCCGACCGGGCGGCTGGTCGCGCTGATCGACCCGTCCGGCGAGCGCAGCTTCTTCACCGACCGCGGCGCCAACGAGGCGCTTTCAGCCCCCGACATCGCCGATACGTTGATCGCCGGAGCGGCGCTCATCCATCTTTCCGGCTATTCCTTCTTCGCTCACTCTCCTCGCGAAGCGGTGCTCGACGTCATGCGCCGCGCCGGCGCGACGCCGGTCAGCGTCGATCCGGCTTCGGCGGAGTTCTTGCGCGAGGTCGGGCCGCAGCAATTTCTCGAATGGACGAAGGGCGCGGCGATCCTCTTTCCCAACGAGGACGAAGCGGCCGTCCTGACGGGCTCGGAGGATCCCGAGACGCAATGCGCGCGCCTCGCCGCGCGCTATCCGCTCGTGGTTCTCAAGCGCGGCGCGGCGGGCTGCGTGGCCGCAGAGGGCGCGGCGCGCTGGCGGATCGCAACGCCCAAGGTCAAGGCGGTGGATGCGACCGGCGCGGGCGACGCCTTCGTCGCCGCCTTTCTCGCCGCACGGCTGAAAGGAGCGGACGTCGAGGCGGCTCTGAAGCGCGCGGTCACGGCCGGGGCGGAAGCCGCGACGCGCATCGGGGGAAGGCCCAAGGGGGAGATCGCTCGCCCGCGGTGACTGCGGCGTCCTTCCGACTTTCCGACATCGCTCGGGAACCCTATGCTCGGGCGATGGCCGACAGCTCAAAGCCGCGCGTTCCGATCCCTGCCGGTTTTCGCCAGGGCATGATCTCCGCCATCTCCGTCATTCTCGGCTTCTCCCTCCTGTTGCTGCGCTACTTTAGCTTCGAGGTGTCCGGCGAGGTGACGCGCGCTGCGGTCGTCGCCTGGTTCGCGTTGCTGATTGCGCTTCTCCTCGAGTTCTATGCGCTCTGGCGTTCGCTGCAGATCGAGGACGACGACGAGCGGGAGTATCGCACAACGCTCCGCTGGTTCCTGACCTCGATCTTCGCGCTTCTTGGGAGCCTCGTCCTCGCGGGGCTGGCGGCGGCGAATCTGGTCGGTTTCTAGCTCCGGCGGCCTTCGAGGTCCTGCCGGACTTGCGGCTAAGGACGATCCTTCGCCCCGGCTGATGGAACGGTTCACTCCGGCTGATATACTTGCGCAGGGCGGCCCCTATTCCTATCTTTGCCGGCAACACGGGTTTCCGGCCAAAGAATTTGCCCGGCTTGTCATTTCCCGGCGGGGAATGACGCCAGTATTTCGGGAACCCATTCCATCTGTCTCATCGATCTGGAGGCTTCATGTCCATTCGTCCTGTCAAGCGCGTCAACCAGTCGCGGCCGACCATGGAGGGCGCGGGCGTTAAGCTGCGGCGCGCTTTCGGCTTCGGCGACACCTCCGATT
>JAFAHO010000307.1 GCA_019237205.1 Hyphomicrobiales bacterium
CACCATCCCCAGGAAGATTTGGTCTTTGCCAAACTAAGAATTCGCGATCCCGCTGCGGCTGCGAAGGTTGGTGATCTCGCTCGCGAGCACCAAAAAGGGGCCGAACGTTTGCACCGCGTCACTCAGGCGGTGGACCGTGCCTTGGTGGACCATCACATCCTTCGGCAATATGTGGATACTGTCGTTCGCGACTTCATAGAGCACGAGCGGCATCACATCATGATGGAAGATCGTGATTTCCTTCCTGCCGCCCTCAAGGCTTTAGAGCCTCAAGATTGGATGGAGATCACCACGGCCCTGACCGGCCATAGGGATCCGCTGTTTAGCGATGTCGCCGAAGAGGGATTTGATATGCTACGAGCGCATATTTTGCGATTGGAGCAAGAGGCTGAAGCCGAACGAGACTAGGCCCGTGTTGACAGTTTTGATCCAGAGCCTTGCTGCCCCGATACATAGCATGGAGAGGAAGGCCCGGGCGGTCTTCTCGTAGCGCGTCGCAATGCGCCGAAACTGCTTCAGGGCGTTGACGCAGCGCTCGATAAGATTGCGACGCTTATAAGCTTGGCGACGGCCGCGTATTCACGACCCGCGGTCACGGCGCCATACGCGCCAAAATGCTTGGCAGTGGCGGCGAGGCTATCGGAGGCTGCGGGAGCTCGCCTCAGAAAGCCGCGTGTGCGGGCTGCGAACTGCCATGGGGGCTGTCGCAAGGGATGTTTCTGCTGATCGCGGGCCGGAACTTCGCTCCGCCCGGCTATATGGTCTGGTGCGCGCTTCTTTACGCCGCAGCCGCATCGTATCTCAGTTGGCGTGTTGGCCGCTCGCCTTTGGCAAAAGTCGCCAGCGGATGGCTTCTCGTCCTATAGTCTCTTACATCGAAACAGGGCTTCACGGGCAGCGGCGGCGCGCTTTCTGGCGCCCGAACGTCCGTCCGGAGACGCTTCGGACGGCCGAGACGGAGCGGACGGGGGCAACGGATCAAACTCGATGGCGGCAGAGCCCAGCAAATCACCGACCGATGCCGTGACGACGGACGGGATCGATTGGGGCGCGTTCTTCTCGGAGTTCAGGACGATGGCGTCAGCGCTTTGGGCCTCCCGCCAGCGCCCCAAGCTGTCGCTGCTGGGCCTCGGTCTTGTCGCCGTCGTGGGCGCGACGGCCTATTCGCAGATCAAGCTCAACGCCTGGAACGGGCCATTTTACAACGCGCTGGCGCGCAAGGACATGCAGCTCTTCATCCAACAGCTCGGCGTCTTCGCCGTCCTCGCGGGCGTTTTGCTGATTCTCAACGTCGCGCAGTTGTGGCTCAACATGTCGTCAAAGGTGGTTTTGCGCCAGGGTTTGGTCGACGACCTCTTGGAGCAGTGGCTCGCGCCGGCGCGCGCCTTTCGACTGTCGAACGCGGGCAAGATCGGCGAAAATCCCGATCAGCGCATCCAGCAGGACGCCCAGCACCTGTCGGATCTCACGACGGATCTCGGCATAGGCCTTCTGCAATCGACGCTCCTTCTTGCGAGCTTCGTCGGCGTGCTCTGGATGTTGTCGAGCCATATGGTTCTGTCGATTCTTGGCGGCGCCTATGTCGTGCCGGGATACATGGTGTGGTGCGCGCTGGCCTACGCCGCCATCGCTTCCGCCCTTAGCTGGCGGGTCGGTCGGCCGCTCATCAATCTGAACGCCGAGCACTATGCGCGGGAAGCGGACTTTCGTTATGCGCTCGTGCGCGTGAATGAGCAGATCGACGCCATTACGCTTTCCCGCGGCGAGGCTGATGAGAGGAACCACATCGCCGGGGTGTTCCGGACGGTCCTCGACATCTCGTGGCGGATTGTCAACGCTACGACCCGGCTGACCCTTGTCACCGCCGGCTATGGCTGGTTCACGATCATAGCTCCGATCCTTGTGGCGGCGCCTGCCTATTTCCACAGCAGCATCAGCTTCGGGGAACTGATGGTGATTGTCGGCGCCTTCAATCAGGTGCAGCAGGCGCTCAGATGGTTCGTCGACAATTTCTCCGGCATTGCCGATTGGCGAGCGACGCTCTTGCGTGTGGCGAGTTTCCGGCAAAAGATTTTGACAATGGATGATCTCGGCCGAGACACCAGCCGCATCGCATTCAAAGAGACTGACGACCTTATAGTAAAGATTGACGACCTTCGCGTCTCATCGCCCGCTGGCTGCATCAAGCTGAGCGAAGCGCATACTGAATTGCAAGCCGGACAACGCATGCTCATCACCGGCGAAACTGGCGAGGAAAAATCCTTGGTGTTTCGCGCCGTCGGCGGCCTCTGGCCATGGGGTAGCGGACGGATCACCGCCCCGCCTCGCCAATCCATCATGTTCATGCCAGTTCGCGCGTATACGCCGGCTGGCACACTGCGCGAGGCGGTCGCCTATCCGCACCCGGTTTCCAACTTCGACGCTGCGGACATCGCCAAGGCGCTCGCCGATGTCGGGCTGGAGCACCTCAAGGCCGAACTGGATGTTGAAGACCGATGGGATCGCCGGTTGACGGATGACGAGAAACAAAGCCTGGCCTTTGCCCGTGTCGTCCTACAACAACCGAACTGGGTGGTAGCGAACGATGCGCTCGATATTCTCAACCCAACAACGCGGAAGCGAATCCGAGAAATCATGCAAGGTGCGCTGAGTCACATCGGCCTCATCAATGTCGGCCACGACGTGCCCGAATCCGGCGTCTATCATTACAAAGTTCGCCTCGTCAGGGATCCGCAAGGGCCCGCCTTCGAGTCAGATCGGGCGCCCCAGACTTCTGACCAGCCGAGGCCTGCCGCCGAGCAGTCCTCCGGCGGATAGGATCGGGGACAAGGATGGCGCGCGGGGCCACGATGATGTGGTCGTGCCCGCCCCATTTTCTGCGTTTTGGGTCGCAGCCTATCGGAGACACTTCGGTCCGCCGGGGCGAGCCGATCAAATATCGATTTCCAGCCGGCTCCAGTTCCGGGCCGAGATGACGTCGGCTTCGATGTCGCACGAGTGTCCGTCCGCCCGGGCGAGCTTGGCTCCCGGATATCGGAACGTAATTCGGTCCGGCGCCGCGCCCGTCAAGGCGAGTTCGACGGTCGCCTGGGACCGACTGCGCCGAGCCTTGAGACTGACGAGGCCGAAACCCGTCGGCAGTTGACGCAGCGCTATCCCCTCGCCAGCCCACCAAGCGTCAGGAACGGCGGGGAACAGTTCGAGCACGCCGCCGTTTTCCCTTACCAGCATCCGCCGAATCGCGGTGGCGAATTCCGCTCCAATCCAGGTGTGCGGCATGTCGCCGATGTATTCCGGCGCCCGCATGTCGCTCCAGACGACCTCGGCCCATCCCCTCCAACCGCGAGGCCTGCGCGACGCGAGCATGACCGAAAGCAGGCGGAAGGCGTCGTCGTATCGGCCCAGGGACACAAAGGCGTTGAGGTTGCGCAAGTCATAGGGCGAGTAGTTCGCTTTGAAATCAGGCGAAGAGATCTCCTTGACCCGGGCGGCGGCGCGGTCGTACGTGCCGGCGACCAACTCGGGCGGAAGCGCGTCCTCGACTCGGCAGGGCTCGAAGGCGATCGAGGTCGAAGTCGGATCGACGTCGTCGCGGTCGGCAGAGCCAGGAATGAGGTCCGTCCCCATATGCTCGGCGGTCCTGCGGATGGAGCGGGTAAGGTTCGCGGCGAACTCCCGGCCCTTCGCTTTCGCGTGCGCGGCGACCCTCTTGTCACCGATTTCAAGCGCCAGGTATTCGCAGTTCCGCCAGGCGCTCAAGGCGAAATAGTCATCCCAATAACTGTAGGACGGCTTGCTATATCCCTCGTGGCTGATGGACGGAGCCAAGAGGCCATGGAAACGCGTTTCCGTGCCGTATCGCGCATTGGTTCGCGTGCAAAGCTCCTCGATGAACCTGGTCGCGCGGACCACAGGCTCGAAAACCGCATCCAGAAAAACCCGATCTTTGCTGACGCGATGGACGTCCGCGGCGATCCCGACAAACTCGCCCTGCGCGTCGAACTCGATATTGCCGCCATAACCCGTGTTGACCGTGCCGTCCACGTTGAGAATCGGCGGAACCATTCCGTTCTCATAGATGCGCTTGGAGCACCAGAGGACATAGGCTTTGGCTTCTTCGATCAACCCGGCCCAAAGCAGAGCCAGGGCCTGCGCCGAGCCATCGCGAATCCAAGTCCGGTCGTAATTCCGCGGACCGGGCTTAAAGGCGAATCGCGTCGCGTTCACAAGGATGAACGCCGTCTGCGCCTCGACCGTGTCGCTCACCTCTTCGTCGCCAACCGTGATCTTGCGCGGGCCGATCTTTTCCCGCCATCTCCGCGCGACGGTCTCGCGAACGACGCCGAAATCCCTGTCAGCGCGCGGCGCGATTCGGTCTCGCATTGGCGATGAGATCACGAACGTGGCGCTGGCCCCGGGCGCGAGGGAAAAGGCGAATTCAAACGCGGCGCTGAGAAGGGCCGAATCCGAGCGACGCTTCCGGACAGTCCGTCGGGGTCCTTTTTCGATGAGTCTGATCACATCGCCCTCGTCAAAATCCGCGATGGTCACAAAGTCGGGTTTTTGCGAGAGCGCGGCATAGCATCGGTCGTTGACCGACACCTGCCTGCCTTCGACGCAAATGGCGTTGATGGCCGCGTGTCCGCCGTGCTGCCAATAGGGATCGATCTGGACCGGGCGCACCGCCAGCACCAGCGATCCAGACTTCCTCCTGCTGGCCCGATTGGCAATGCGATACTCCACAAGAGCTTCGCCGGCCTGAGCGAGGGCCGTCGCCTGGAGTTCAACGTCCCGCGCAGACCAGACGACGCTTGGAATGGGCAGCGAGCCATCGACCAGAGATTGGCTGATCGCGGTGCATCCGGGCGCTCCATGCAGAGTTCCGCCAAGACGCAACATTGGAGTTGTCTGCCCGGCTCCGCGCTGTGGCTCGAGGTTTCCGTATTCGTCGAAAAGCGCCTCCTCCGGCCGATCGAACTCCCCTAGCGCGGTCCAGTAGACTTGACGGCCCAACAACGACTGCGGGTAGAGGTCGCCTCGCCTGGCCAGCGCCGCGCGCTCGAGCTGACCGATCGGCATGCGATCCTTGTTCAGGATGCGCAGTTTGAGTTCATTGACGATGGCGCCGTCAGGCGCGCTCGCCTCGTGGACCGTCAGGCGAAAATACCGGCTCGTCGTCGATCGCCACCAGAAGCTATCGCTGTCGCCATCGCCAGTGGCGATGCGGCCGACCTCGCGAAACATTCTGCCGTTGTCGGAAAGATGCACCGAGAACACAGTGCCGTGAGTCTCGCCCCATTCGATCAGGGCTCCGAGAGGATATCGGACGTAGCCGAAATCGACCGTGATGCTCTCCCCCACAGGCACCTTAACCGGGGAATGCCCGAGCGCCGCGATGCGGCCCTTTTCGATTACCGACGCCGCGTCGCCGGGGCCATAAAGATTGATTTCGACAATCTCCACTCCCCGCGCCGGTTGGGGCGCGCCGCAAGCCCAGCGCACCAATCGCGCGGTGACTGGAGGGAATGCAAAGACGTCCTGTCCGCCTTCCCCGTGGCGAGTGGCGCAAAGATGGGCCCAAGTCTTTCCATCTGCCGAGAATTCAAACCCATAGGCTACCGGCGCCTGCTTGCCCCAATACACTTCCAGTCCGGCGAGGGTCGCGGCCTTGCCGAGGTCGATCTTCAGCCACGCATTCTTCGCTCCCTTTGATGTCCAGGTCGTCGCGTAGCGATCGTCGACGGCAAACCGGGGAGCGCCGCTGCTGGCGGTCGCTTTCCACCGACTTTTGGGCGGGACTCTCATAGATTTCCGCTCCATGACTCCAGCGCCAGCCCCCTTATTCACTGCCGCCGCGTGCCGCGCGCGAGCCGCTCAGGCCAATCGAGCCGAAGACCTCTCTGCGAAGCCGGCAGGCAAGGCTTGACGGTCCGCTCACCAAGCCATCGCCGCACGCCGAACACGTGCCGGATGAGCATATTCGTGGTGAGGCCAGAACCGCTGGAATAGATTCGCCATCCGCCGTCGACGGCGATGGCGCCGGCCCTAATCCGATCCCACTCGGCGCTCGCTTGATAGCGGTCCTGGAAAGCCGCATCGCTGCTGCTGAAATAGGCGTTGCGCTGGCGAAGCGACGCATGCGTGAGCCGATCGGTGACGGCGATCGGATTGGCGACCATGAGAGCGTCCCAGAGCGCCTCCGATTCGCCAAGCACGCTCATGGCTTCCGCATAGCGCAGATGCGAATGCACATACATGAGCCCAATTTCGCGGCCGAAGAACGCCGACGACTCGGCCCGCTGGAATATCGTCTCGGGCCCGCCGTGATAGGCGATCGGTCTGTCCATGAGGCGCGCGCCATCGGAAAACAGCAGATGCTTTCGGATGAGGCCGAGATGGCGCCGCGCCTGTTGTTTCGTGAAGATTGCCCCAATTGTGCCCTGTGTCATCGGAAGCAGTGAAAATGAAAGGGCTGTCTGCTTGTCGCTTGGATGAAGCAAAAGCTCCGGCAA
>JAFAHO010000364.1 GCA_019237205.1 Hyphomicrobiales bacterium
ACGCATTGTCGGGCTCCGGCGGTGGCGGTTTCGCCTTTGGAATCAGTGGCTTGATCCCAAAGCTTATCCGAAACCGCCGGGCCTTGCACTCGCAAAAGCAGCGATTCCATAAATAATTTCAGGCGCTTAGCGTTTATGGACGGACACTAGCTAGCGGCACATCTCCTAAGCTATCGGACAATCATTGCTACCTCATGTCGCATTGCAGCAGTCGCTCGAAGCGCGTTACCTAATAGGCGGATACTACTCATCGAAATAGACGGAAGTACAATTCGAAATAAGAACGGACTCCCGAGGCTTCTGGCTCGGAGAGGGGGGCGAGAGCCGAATTTGGCCTTGGAGTGAACTCAGAGGATGGCACATGAAGATCCCGCGGTATGTGGTCATTGTGGCTGCGGCGGTGGTGTTCGTCGCCGCCGCCGCGGGTTACTTGGCCTGGAAACAGTACGAAGCGTCGCAGTTGCCCGCAGGCATCGTCAGCGTCAACGGCCGGGTCGAGGCCACCCAGGTCGACATTTCTACGAAGATCGCCGGGCGCGTGATCGAGATCATTCCGCACGAAGGCGACATCGTTCCAATCGGGAGCGTCGTCGCCCGTATCGACACGTCCGAAACCGACGCGCAGCTCCATCAGGCGCAGGCCGCGGCGGCGCTCGCCCGCCAAACGGTTGCAACCCGTCTCGCGGAAGTCGCCAGCGACGAGGCGCAGTTGCAGTTCGCGAACGAGGAGATGCGGCGCACGGCGACGCTGGTCGCAAAAGGTTGGTCGACCCACGAACAATACGACCAGCGCACACAGCAGCTGAATAGCGCGGATGCGGCCCTCAAGGCGGCCAAGTCGCAGGTCGACGAAGCCCAAGCGTCCGTCAAGACCGCCGACGCCAAGGTCGAAGAGCTGCAGGCGGTGATCGACGACTCGACAATCAAGTCGCCGGTCCGCGGCCGGGTGCAGTATCGCCTCGTCGAGCCAGGGGCGGTGCTTCCGCCGGGCGGCAAGATCGCGACGGTGATCGATCTCTCCGACGTCTATACGACGATATATCTCCCCGGTCCTCAGGCGGGTCGCCTCAAAATCGGCGATGAGGCGCGCGTGGTGGTCGACGCGGCCCCGGAATTCGTTTTTCCCGCCTCGGTCTCGTTCGTTGCGCCCGAGTCGCAATTCACGCCCAAGACGGTCGAGGTCCAGTCCGAGCGCGAGCAGCTCATGTTTCGCGTTAAGCTTCAGGCGCCGCTCGAGTTGCTCAAGAACATAGAGGATCAAGTCAAGGCGGGCTTGCGAGGCGTGGGCTATGTGAGGATCGATCCCGCCGCCGAGTGGCCTGCCCGGCTCGCAGTCAAGCTGCCGCCCCCTGATCAGCAGGCCGCCGGCAAGTAGGGCACATCAAATGTCCGCGTTCGTCGAGACGGAAAGGCCGCCGCCGAAGGCCGCCTCCGTCGCCGCCTCGCTCAAAGGCGTCACGCACCACTACGGCAAGACTGTCGCGCTCGATAACGTGACGATCGCCATTCCCGCAGGCCGCATGACCGGACTCATTGGCCCGGACGGCGTCGGCAAGTCGACGCTGCTCGGGCTGATCGCCGGCGTTCGCAAAATCCAGACCGGCGAGGTCATCGCGCTCGACGGGGACCTCAAGGACGCGGCGTTCCGGCAGGGCTGCTATGGGCGCATCGCCTATATGCCGCAGGGCCTAGGCCGCAATCTTTATCCCACGCTCAGCGTATTCGAGAATATGGACTTCATCGGCCGGCTGTTCGGCCAGGGCGAGGCGGAGCGGAAAGCGCGCATCGACGATCTGACCCGCTCGACCGGTCTCGATCCGTTCCTCGCGCGGCCCGCCGGCAAGCTCTCGGGCGGCATGAAGCAGAAGCTCTCGCTCTGCTGCTCGCTGATTCATGACCCGGATCTCCTGATCCTCGACGAGCCGACGACCGGCGTCGATCCGCTGTCGCGGCGGCAGTTCTGGGAGCTGATCGATCGCATCCGCGCACAGCGGCCGCAGATGAGCGTGGTGGTCGCGACCGCCTATATGGACGAAGCCGAGCAGTACGCTTGGCTCGCGGCCATGGACGGCGGCCACGTGATCGCG
>JAFAHO010000265.1 GCA_019237205.1 Hyphomicrobiales bacterium
CCTCTCCAAGGGCATCGTGGTCATCACCCACGAGGGCGGCTCGCAGCAGAACACCCTGTACGACATCGAGGCGTTCTCGAACGAGGGCCTCGGCCAGACCATCATGCAGGAACTGGCCAAGATGATGGGTGAGAAGGGCGTCTACACCACGATGGTCGGCAACGTCACCAACGCCTCCCACAACGAGTGGGCTGACGCGGGGGTCGCCTACCAGAAGGCCCATTATCCGAACATGACCCTGCTCGACGCCGAGCCGCGCGTCGAGATCATGGACAACCTCGACACCGCGTACCAGCGGGCCAAGGAGCTCTTCAAGAAGTACCCGAACCTCAAGGGCGTGTTCGGCACGTCCTCGCTCTCGACGCCCGGCACGGCCCGCGCCATCGAGGAGATTGGGCTCAAGGGCAAGGCTTTCGTGACCTCTGTCGGCCTGCCCAACGAGAACAAGGCCTACCTCAAGGACGGAACCGTTGACGCCGTGCTCCTCTGGGATCCCAAGGACGCGGGCTACGCCCAGCTCGCAATGGCCGCGGCGGTGCTCAGGGGCGACAAGATCGAGAACGGGCTCAACCTCAAGGCCCCGGGCTGGACGAGCATGCAGTTCGCGCCCGGCTCGAATAAGGTCCTGCAGGGCAAGGGCTGGATCACGATCACCAAAGACAACGTCGATTCCTTCGGCTTCTGACGCTGTCTTCAATGGAGGCGGGCGGCGCGCGGCGCCGCCCGCCTCCATTGATCTGGGGAGAGGCCCGGCAGCAGCGCGGCGTCGTGAGGCGAAAGAGAAATTTCCCGCTTGAGGGTTTCCGGCCGCCGCCGGTTCCAGGGGTTCAGGACGGCCTGCTTCCGGGGGGATGATGTCGGACAACGTGCTCAAGGTCGAGGGCGTCGCCAAGGCGTTCGGCGGCGTCCAGGCCCTCAAGGGCGTCAGCCTGGAGATCGAGAAGGGGGAGATCCACTGCCTGGCCGGCGAGAACGGCTGCGGCAAGTCCACCCTCATCAAGGTCATCTCCGGCGTCCATGAACCCGACGCCGGGACCATCGAAATCGAAGGGCGGCGCTTTGCGCGCCTCGCGCCGATGCAGGCCATCGCCCTCGGCGTTCAGGTCATCTACCAGGACTTCTCGGTGTTCCCGAACCTGAGCGTGATGGAGAACCTCGCGCTCAACATGGAGGTGATGGACCACCGCGTGTTCATGAACTACCGTCGCGCCAAGGCCATAGCCGCCCACGCGGTCTCCCAGATCGGGTTCGATGTCGACCTCGACGAGCGGGTCGAGACCCTCGCGGTCGCGGACCGGCAGCTCATCGCCATCTGCCGCGCCCTGCTGCAGAACTCGAAGCTCATCATCATGGACGAGCCGACCGCCGCCCTCACGAAGCGGGAGGTGAAGGCTCTCTTCGGCGTGATCAAGGATCTGCAGTCGCGCGGCATCTCCATCCTCTTCGTCTCCCACAAGCTCGACGAGGTCTTCGAGATTTCCGAGCGCTTCACGATTCTGCGCGGCGGCGAGAACGTGGCCTCCGGCAGCACGCGGGAACTCGACCGCCGGGCTTTCGCCCTGTACATGACGGGCCGCGAATTCGCCGACGCGTCCTACAGGCCCGCGGCCGCGCCGGGGCCGCCGGTGTTGTCGGTTCGAAACCTGACGCGCCGCGGCGCCTACACGAACATCTCTTTCGATCTCGCTCCGGGCGAGATTCTTGGGATCACGGGGCTCTTGGGCTCGGGCCGCACGGAGCTCGTCGAGACGATCTTCGGCGTCGTGCAGCCCGATTCCGGCTCCATCGAAATCGGCGGGAAGCCCGCGCGCCTGCGCAGCGTCAGGGCCGCCATTCGGGCGGGCGTCGGCTACGTCCCCTCCGACCGCCTCACCGAGGGGCTCTTCCTGCCGCAGACGATCGAGCGCAACCTCGTCGTCGCGGTGCTCGA
Source organism: Hyphomicrobiales bacterium (assembly GCA_019237205.1). Classification (GTDB taxonomy): domain Bacteria; phylum Pseudomonadota; class Alphaproteobacteria; order Rhizobiales; family Beijerinckiaceae; genus Roseiarcus. The sequence goes on from JAFAHO010000265.1 coordinate 1,931, forward strand.
ACGGCTGTCGGGCTGGCTCGGCGTCCTGCGCCGGCAGGCCGTCGTGGAGACGACGGAGCGCTGGATCGCGGATCTGTCGATCGCGACGAAAGACCCGTCCTTGCCGGTTCGGACGCTCTCGGGCGGCAACCAGCAGAAGGTGGTCCTCGCCCGATGGCTCGCGAACGACCTCAAGGTGCTCATTCTGAACGGGCCGACGATGGGCGTCGACATTGGCTCGAAATACGACATCCACGCGCTGATCCGCGGGCTCGCCGAGCACGGGCTCGCGGTCGTCATCGTGTCCGACGACCTGCCCGAAGTGCTCGCCTGCGCGAGCCGGATCGTGGTCATGCAGAACGGCGCTTTCGTTCAGGAGCTCGACCCCGCGTCGACCACGGAAACGAAACTCGGCGAATTGTCCACGGGCGTCGCCTGATCGAGGGAGGATAGGAACGTGCTTTCGCCACGGCGGGTGCTCGGCAGATCGGAGCCCTGGGTCTTCGCCGCCATCGTCGCCCTCAGCTTGCTGATCCAGGCGAGGTCCGGGCAGTTCTTCACCGGCAACAACCTGGTCGACCTGGCGCGCGCCCTCGTCGTGCCCGCCCTCTTCTCGATCGGCTGCATGATGGTCATCGTCTCGGGCGGCATCGACGTGTCCTTCACCGCCATCGCCTCGCTTGCGATGTATGTGACTGACAAGACCTTGCTCGCCCGGGGCTACGACGGGACAGTCCTCCTGCCCTACGCGATGTCCGCCGGCCTCGGCCTTCTCATGGGGGCTCTCAACGGCTTCCTGATCGCCTTTCTCCGGCTACCTACCCTCATCGTCACGCTCGGCACGTCGAGCCTCTATACCGGCCTCATGTTCGGCGCCTTCGCAGCGAGCGCCTCGGACGTGCCCCCTTCGATCGCCGCGCACGGCAAGCAGATCCTCTTCACCGCGGTCAACAGCGATCTCGGGCTCACCTCGACCATGCCCGCACAGATCCTCATCCTCGCCGGGGTTCTCGTCCTCGTCTTCTTCCTGCTGCGCTACACGATGCTCGGCCGGGGCATCTACGCCATCGGCGGCGACGAGGCGGCCGCCGAAAGGGCGGGCTTCAACGTCCGGGCCATCAAGATGTTTCTCTATTGCTTCGTCGGAGTCCTCGCGGGCGTAACGGGAATCGTCCGCATCTCGATGATCGCCTACGCGGATCCCTCGACGATGCTCGGCATGGAGCTGCCGGTCATCGCCGCCGTCGTGCTCGGGGGCACGCGGGTCACCGGCGGCGTCGGCACGCTCACCGGGACGACGCTCGGCGTGGCGCTGATGACCATCCTCGCCAACAGCCTGATTCTCATGGGCGTTCCGACCTACTGGAGCCGCGCCTTCACCGGCGCGGTCATCATCATCGGCACGGGCGTGACGGCGTGGCAGACCGGCTTGACGCGGCGCGGCGGCCGCGCACTCTCGAGGCCCGCGACGGGGGCGCCGGCATGACCGCCATCACCGCCGCCGCGGGCGGGCGCGCCCGCCGCAGCCGAGACGAGAACGTGATCCGCCTGCTCGGGCTTCTGGTTTTTGTCTTCGTGCTCATGACGATCCTCCGGCCCGCCCAGTTCGCCACGCTGGCGGACTTCAACTCCATGATGAGGCAGTTCCCCGAATACGGCATCATGGCCATCGGCATGAGCCTGACCATGATCACGGGAGGGATCGACCTCGGCGTCGTGGGCGCCGCGAACCTCTCCGCCATCGTGGCCGCGAAGTTCCTCGTCGCCGCCGTGCCGCCGGGCGCGCCGCCGCAGCAGGTGGTCCCCTACCTCGTCGCGGCGGTCGGCCTCGCGCTCGCCACCGGCCTCGCCTGCGGCGCGTTCGCTGGAATCCTGATCGCCCGCTTCAACATTCCCGCCATCCTGGCCACGCTCGGCACGCAGCAGCTCTACACTGGAATCGCGATCGGCATCACGAGCGGCAGACCTCAGAGCCATCTGCCGCTCCTGTACTCGAAGGTCGGCAACACCGAGTTTTTGAACTTCTTTCCCCTCTCCTTCATCCTCTTCGTCGCGATCGCGGTCGCCGCGGGCTTCATGCTGTCCCGCACCCGGTTCGGGACCTCCCTTTACATGATCGGCACCAACGCGCAGGCGGCGAGCTACGCCGGCCTCACCAACGCCTCGATCCTCCTCCGCACCTACATGATCTCGGGCTTCCTCTCGTCCGTCGCCGGGCTGATCATGATGGCCCGCGCCAATTCGGCGAAGGCCGAGTACGGCGTGCCCTACACGCTTCAGTGCGTGCTCATCGCAGTGCTCGGCGGCATCGATCCGTACGGCGGCTCCGGCAACATCGCGGGGGTCACGCTCGCGATCCTCATTCTCCAGTTCCTCTCGTCGGGGCTGAACATGTTCAACAACGTCTCGAACTTCTATCGGGACGTCATCTGGGGCGGGGTCCTTCTCCTGGTCCTGGTGGTCAACCGCTTCCTCTCCCGCCGAAGCGAGCGGCGCGCGGTGCTCAAGGCCTCCTGATCTGGCTCGGGGGCTTCTGGGCGCGATGGGCGCGATTTCAACGGACTGAAGCTTGTGCGGCTCTCGATGCCTCAGACCACCTGATCGGGCTCGAGCGGGCAAACCGTGTGCGGATCGGTTTCCACTTGGAACGTTGCGTGACCGATCCCAAAACGCTGCTTCAGCTGTCCGGAAAGATCAACCAGGAATGAATCGCCCGGATGGCCTCCCGGCATCACCAGATGGGCGGTGAGCGCGGTTTCCGTGGTGCTCATCGACCAAATGTGCAGGTCGTGAATTCCCTGGACCCCAGCCGCCGCAGACAGAAACGCCCCGACCTGTTGCGTTTGCAGGCCGGGCGGAACCGCACTCAGCGACATCGTCACGCTGTCGCGCAAGAGACCCCAGGTTCCCCCGATAATGATGGCGTTGATGATCAGACTCACGGCGGGGTCCAGCCACAGCCAGCCGGTGAGCAAGATCACGAGACCAGCGATGACGACGCCGATGGAGACAAGCGCGTCGGCCGCCATGTGCGTGAACGCGCCACGGATGTTGAGATCGCCCTTGCGGCCAGAAGCAAACAGCCATGCGCAGACACCATTGATAAGGATACCCACCCCAGCCACGATCATCACAGTCTTTCCGGCCACCGGCTGCGGGTTCCAAAAGCGTCCGATGGCCTCCCAGCTCAGCCCGCCTATGATCACCATCAGGAAGGCCGCATTGAACAGCGCGGCAAGAATTGAGGCGCCGCCGAGGCCGTAGGTAAAGCTCAGCGTTGGCGCACGCTTGGCGAGGATTGCAGCCGACCAGGCAACGCCAAGGCCCAAGACGTCGCTCATGTTGTGTCCGGCGTCGGCCAACAGCGCCACCGAATTGCTGAGCAGGCCGTAGACCACCTCCAGAACCACGAAGCCGGCGTTGAGGGCGATCCCAATGGCGAAGGCCTTGCCGAAGCTCGTAGGCGCGTGGACATGGCCGCCGTGATCGTGGCCGGCATGATCGTGATCATGAGCGTCATGGTGATCTGCCGCACGCGCCATGGCGCCTTACTCCGCCGCGAGGGGTTGGCCGCAATGACCGTAGCAATATTCCGCTCAGGTCTGCCGAAGAATCTGCACTGACGACGTGGCGAAAATTCCGGCCATCAACGCCGCGACGCCAGGATCGGGCCCGGCGGTTCCCATTCCCCACACCCCGACCGCCGCGATCATCACGACCACGTTGCCGATCGCATCGTTGCGCGAACACAGCCAGACCGAACGCACATTTGCGTCGCCGTCCTTGTAGCGCACCAGCATCAGCACCGAGGCCACATTGGCGGCGAGCGCCAGCATCGCGATTCCGCCCATCAACTCAGCGCTCGGCACGCCGAGGATGATCGTGTGGTAGATCGTCGATCCCAACACCCAGAACGCCATCAGGCTCAGCGACAGGCCCTTGAAGAGGGCCGCCGTGGCGCGGGTTCGGAGAGAGGCGCCAATCACGGCCAGGCTCAGCCCGTAGGTGACGGTATTGGCGAGAAAATCCAGAGCGTCGGCTTTGAGAGCCTGGGACCCGGCAAGCTGGCCCGCGATCATCTCAACGAGAAACATCGCGCCATTCATTCCGATTACCGTCCAGATCACGCGCTTGTAACGCGGATCGCGCCCATCGAAGCGGGGCACGCCGCCCTGGCAGCCACAAGCCGCATCCGCGTCGCAGCCCGTCGGAGCGATAGGCTCCGCCGCCAGCGGATCAGGAAATCGCAGCGGCGGAAGGGCGCAACGGGTGGCTGGCTGAGCTGCAGCAATCGTCGGCCATGGCGGCTCTTTTGGCTGTCCTTTCCAAAATTCGGCGGCCAGCGTACATCCTCTACCGACTAGGGCTGCCCCCGACAACCCCGCTCATGACCGCACGTCCTGTCATTTTCAAGGGTGAAGAATGAAACGAAGCGCCCTGCTTCATGCTTCTCGTTGCGTTTCTCGGAGCGTCCGTCGCCGCCTCTCGCACAAGCAACGCCGCGCCTGCTCGGCCGGAACTGCAGGCGAACAGCTTCTTTGAGGAAAGCCCATGGCGCATGCGACGACTCAAGATGGCGTGAAGCTCTATTACGAGGAAGCGGGCAGCGGCGCGCCGATCCTATTCGTCCACGAATACGCCGGCGACTGGCGAAGCTGGGAGCCGCAGATGCGGTTCTTCGCGCGCCGCCATCGTTGCATCACCTATTCGTTCCGCGGCTATCCGCGTTCCGACGTGCCGGAAAGCGGCGCTCTCTACGGCCAGGACTATGCGGTGGCCGATGCGCTGTGCATGCTCGATCATGTGAATATCCCCAGGGCGCATATCGTGGGCCTGTCGCAAGGCGCTTTTGCAGCGGCGCATTTCGGCCGCCTGCATGCGGATCGCGCTCTGACGCTGACCTTGGCCGGCATCGGTTCGGGCGCGGTCCGCGATGGCCACGAGCAATTCAAGAGGGATGCGCGGGCGACTGCCGCGCGCATCCGCGAACAAGGCATGGCCCAGTACGCCGCCAGCCTGGCGGCCAAACCGACGCGCGGGCGCTTCAAGCAAAAGGATCCGCGCGGCTTCGCCGAGTTCGTCCAGCACCTTTCGGAGCATCCAGACGTCGGAGCCGCCAACACCATGGAGAACTACCAGGGCGCGCGGCCCTCGTTATACGACTTCGAGGACGACTGGAGGACGCTCGATGTCCCGACGCTGATCGTCTGCGGGGACGAGGACGAGCCCTGCCTGCAGCCGAGCCTTTACCTTAAGCGCGTCCTGCCCAATGCCGGGCTCGCCATATTCGCCAAAACAGGCCACACGCTGAACCTCGAAGAGCCAGACGCGTTCAATCGCGAGCTCTGGAACTTCCTGGCGCTGGTCGAAGCTGGCAAATGGACGCCGACAGCGCCCGCCGACAAGGGCGCGGCCCTCGTCTGAGTCTTCCCTGCGCATTGGATCGACCTCTTCGACCGATGGGAGCGGTTGGCATCAAAGCCAATACCACCTCGCGCCGAGCCGCGTAGCGCAACGCAAGTCCTGACCTCGATTTGGGGCAGCCAAAGCGCGACAAGTAGTTAAAAGAGGTCCGATGATCGACCGCATCGCCGATCTACTTTCGCGACCCGGACGCGAACCTCGTCGAGCCAGGCCGCTACGACGACCAGGCTCTTCGTCTCAGGGCGCAACCGACCGCGCATGCTAGCCTGGCGCGGAGTTTGTGTGCGCCGACCTCATCCGAACGGCTTCTCGAGAGAACGAAGCTGCATGCGTTCGCGAACCCGCAGGCGGCATAGACGTTCTTGAGATTGTCGAAGAGAGTATGCGTCGTGTCGTCGGACGCAGCTGCCGTCACTGCAAACGGAATTAGGGATCAGAAGATGAAAAAGTCGGGCGCGAACGAGGGCCAGCCGGCGTCGGAGCTCATCTCGAAAAGAATCACCGAACTCGGGGACTGGCGCGGCGAAACCCTCAAGAGGATGCGCAAGCTTATCAGGGAAGCAGACCCGGACGTCGTCGAGGAGTGGAAGTGGATGGGCACTCCGGTTTGGTCGCACGACGGCGTCATCTGCACCGGCGAATCCTACAAGAATGTCGTGAAGCTTACTTTCGCCAAGGGCGGGTCTCTGAAGGATCCGGCGCGTCTCTTCAACTCGAGTCTCGGCGGAAACGTGCGACGCGCGATCGACATCCACGAAGGAGAAGAAGTCGACGAGTCCGCCTTCAAGGCGCTCGTTCGCGAAGCGGTCGCCCTCAACAGTTCTGGCAAGTCCAAGCCTTCGAAGACAGCGAAGTCCTAAGGGATTCCGCCTGCGAACAGGTCCGACGTCAGGGTTACGTAGGCATCGTTCCGACAGGGCGTATTCAGGTCCGTTGCGATCATACTGCATTTTGTTGAGCTTGGCGCTGGACGCCTCGATTGAGCCCAGGCGGATTGATGACGGGCCCGGTCCCCGCTAGAGAGCGCCGGAAGGGACATGACGATGGTGATGAGGACCGCAGTTTTGGGTTTCCAGCGCGCCTATCGGTTGACGCCCGATCGCGGGCCGAGGGACGATGTCGTTTCGCAACTGCGGATCGAAGGCGCCGCCTCGAGCAAGACCGTGCTGCTGCCCTATGCAGTCGGGCTCGACTATCTCGTCGTGCCGACCGGAACGGCCGATGTTGCAATCACAGGCAGAGACTTTCGCGCCGAGCGGCTCGGATTCCTGCCGTCTCTCTGGGCGCGGTTGCGCCTGGCGTTCCTGTACAAAAAACACAAATACCTGAAATATGACGGGTTTTCAATCTTTTCAGTCGGCCCGAAACCCAAGCGCAAGCACTTCACCCGCTTCAACCAGGATACGATGAACGTCGGGGTCGTGATCGATGGCGACCTCGTCGCCAACAACCCGGAACTCCTCTTCGGGTGGGAGGCTCACAGAGGGGCGCGGAGCCGAATGGTTGAGCATTCGGGGCCGAATGCGACCGGGATCGTCGCTCATATCTATTATGAGGACACGTGGGATGACATTTCGGGCGCGCTTGGAAGTCTGACCGTCCCCTTCGACCTGATCGTGACGACTGTACCCGGTCGCGAGCGGCTGATTGACGCCATACGCCGGGATTTTCCTGATGCAGAGATCGAAGTGATGGAGAACCGTGGGCGGGACATACGCCCGTTCCTCGTCTTGCTCGAACGCGGCCGGCTCGATCGCTACCGTTATGTCTGCAAGGTTCACGGGAAGAAATCGATCGACGGGGGGCGCAAGCCCTACATGGGCGCGATCTGGCGTCGACGGCTACTGTTCGATCTTTTGGGGGCTCCAGGCCTTGCAAATACCATTGTCGATATGTTCGAACGCGATCCTTCCATCGGGATGATCGGTCCGCGGTCTTACCGCTTGCCGCGCGAAGACTATTCCGAGGAGCTTTCATTTTCGGCCAACCGTCCGATGGTTCTGGAACTCGCCGAAAAGATCGGCGTCCCCCGCGACAGGTTCCGGCTCGACTTCTTCGGCGGAACAATGTTCTGGGTGCGCCCGGAGGCGCTGAAGCCCTTGCGGGACCTCCATCTTTCCTCGGCCATCCCCGAGGAGCGGGGGCTGCTCGACGGCAGTCTGGGGCACGCGATTGAACGCGTGTTTTCGACTTCGGTCCTGGTGGCTGGCTATAAGCTCGCCAATAGCGATGACACGGGGGTCTCGAACGGCCAAAAGCCTCGCCCCGCGCTCGACGAGGCCGCGCCAGTCCATCCCCGGTGACCCTTGGTTCTTCGCCTGCGCGCCTTACCCTTGAACCCGCGTGGCCTCGAAGCTCGGCGTCGTGTCCGAGAAAACATCGAGCCATTCGACCAACCGCGGATGGCCCGCGCGCCAGGCGCCTTCGTACCTGAGATCGAGGTAGCCGAGCGCCGAGGCGAGCGCGATCGTGCCCGCGTCGCTTAGTTCCTCAGGCGGCTTCCCCTCGAACACGCCAAGGGCGCGGGCGATCTTCTCGTCCTGGTAGGCGATCCATTTCTCCGACCGCTGCGGCGGCTCATGCCACAGGCGTTCATAACGGATCAGCACGGCCGCTTCGGCGATCCCGTCCGCCAGCGACTGCTGGGTCAGGGTATGGAAGCGCGCCTGTGGTTCGGATGGAATCACCTTGCCGCCTCCCGCCAGCCAGTCGAGATATTCGACGATGACGGCGCTATCGAAGATCGTCTCGCCATTCTCCAGGATCAGCGCCGGAATCTTGCCCAGGGGGTTCTGGCGCCGCAGCGAATCCTCGGGATTGTCAGTATCGGCGGCCGAAATCTCGATCCTGTCGTCGAGGCCGAGCACCGATGCGACGATCCGCACCTTGCGAACGAATGGCGAGGTCGCAGCGGCGCGAAGAACGAGCATGGACGTCTCCCTGGACGGCGAGAGCGCCCGCGGCCATTCGCGCCGCCTCCCCGAGCCGCCGTTGTAGCGCAACCGCGCCCCCCATATAAGGCGTGAAACCAGAAGCTGCGGGCGCTCCGCGCCGGCCGCAATTGCTCTAAGAAGGGGTTGGTCTTGACTTCGTCCCATGTCGCGCACGAGCGGGTTGTCATCATCGGTTCGGGGCCGGCCGGCTATACGGCCGCGATCTATGCGGCGCGTGCGCTGCTGAAGCCGCTCATGCTGTCGGGCTTCGAGCCGGGCGGACAGTTGATGATCACGACCGACGTCGAGAATTATCCTGGCTTCGCCGAGCCGATCCAGGGCCCCTGGCTGATGGAGCAGATGCAGGCGCAGGCCAAGAATGTCGGCGCGCGCATCGAAGGCGAATGGGTCGTCGCGCTCGAACTGAAGAACCGTCCGTTCGTGATCCGCTGCGACAGCGGCCGCACGATCGCTGCGGACGCAGTCATCCTGGCGACGGGCGCCAAGGCCAAGTGGCTCGGCCTACCGAGCGAGGACGCGTTCAAGGGCTTCGGCGTCTCAGCCTGCGCCACCTGCGACGGCTTCTTCTTCCGAGGCAAATCCGTCGTCGTGATCGGGGGCGGCAATTCCGCGGTGGAGGAGGCGCTTTACCTCTCCAACATCGCGTCTCAGGTCAGGGTCGTGCATCGCCGGCACGCGTTCCGCGCCGAGAAGATCCTGAGCGAGCGCCTTGGGGCGCGGCACAATGTGAAGATCGTCTGGAACAGCGTGGTCGAGGAAATCCTGGGCGCGAATGCGCCGCGGGGGGTCACCGGCGTCAGGATCAGAAACGTCCTCACCGGCGCGCTCGACGACCTCGCCGCCGACGGCGTGTTCGTCGCGATCGGCCACGAGCCCGCGACCGAGCTCGTCCGCGGCCAGCTCTTGCTGAAGCCGAACGGCTACGTTGAGACGGCGCCGGGTTCGACGGCGACCAGCATCGAGGGCGTGTTCGCCGCCGGCGACGTCGCCGACGACGTGTTCCGTCAGGCGGTGACCGCGGCTGGCCTCGGCTGCATGGCCGCGCTCGAGGCCGAGCGCTGGCTTGCCGCGCAGGAGCCCGCGCGGGAAGCGGCGGAATAGGCACCGCCGTCAAACGCCGCGGCGATCAGCGGCGAAGCCAAGAGCCGGCGCGGTTGAGGGAACGTTCATGGACTGGGACAAGCTGCGCATCTTTCAGGCCGCCGCCGACGCCGGATCGTTTACGCACGCCGGCGCCACGCTGGGCTTGAGCCAGTCGGCGGTCAGCCGTCAGGTCGGAGCGCTCGAGGCCGACCTCGGCGCGCCGCTCTTCCATCGCCACGCGCGCGGCCTCATCCTGACCGAGCAAGGCGAAATGCTCTTGGGCGCGGTGCGCGACGTGGTTCTCAAGCTCGACGCGGTCAGGAGCCGGCTCATCGACAGCCGGGAGAAGCCGCATGGCGATCTCAGGGTCACGACCACGCTCGGCCTCGGGGCGAACTGGCTCGCGCCGAGGCTTGGCGAATTCGTCGAGCTTTATCCGGAGGTGAAGCTGCAGCTTCTGCTGTCCGACGACGACCTCGACCTCGCCATGCGCGAGGCGGATGTCGCGCTCCGCTTGCGCGAGCCGATGCAGCCCGACCTCATCCGGCGCCGGCTCTTCACCGTGCATTTCCACGCCTATGCGTCGGCCGACTACTTGAGGCGCCGCCCGCAGCCGCGCAAGGTCGAGGATCTCGACCACCATCACCTCGTCGCGTTCGGCGCGCCGACCGCGACGCATCTGCTCTACGATCTCAACTCTCTGCTGACGGTTGGCCGCGATCCCAGGAACCCGCGCGAGCCCCAGATTTCGGTCAACAACCTCGCCGCGATGACGCGGGCGGTAGAGAATGGGGTCGGCATCGCGGTTCTGCCCGACTATGTGGTCGCGCCCGAGTCGGGGCTCGTCCGGCTCCTGCCACAGGCCGACATGCCGGAAATGGATTGCTTCCTCGTCTACGCCGAGGAGCTGAAGGCGGTCGCGCGCGTGCAGGCGTTCCGCGACTTTCTTGTCCGCACCGCGCAGCGCTGGCGCTACTGACGCGGGGGAGGAACGCACAATGACGATGCAGGTGGAACTGGCGCAGCGAAGCGCCATCGATTCCGCGGTTCGACATCTGGTTACGAATTATAGCCCACAGGGCAATCGCGTCGGTTGGCTGATGATGGCCTCGATCCTCGTCGAGGCCTGGGACCTCTATGGGATCGCCTTCGTCCTCATCTTCATTCGCGACCAGTACCATCCCGACCCGTTGCTGCTTGGGCTTGCCGCCGCAGGGACGCAGGGCGGAGCGGTGATCGGCGCCCTGACCGGCGGCTGGCTGTCCGACAAGCTCGGCCGACGCCTGATGTTCCTGGCGACCATGGTTCTCTTCATCGTGCTCGCGCTGGCGCAGGCTTTTGTGTCCAGCGTCGCAGCGCTTGCGGTCATACGTTTGCTCCTCGGCGTCCCGCTCGGCAGCGACATTGCGACCGGTTACACCTACATCATGGAGATGATGCCCAAGGGCCAGCGCGAAGTCATGGGCAACCGCTGGCAATTCATGTTCGCCGTCGGACAGGTGCTGACGCTCGCCGTTATTGCGCTCTTCCTCATTCTCGACCTCAATCACGAGTTGATATGGCGCGTGACCCTCGGGCTCGGCGCCGTGCCGGCGCTAATAATCCTGATCCTTCGTCATGATCTGCCGGAGACTGCCGTGTGGCTGGTTCGCCAGGGCCGCTTCCGCGAGGCGAAGGAGGTCGCGACGCAGATGTACGACGACCGCCTCGACATGCTGCCCGATCAGGACGTCAAGGTCGCAAAACCCCGTCCGACGGCGTTCCTCGCCGACATCAAAGAGGATCCGATCCGCTGGCGCGCAACCCTTTACGGCTGGATCGCCTGCTTCGCCCAGGGCAGCGAGTTCTCGACCTTCGCCTTTTATCTTCCAGTGCTCTTCGTGATGGTGGGCGTCTCTTCCGTTCTGGGCACGACAGTGGTTACCATGGCGCTCTACGTGATCGCCGCGATCTCCGGATGGGTCGGGCCGCTGCTGACGCCGAAGATCGGACAGCGCGGCATCAGCATCGCAGGCTTCAGCATCGTTTTCCTGTCCCTGCTGGTGGCGGCGGCGGCGCTCTACACTGGCGCCAAGGCCGTACTGCCCTTCGCTGCTGCGGCCATGCTGTGGGGCCACTATTGGGACGCCTCGAACTGCATGACCATTCCTTCGATGGTCGCAAAGCCCGAGTACCGCGGCACCGCGAGCGGGTTCGCCTATATTTTCGTCAAGCTGCCTTCGTTCCTGGCGATCTTCCTGTTCCCGACGGTGTTCACGGCGATCGGGCAGGCCAACGCGACCCTGCTGGTCGCAGTCTTTCCGCTGATCGGATTGCTCGCAGCGATCTTCATTCTGCCGGAAGTCTACGGGTTCGAGCGCGATTGAGCGCGCGACGGCAGGAGGCGCGAGCCGTGGCTCGCGTCTTGCTGCGTCTCAAACACTCTTCGTGTTGAAGACTATGAGGTCGACCCCGCCGTCGGCGAAGTTGCCGAGATCGCCGGCTGTCGCCTGTCCCTCAGGCGAAGCGAGCGCCTTGCCGATCGCCTCGACGTTGTCGAATTCCAACATGGCCACGAGATGGATGGCCCCAGGGTCCACGGGAAGCCCAACGGCGCCGTCGCTCACCTGATAGCCACGCAGGCCCGGGACGGTCTTGGCGAGCGGAACGTGCTTGGAGAAGTAATAGTCGTTAAAAGCAGCGGCGTTCTTCGGCGTTTTGTAGACGGCGATAAGCAAGGCCATGAGCATTGTCCTCCCTGACGCGACAATTTGGACAACGCCTGATGCGCCCGCCCCCTCCGCGTTCGAACCCCTGATACCATGAAATCGGGGCCGCGAACCGTGCCCGCCCAGCCCTCACATGTAGAGCTGCTCTTTGTCGAGGCCCTTGTATAGCGAGGCGACCTGCTCCGCGTAGCCGTTGTAGATCAGCGTCGGCCGCAGCTGCCCGTCGTTGAGGAAGGTCTCCTGCGCCTGACTCCAGCGCGGATGCGCCACGGCGGGATTGACGTTCGCCCAGAAGCCGTATTCGTCCGGCCCCAGCGTCTCCCAGAACGTCTCCGGCCGCTTGTCGACGAACGAAATCTTGACGATCGACTTGGCCGACTTGAAGCCGTATTTCCACGGCGTCGCCAGGCGGATCGGCGCGCCCTGAACCTTGGACAGCGGCTTGCCGTAGGCGCCGGTGGCGATGAAGGCGAGGTCATTCGTGGCTTCGACCATCGTCAGGCCCTCGATATAGGGCCAGGGCATGAAGGACCGCTGACCCGGGGCCATCTTCTTGTCCAGGAACGTCTCGAACCGCACGTAAGACGCCGAGGATAGGGGCCTCGCGAACTCGACCAGTTTCTTGAGCGGAAAGCCGGTCCAGGGAATAGCCATCGACCACGCCTCCACGCAACGATGGCGATAAAGGCGCTCCTCGAGCCCAATCGTCTTGATCAGCGCGTCGATGTCGACCGTCTGCTCCTTCTCGACGAGGCCGTCGAGCTTAACCGTCCAAGGGCGCGTCTTGAGCGCGCCCGCGTCAATGTGCTTGCTGGTGCTGAACTCATAAAAATTGTTGTAATTGAGATTGTATTTCTCGGGCGTCACATCGCGATCGAGCACATAGGCCGGATTGCGCTGGGCGGGATAAAGCGAGGCGGATGGGTCGGCATCGTCGGCGCGGGCCCGGCCGGGCCAGGAGACGAGGACGCCCGCCGCGCCGAGGCCGGCGAGAAACGCTCGGCGATCGACGAAAGCCGCCTCCGGCGTCGTCAGGCTAGCCGGAATTTCCCACTCCGGTCGACGAATGACGTGCATGGTCAACTCCCCGGGATCCCGATACGTCGGCGACGGAGACATGGCTCTCCGTCAGCGCTCTTTTCGGCGTGAGCGTGGCGAATGTTACGCGTTCCGCGGGAGAAAGCGAGCTTCGCGGGAAAATCCTTCCCCGGATCAGACTTTCCCGGATCAGACTTTTTCGACCTGGCCGAATTCGAGATCGACCGGGGTGGCGCGGCCGAAGATCGACACCGCGACCTTGACCCGCGAACGGGATTCGTCGACTTCCTCGACGACGCCGTTGAACGAGGCGAAGGGACCGTCGGCAACCCGCACGTTTTCGCCGATCTCGAAGCGGATTGCCGCCTTCGGCCGCTCGACCCCATCGGCGACCTGTCCCTTGATGCGGTCGGCCTCATGGTCGGGGATCGGCATTGGCTTCTTATCGGCGCCGAGAAAACCGGTCACTTTGGGGGTGTTCTTGATGAGGTGGTAGACGTCGTCGGTCAGGTCGCATTTGACCAGCACATAGCCGGGGAAGAACTTCCGCTCGGAATTGATCTTGCGCCCGCGCCGCACCTCGACGACCTGTTCGGTCGGCACGAGGATTTCCTGGAACTTGTCCTGGAGACCGCGCTGGTGCGCCTGCTCGCGAATGGATTCAGCGACCTTCTTCTCGAAGTTGGAATAGGCGTGGACGATGTACCAGCGCATGCTCATCATAAGAGTTTCCAAATTGACTCCGTCGGCTTCGCGCCCGCGGGCGCCTGGCGCTCTCAGAAAAGACGGCGCTAGCCCGTGCGCCCGAAGCCGAGCACCAGGGCGACCACTTCCCTGAGCACAGCGTCCACGGTGACGAAGAACACGCTCGCGAACACGACTAGCAGCAACACCAGGCCCGTCGTGACGAGCGTCTCGCGCCGGGTCGGCCAGACGACCTTCGAGCCCTCTGACCGCACCTGCTGGATGAATTCGAAGGGGTTGATCATTCCCTCGGGTCCGTTCGGAAAACGTCTTGCGCCGGTCGGCTGCGCCGTCCAGCCAGAAAAACTCGCGGCGCGGGGCCTCTCGGCGCCGCGCCACCCGAGGCCTCATATAGGAAAAGAAGGCCCGCCGCCAAGCGAAATATGACAAGCGGTTCGTGAAACCGTCACAGGTTGCCTACGGCAGGATCCCGCGGCGCGCTTCAAGTCCGGAAATGCTTCGACAGTTTGAGCCCCTGGTGCTGATAGTTGGACGTTAAGCCGGCGCCGTAAAGCTCGTCGGCAGCGTCAGCGAGCCGTTCGTAGATGAGCCGTCCGACGGGCTGCCCGTCCTCGATCAGGAAGGGCACGTCGCGGCTGCGCACCTCGAGCACCGCCCGCGCCGCCGGCCGCCCGTCGAGGCCCTGCCCGAAGCCCGGATCGAAGAAGCCGGCATAATGGACGCGGAACTCGCCGATCGCGGGATCGATCGGCGCCATTTCAGCGGCGAGGTCGGCCGGGATCTGCATCTTCTCCCGCGACGCGAGGATGTAAAACTCGTCGGGGTCAAGTATCAATCGACCGTCGGCGCGAGCCTTGATCGGTTCCCAGAAATCCTCGGCGGCGTAGGCGCCCGGGCAATCGACGTCGATCACGTTGCCGTTCTTGATCGCCCGATACCCGACCACTCCGTCCGACAATCCGCGAAGCGCAACCCGCAGCACCAGTCCTTCGCGGACTTCCAGGTCGCGATCGACAAGCGGCGCCTGCGCATGGTAGCCGCGCAGATCCTCGTCAGAGAGCGCGAAGCTCAAGCGGCCCATTTGCGATGAGTTCCTGTTGCGAAACCGTATCTGGCTGAGCGTCGATCCTTCGCGAACGCGTACGCTGAAGCTCCGGGGCGATATTTCGAGCCAAAGTTCCCCCCGGTAGCCAAGCGGAACCTCATCAAAAGCTTCGGCTCGATTGACGATGAGCCGCGTAAAGATGTCGAGGCGGCCCGTTGAGCTTTTGGGGTTGGCGGCGCCAGAGATGCTCGGAAGAAGCGCGAGATGTTCCGCAATCCGGGCTATGTACACGATTCCCTTTTCCAAGACAGCGCCTTCGCCGGCAAGCGAGATCGGTTCGGGGTTCAGGGTTTGAAGATGTTCCTTCACGTTTCGCGTACGCCCAGGCAGGAAACTCGCGCGGACTCGATAGGCCTCCCTTGAAAGGCGCAAATCCAGGCTCGCTGGCTGGAACTGAGACTTTAAGGCTGGCTTCGTCGCGGCGATAAGCTTCCGGCGCACCATCGCCTTTATCCGGCGTCGACCGAAGAGGCCGTATGGCGCGCTGAAATCGTTGTCGCGTGCGTCCGCATCTGCCGGATCGAGAAGCAAGGGTGGGGCAGTGCGAGTTTGCGTCGCCATCGGTGTCACTGAAAGCCTGCCGACTTGTTATCGCGCCTCGAAAGGTACGCCAAGGCGGCTCGCGGGTCCGGTTCTGCGGACAGCACGTGAATCTTGCTTGTCGCAGCATTATTCTTCGACCTGACCCGCCGCCGCCAAGCCAGTTGTTGACGGCGGCCCTCCGTCGGCGATATGGAAGAGCTTCCCGTGGTCATTTGAGCCGGTCGGCTTGCCCCCACGTTAAACAAATGGGCTAAAAGATCGGGG
This sequence comes from Hyphomicrobiales bacterium, assembly GCA_019237205.1. Classification (GTDB taxonomy): domain Bacteria; phylum Pseudomonadota; class Alphaproteobacteria; order Rhizobiales; family Beijerinckiaceae; genus Roseiarcus. Next base: position 17,734 of record JAFAHO010000265.1, read on the forward strand.
CTCCATGCAATCGGCCTCGTCCTTAAGCCCTGTTGAGAGCGCGCAGCGCCGGAGAGGACGAGGCATGACGACTCCCCGCAAATCCCGCGATCCCGGGAGCCTGCGTCCCGCGACGCAGCTGATCCACGGCGGATCGCTGCGCTCGAGGTTCGAAGAGACGTCCGAAGCGCTGTTCCTCACCCAGGGCTATCTCTACGACACGATGGAGCTTGCGGAAGCGCGCTTCAAGGGCGACGATCCCGGCTTCATCTATTCCCGCTTCGCCAACCCGACCGTCTCGATGTTCGAGCGGCGCATGGCTCTTTTGGAGGGCGCGGAGGCGGCGCGCGCAACGGCGAGCGGCATGGCCGCCGTCACCGCATCCCTCATGGGACAGCTCAAGGCGGGCGATCATGTCGTGGCCGCAAGAGCTCTCTTCGGGTCGTGCCTCTATGTCGTCGAGGAACTCCTGCCGCGCTTCGGCGTCGCCGCGACGCTGGTCGAGGGAACCGACCTCGACGCCTGGCGCGCGGCCGTCCGTCCCAACACCCGGACCGCGTTCCTCGAGTCGCCGACGAATCCAACGCTCGAGATCGTCGACATCGCCGGCGTCGCCGACATCATGCATCGAAACGATGCGACGCTGGTCGTCGACAACGTCTTCGCCACGCCGCTGCTTCAGCATCCCATGAAGCTCGGCGCGGACTGCGTCGTCTACTCGGCGACGAAGCACATCGACGGGCAGGGCCGCGTGCTCGGCGGAATCATTCTGGCGAGCGAAAAGTTCATCGCCGACAACATCCACAACTTCCTGCGACAGACGGGTCCCTGCCTCTCGCCGTTCAACGCCTGGACGCTTCTGAAGTCGCTCGAGACGCTGCCGGTCAGGGTTGAAGCGCAGATGCGCTCGGCCGGGCGTATCGCCGACTTCCTAGCCCAGCGCCCGGAAGTCGTCCGCACGCTCTATCCCGGCCGTTCCGATCACCCGCAAGCGGAGCTTATCCGCCGTCAGATGAGCGGCGGCGGCACGATGCTCGCCTTCGAGGTCGCGGGCGGCAAGGCCGCGGCGTTCCGCGCCGCCAACGCGCTCTCGATCATCGGCATCTCCAACAATCTCGGCGACGCCAAGAGCCTCATCACCCATCCGGCGACGACGACCCACCAGCGTCTGAAGTCAGAACAGCGCGAGGCGCTCGGCATCGGCCCAGGGCTCCTGAGACTGTCGGTCGGGCTCGAGGATGTCGAGGATCTGATCGAGGACCTGGCCCAGGCGCTCGACAAGGCCGCCGCGCCGCGGCGTCACGCAGCAGAATGAGGGGCTGAGCGCGCGGACCACGCTCAGCTTGGTCGTGGGCCTCTTACTTCTCGTCGAGGTCCGCCAGGGTCGGCATGCGACCATTCGGGGTCAGGTGATTGATCAGCTGCGGCAGAACGGTCGCGAGCTGGTTCAGGAGTTCCTGCTGGCTCATGCCGGTGCGCTGGGAGAGTTCGTTCAGCGTGTTCTGGCCGAGCGCCGAGCCAAGCGTTCCAGGCTGAATCGGCTGGTTCGCGCCCTGGCCGACCCACGAATTGACCTGAGGCCCCGCGCCGCCGGCGGTCAGTTTCCCGATGAGATCGCCAAGGCCGCCGAGCAAGCTGCCTGCCGGCGCGTTCGTCGGCGCCGAGGGCGGAGGCGCTGACTGCGCCGCCGCCGAGGGCGCCGAGCTTCCGCCGAACATCTTGCCGAGGATCAGCGCTCCAACCGCAACCGCGATCGGCGTCGCCAGATTGCCGCCCGGAACCGCCTTTTGCAGCGCGTCGTCAAAAGCTCCCATGGTTTCCTCCTGCTGGTCATATCAACCGCATCGATCAGCGCACTCTGGGCTAACATCGTGGCGCAAGTTGACGAAGATTACACCACCTAGAATACCGGCTTGCGTTTTCGCCGTCCATCCCGCATCAATCCCCTGAGGATCGACCTCGTTCGCTTTGCAGCATTTCCGAGCGAGACGACGGGCGGCTAACCGCACAAGGAGGCACGGACATGGGGGTCATCAGCTGGATCATCCTGGGCCTGATCGCGGGCTGGATCGGCAGCAAGATCGTGAACAAGACCGGTTCGGGCATGGTCATGGACATTGCGCTCGGCGTCGTCGGCGCGATCGTCGGCGGCCTTATCTTCTCCGGCGTTTTCGGCATGGAGGGCGTCAGCGGGCTCAACATCTGGAGCCTTATCGTGGCGGTCGTCGGCTCCGTCGTCGTGTTGTGGATTTACCACATGGTGGTCGCGAGAACCTGAGCGGCCCTATCCGGCGGCGTCCCAACGCGCCGCCGCGGAATCGTCCTCGCCCTTGGCTTCGACCCATCCTTCGGCCGCGCCGTCGGCGCGAATGGCGCGTTTCCAGAAGGGCGCGCGGGTCTTCAAGAAATCCATCATCATCTCCGCCGCGGCAAAAGCTTCGCCGCGATGCGCCGCGGCGACGACGACGCAAACGATCTGTTCGCCAGGCGCGATCTTCCCGAAGCGGTGGATCGCCGTCACGCCAATCAGCCGCCATCGCGACTCGGCCTCGCGCGCGACGCGCGCCATCTCCGCCTCGGCCATGCCAGGATAATATTCGAGCTCCAACGTCGCCAGCCGCCCGCCTTCGTCCCGGCAATAGCCGACGAAGCTCACCACCGCGCCGACGTCCATGCGGCCGCGCGCGAGCGCCGTCGACTCCGCGGCCGCGTCGAAATCTTCTCGCTGGACGCGGATTGTCGCCATCGGCGCTAGCCGCCGGTCATCGGCGGAAAGAACGCGACTTCCGCCGCGCCGGCAAGCGCCGCCTCGTGGCGCGCGTGGACCTTGTCGAGGGCCGCGCGGATCGTCGAAGGCTTTTCAAACGCATGCGCATAGCCGTCGCCCCGGGCGGCGAGCCAGGCGATGAGATCGCCGACGGTCGTAACCGTCGAAGGCGGCTCCAGTTCCTCTTCGGCCTTGCCCACGCGCTCGCGCACCCAGGCGAAATAGACCGCTTTCATGGCGCCTCAATCGTTCCCGACATGGTCATAGCTCGCTTTCATATAGTCCCAGCCGGTGTAAAGCGTCAGGATCGCCGCGATCCACATCAGGATGATCCCCGTCATGGTCGAGCCTGGAACGACAGCCTCACCGGCCGGCCCGGCGATCAGGAAGCCGAGCGCCACCATCTGAACCGCCGTCTTCCATTTGGCGACCGCCGTCACCGGCATCGGAACCCGCAACTCCGCCAGATATTCCCGCAGCCCCGAGACGAGGATCTCACGGCACAGAATGATGATCCCCGCCCACAGCGTCACCCCGGCGATGGTCTGATTGGCCGCGAGCATCAGGATCACGGCGGAGACGAGCAGCTTGTCGGCGATCGGGTCCAGCATCCGTCCCAGCGACGACTGCTGCGACCAGGCGCGCGCAAGATAGCCGTCGAAGAAATCGGTGACGGCGGCTGCGATGAAAATGGCGAGCGCCGTCCAGCGCGCCCAAGGTTCGCGCGGCCAGAACAGGAAGCCTGCGACGAGGGGAACCGCCGCGACGCGCGCATAGGTCAGAACATTCGGCAATGACCAGTTGCGGCCGATCGGACGCGTCGTCGAGGAAGCCATTGGAATTGACCTGACATCCTCGCCGCGCGCCCGTCAATAGCGACGTTCGGGGCCGAAAGCCCGTCGATCCCGGCCGCGACAAAACTGGGGACGGGGCAGACGTCCACATCCGGTGGAGCGCGTCTTCGTCTAGACTCGACGGGTCCCGGTTCAGGAGCCCGCCCATGTCGAACGTTCACGTCGTCGGCCACCCCCTTGTGCAGCACAAGCTGACGCTGATGCGCGACAAGACGGTTTCGACCAAGGGGTTCCGCCAGCTTCTCAACGAGATCGGCATGCTGCTTGCCTACGAGGTGACCCGCGATCTGCCGCTGGAGCTCGTCGAGGTCGAAACGCCGCTGGCCAAGACCATGCAGCCGACGATCGCCGGCAAGAAGCTCGTGTTCGCGCCGATTCTGCGCGCCGGCGTCGGCTTTCTCGACGGGATGCTCAATCTCGTCCCGAGCGCGCGCGTCGCTCATATCGGGCTCTATCGCGATCCGCAGACGCTGGAGGCGGTCGAGTATTATTTCAAAGCCCCGGCCGACGTTGCGGAACGCCTGGTGATCGTGATGGACCCGATGGTCGCCACCGCCAATTCGGCCGTCGCCGCGATCGACCGGTTGAAGCGACGCGGCGTGAAAGACATCCGCTTCGTCTGTCTTCTGGCCGCGCCGGAAGGCGTCGAGCGGCTGACGAAGGCCCATCCGGACGTGCAAATCTGGACCGCGGCCATCGACGAGAGGCTCAACGACCACGGCTACATCGTGCCCGGACTAGGGGACGCGGGCGACCGGATGTTCGGAACCAAGTAGAGTTTAGCGGCGTCGAAGCGAGCGCTCCAGGCCGTTAAACCCAAATCGGCGCGCGCCTCCCTAGAAGAACGTCCGAGTTATTTGCGGCGCCGGCGCTGTTGACCGAGCCCCATCTGCTTGGCCAGAGCCGAACGGGCCTTGGCGTAGGCGGGCGCAACCATCGGATAGTCGGACGCAAGACCCCACTTCTCGCGATACTCTTCGGGCGAGAGGTTGTACTGGGTCCGCAGATGCCGCTTCAGCGATTTGAATTTTCGCCCGTCTTCCAGACAGATGATGTAATCGCTGGTGATCGACTTCTTCGGCGGGACGGCGGGTTTCGCCGCCTCGGCGACAACGGGCTGCGCCCCGGTTGCGACACGCACCAAAGCGGCGTGAACGTCGCTGAGAAGCGTCGGCAGTTCGCTCGACGGCACGGAATTGTTCGACACATAAGCCGATACGATTTCCGCGGCGAGTTCTATGTGGTTACTGGTTTCGTTCATTGCTGTCGTTACTCCAAACGGAAGCCTGAAGAGACCGCCCGACCGCGATCTTTGTCGAGGCGATTCTGCCCGTCCGACCGCGTCGAGCGTCGTGTTCCTTTTCGCGCCAAATGGCGACTTCGACAACCGCACTTATAGCGCAATCGAAATCATTGCACAAGAAAAACTCAACTACGTCGCTACCGAATACTCCAACAAGGACGAGCAATCGGACGTTGAGTCTACACAGCGAAAAACGATGTTACTCTTGACAAACTCCTCCATGGATGCGCAGAGAGCCTTCCGAATCAATGCACCGCGACGCTGTCGCCGTATCCCAATAATTTGCAGCACCGTGGCCCGTCGTCGTTCGGGGACAAGACAAAGTCGCAGCGGCCGCATAATCGCAACGCCCATCGTCTACGGGCGAGACGCTGCTTTATCGACGATCCGTTTAACCGAAAGAGATGGCGGCTGCGAGGATGTCATGCGGGGGCAAGACCGCTTATATGCCCCCTAACGTCAGTCAACCCGCCGCGATGAGTTTCAATGCAGCACCATAAGACATCGACATTTATCGCCGAACGTCGATCGGCAGCCGAACGGGCGACGCTCCTCGGGACCGCCAAGCATCTTTGGCCCTACATCTGGCCGGCTGATCGCGCCGATTTGAAGATGCGCGTGTTCGTGGCGGTCGCGTTGATGCTTCTATCCAAGCTGTTCACGATCGCCATTCCTTATTCCTTCAAGTGGGTGACCAATGCGCTGGCGGGAAAGCTGCCCCTCGATTCGGTCCCGCTGCCGCAACTCTTTGCCGGCGCGGCGTCATTGACGGTCGTTTACGGCTTGCTTCGCATCCTCATGGCCATGACGCAGCAGGGGCGCGACGCTCTTTTTGCAGCGGTGGCGATGAATGCGGTCCGGCGCCTTGCGATCGAAGTCTTCGACCATCTGCACCGTCTCTCGTTGCGCTTTCATCTGGAGCGCAAAACAGGCGGACTGACGCGCGTTCTCGAGCGCGGCCGCAACGCGATCGAAACGATCATCCGCACTTCGATGCTGACCGCGGTTCCGACCCTGGTCGAATTCGCTCTCATCATTGGCGCACTGCTGTTTTCCTTCGACTGGCGCTATGTCGCAGCGATGAGCGCCACTGTCGCCGTCTATCTGACCTATACGACCCTGGCGACGAACTGGCGCATCGGCATTCGACGCTCGATGAACGAGAGCGACACTGACGCCAACACCAAGGCGATTGACAGCCTGCTGAACTTCGAAACTGTCAAGTACTTCACCGCCGAACGCCGGGAATCGGCGCGCTACGACAAGGCGATGGTGCGCTACGAGCGCATGAGCGTCCGCACTTATGTGTCGCTGGCCGTGCTGAACGCCGGCCAGGCCGTCATCTTCACGGCCGGACTCGTCACCGTCCTGCTCATGTGCGTCGTCGAGATCAGAGGCGGCAAGAAGACAGTCGGCGACTTCGTGTTCATCAACCTGATGATGCTGCAACTCTACCAGCCGCTCAATTTCATGGGCATGGTCTATCGCGAGGTCAGGCAGGCCATTGTCGACATCGAGGCGATGTTCGCCATTCTCGACCAGAATCCCGAAATCGAGGACGTGCCCGGCGCGCAGCCGCTCAGGGTGACCTCCGGCGACGTGAGATTCGAAAACGTCGAATTCGCCTACGACCCCGCTCGACCGATTCTACGCGGCGTGTCGTTCGAAGCGCCGCCCGGCCACACGATCGCGATCGTAGGGCCGTCCGGCGCGGGCAAATCGACAATCTCCCGGCTGCTGTTCCGCTTCTACGAGCCGACCGCGGGCCGCATCCTGATCGACGGCCACAACATCAGCGCGGTGACCCAGAAATCGCTGCGCGCCGCAATCGGCATGGTTCCGCAGGACACGGTGCTGTTCAACGACTCGATCGTCTACAATATCCGCTACGGGCGCGACGATGCGAACGAGGCCGAAGTCGAGTCGGCCGCGGACAACGCGCAGATCGACGCCTTCATCCGGTCGCTGCCGCAGGGCTACGCCGCCCAGGTCGGCGAGCGCGGGCTCAAGCTTTCGGGCGGAGAGAAGCAGCGCGTGGCGATCGCCCGCACGATGCTGAAGGCGCCGCCGATCCTCGTGCTCGACGAAGCGACGTCGGCGCTCGACAGTTTTACCGAGCGCGAGATCCAGTCCGCGCTCGAGCGCGTGTCGCGCGGGCGCACGACCATCGTCATCGCGCACAGGCTGTCGACCATCGTCAACGCCGACGAAATTCTGGTGCTCGACAAAGGCCTGATCGCCGAACGCGGAACCCACGAGGCGCTGCTCGCGCGCGGCGGCCTCTATTCGGCCCTGTGGAGCCGCCAACGCGAAGTCGACGCGGCGGAGGAGACGCTGCGGCGGGCCGGCGAGGAAGACGAGGATTACGGCCTTCCGGATCCGGCCGCTTCGCCTTCGGCGCCGTGACATTTGGCGCCATTGGCGCCAAGAGTGCTCGCCGCCTTGTTTCGGGCCCCACTTATGAACGTTATCAACTCGATTCGTCGCAATCTCACGCCGATCCATCGTGAAGGCTATCTCTTTGTCGCTGGCTTTTTTGTCGCGACGTTGATCCTGTGGTGGATCTGGGGCCCGCTCGGATGGCTCGGCCTCATCGCGACGTTGTGGTGCGCCTATTTTTTTCGCGATCCGACCCGTGTGACGCCGGTCGGGGCTGATCTCGTCATCGCGCCCGCGGACGGGACCGTGAGCTTCGCCGGCTACGCCGCGCCGCCGCCCGAGCTCGGCCTCGGCATGGGCCCGCTGCAGCGCGTATCGATCTTCATGTCGGTGTTCGACTGTCACGTGAACCGCACGCCGGTCGAGGGGCGGGTCGAGCGGATCGTCTATCACCCCGGCCTCTTCCTCAACGCCGATCTCGACAAGGCGAGCGAGGACAACGAACGCAACAGCATCGTCATCGACGCCCCGTCGGGCCGGTACGGAGTCGTGCAGATCGCCGGTCTCATCGCGCGACGGATCATCTGCTTCACTCACGAGGGCGCGCGTGTGAGCGCGGGCGAGCGAATCGGGCTCATCCGTTTCGGCTCGCGCGTCGACGTCTATCTCCCGGCGAGCGTGCAAATCGTCGTCGGTCTCGATTCGCGCGCCGTGGCCGGCGAAACCGTGATCGCCCAGGCTGCCGCATCGGCCGGCGCGCGCCCCTTTCAACGGAGCTGAGTTTCGTGAACGATCAGAGGCCGGAGAACGCGCCGCTGTCCAGCGTCGCCTCGGCGCGCAGGCGCGGGTTCCGGCCCGTGCCGTTGCGCCTCCTCCTGCCCAACATCGTGACGCTGATCGCGCTCTGCCTCGGCATGACGGCGATCCGCCTCGCTATGGAGGGATCGATCGAATGGGCGGTGAGCGCGATCGCCGGCGCGGCCGTTCTCGATGGCCTCGACGGGCGGATCGCGCGCGCGCTCAAGGGCACGTCCCGCTTCGGCGCGGAGCTCGATTCGCTTGCCGACTTCGTCGACTTCGGCGTCGCGCCGGCCTTCGTTCTCTTCACGTCCGACCTCCATGTGGTCAAGAGCTTCGGCTGGGTCGCAGCGCTCCTATTCGCCATGGCTTGCGGCCTGCGCCTTGCGCGCTTCAACGTGATGCTGGACGACCCCGACCAGCCCGCGTGGCGAAAGAACTTCTTCGTCGGCATGCCCGCGCCCGCCGGCGCGATCGTGGCGCTCTTGCCTATCTACTTGCGCTTCGGCTTCGATATGAACGCGCCGCCGCCCGGCGTCGCGGTATTCGAAAGCCTCTATGTCATGGCGATCGCCTTCCTGATGGCGAGCCGCGTGCCGCATTTTTCCGGCAAGTCGATCGGCCGGGTGCCTCGCGAGAATCTCGCCGTCTTTCTCGTCGGGGTTGCCGCCGCGCTCCTGTTTGTTTTCGTTTTCCCGATGCAGTCGCTGGTCGCAGTCACCCTGGCCTACCTTGCATCGATCCCCTTCGCGATCCGCCGCTACGGGGAGCTTGACCGTTCGAAGCAGTGACGGCCCTCATTGACGCCGACGTCGGAGCGGTGGCGGGGATAGTCCTTGCGCAATGTCCCGCGATCGGCTCAAAGCCGCTCCGAACGCTTGCAATGGCCGAGGCGGCGACACTACAAGGAGCCCTATGTCCAAAGAAGAACTGCTGGAATTCCCCGGTTTCGTGGTCGAGCTGCTTCCGAACGCGACATTTCGCGTCAAATTGGAGAACGACCACGAGATTATCGCCCACACTGCGGGCAAGATGCGCAAGAACCGCATCCGCGTACTGGCGGGCGACAAAGTTCTTGTCGAAATGACACCCTACGACCTGTCCAAGGGCCGCATCACCTATCGCTTCAAGTGAGCCCGGCGCGACGCATCCCCGGAACCTGAACTTGAGTTCTCCGCGCTCCCGCCCGCGCCTTGTGCTAGCCTCCGGCTCGCCCCGGCGCCTTGCGCTCCTGGCACAGATCGGGGTCGACCCGGATTGCGTCCTGCCATCCGAATCCGACGAAACGCCGCGGCGCGGCGAATCGCCGCGCGCGCTCGCCCAGAGGCTTGCCTCGGAAAAGGCTTCGGCTTCCGCGGCCATTGCGCTCAAAGTTCCCGACCTCGCCCCTTGCCTGACCCTCGCCGCCGACACGGTTGTCTGCGTCGGGCGCCGGATGCTGCCGAAATGCGAGATTCTCGACGAGGCGGAGGCGTGCCTGCGGTTGCTGTCGGGGCGTGCGCATCGCGTCTATACCGGCCTTGCACTGGTGACGCCGAGCGGCGCCACGAGGCGGCGGCTAGTCGAGACGCGCGTACGGTTCAAGCGCCTGTCGCGCGAAGAGATCGATGCCTATCTCGGCAGCGGCGAATGGCGCGGCAAGGCCGGCGGCTACGCGATCCAGGGCCTCGCAGGCGCCTTTGTCGTGCGGCTCGTCGGGTCCTACACCAATGTCGTCGGCCTGCCGCTTGCGGAAACCGCAGCGTTGCTCGCCGGCGAAGGCTATTATGCGCACCGGCAATGGCTCGCGAACCTGCTCAAATGAAAGCCAACGCTGACGACAAGACGCCGCCGGAACCGCCCGCGAAGGACAAAAGGAACCGCGTCTGCCCGAACTGCGGCAAACCGCGCACCGAGCGCTATAACCCGTTCTGCTCCAAGCGCTGCGCCGACATCGACCTGCACCGCTGGCTGAATGGAGGCTACGTCATCCCAGGCCCGCCCCTGGGGCGGGAACCGGGCGACGAGCAGGATTAAGGTCCGCGAGGTCGCGGCCTCTCCCATGTCAGGATTCCGTGCATGACCCAATCGCCTTATCTTTGGAGCCCGCCGCCCGTCCGGTCTCTGGCCATTCGCGGAGCGGACGCGCGGGCGCCGGTCAACCGCCTCTTCTTCGTCGGGCGCAACTATCATGCGCACGCAGCCGAGATGGGCCGTCCGGTCGACAGGTCGGTCGACCGTCCGTTCTACTTCACGAAGTCGCCGCAGTCGCTCGTCGAGTCGGGCGCGCGCGTCCCCTATCCGCCGGAAACGGCCAACTATCACCATGAGATGGAGCTTGTCGTCGTCATCGGCGCGCGCGGTTTCCGCGTGGCCGCTGCGGAGGCCTCCAGGCTGATCTATGGCTATGCGTGCGGCCTCGACATGACGCGCCGCGACCTGCAGTTCGCCCTCAGAGACAAGGGCCGGCCGTGGGATCTCGCCAAAGACGTCGAAGGCTCCGCCATCGTGTCGGAGATCATCCCCGTGCAGGCTGTGGCGCTCGAGCGCGGCGCCATCGAACTCTCGGTGAACGGCGAGATCCGCCAGCGTTCCGACCTCGACAAGCTGATCTGGAACGTGCGCGAACTGATCGCGGATCTGTCGCTCTTCTACCATCTTCAACCGGGCGACCTGGTCTTCACGGGAACGCCGGAAGGCGTCGGCCCGGTTAAGCCCGGCGACGTCCTCGAAGGCCGCATCGAAGGCGTGGGGACGATCTCGCTCAGCATCGCTCCCGCCGACGCGGCGCCTGAGGCTCAATAGGTTCATTCGCTCGCGCTCCCATCGTGCCGGATCGATCACTCGTCGGCAATGCGCCAGCCGATTTGAGCCCATGGCGCAGGATTGAGCGTCGCGCCGGTTGCGGCGCCGTCGCCGCCGAGCGTGAAGCTCAAGCGAATCCTGTAGCGCCCATTGACTGCGAACTCGGTGTCGGAGACCGGGGTCACAGTGACGGGCTTGCCGATCGCGACCCCTTTGACCTGCGCGAAATGCGGGCAGAGTATAGCGCAGCATTCCGTCTTCGCGCGATTGACCGTGGGTGCCGGGCGCCGATTCGCTACGCCATTTTTCTGAGGAGACGATCCCGTGGATGCTCTGCGCACTCCGGACGAACGCTTCGCCGCCCTGCCCGGATATTCGTTCGCGCCCCAGTACCTTGAGGGCGCCGGCGGCCTGCGCATGCATTATCTCGACGAAGGAGCGCGTGACGCGCCGGTGGCGCTCTGCCTGCACGGCCAGCCCACATGGTCCTATCTCCACCGCAAGATGATCCCCGCCCTCATCGCCGCGGGTCTGCGCGTCGTCGCGCCGGATTTTCTCGGCTTCGGCCGCTCCGACAAACCGGAAGACGAAGCGACCTACACATTCATGTTTCATCGCGACTCCATTGTCGCTCTGATAGAGGCGCTCGACCTCAAGCGCATCATGCTCGTCTGCCAGGACTGGGGCGGCCTCATCGGGCTCACCATTCCGATGGACAGGCGGGATCGTTTCGAACGGCTCCTGGTCATGAACACGACCTTGGGCACGGGCGACGTTCCGCTCGGCGAAGGCTTTCTTGCTTGGCGCGCCTTCTCCAACAGCAAACCAGACATGGACGTCGCCGCCCTGATGAAGCGGGCGGTTCCGGCGCTGAGCGACGCCGAGGCCGCGGCCTACGCGGCGCCCTATCCGGATCAGCGATATAAGTCCGGCGTGCGGCGATTTCCCAATCTCGTGCCCGACCGGCCGGACGCCGGAGGCGCGGCGCTCTCGCGCCGCGCACGGGATTTCTGGTCCAAGGAATGGGGCGGCAGGAGCTTCATGGCGATCGGCATGCAGGACCCGGTTCTGGGGCCGCCGGCTATGCGGGCGCTGCACAAGTCCATCCGCAATTGCCCGCCGCCGCTCGAGCTTGCCGACGCCGGCCATTTTGTCCAGGAAGCCGGCGCCATCATCGTCGAGAAGGCCATGGCGAGCTTTTCGGCATGAGAAGCGCGGCGCCGCGCTCATGTCGCCCAAGACGTTCCGGACCGAGGAGTGAGTCCCGTGGCTGATGGTTCGCATCGATGGCCGCGTCTCTCCTACGTCGACTGGAGCGACGCCGCCCTCACCCTGCATCTCTGGACCCAGATCGTGGGCAAGATCCGATTGACCCTGACGCCCTGGCTCAATCACAGCTGGCACGTCCCCTATTACGTAACAGCGCGAGGGCTCAGCACAACGCCAATTCCGGCAGGCGATGAAGTCCTCGAATTCGAATTCGACTTCCTCCGCCACCGCCTTGTCGCCCGAAGCAGCAGTGGAGAGGACCGCGCGTTGCCGCTCGAACCACGACCGGTTGCGGATTTCTACGCCGAGGTCCTCGATCTCTTGAGCGCTTTCGGCATCGACGTTGCGCTCACCAATCGACCCTGCGAACTCCCCGAGGCCATCCCGTTTTCTTCCGATCGCGTCCATTCCGCCTACAATCCGCAGGCGGCGCACGCCTTCTGGCGGACTCTGGTCAGCGCCGATCGTGTCTTCAAACTCTTCCGCACTGGCTTCGTCGGCAAGGCGAGCCCAGTGCATTTCTTCTGGGGCAGCTTCGATCTCGCGGTTACGCGCTTTTCCGGGCGAAGGGCGCCGTTGCACCCAGGCGGCGTGCCCGGCCTCTCGGACATGGTCGTCCGCGAAGCCTATTCGCACGAAGTGAGCAGCGCCGGATTCTGGCCGGGCGGCGTCGCCTATCCGCACGCGATCTTCTATTCCTACGCCTATCCCGAGCCGCCCGGGTTCAGGGTCGCCAAGGTGAGCGCGCCCGCTCATTTCGAAGAGAGTCTCGGCGAATTCGTTCTGCCCTACGCCGCCCTCCATGCCGCCGACGATCCTGACGCTGTGGTCCTTCGGTTCCTCTCGGAAACTTACATCGCCGCGGCGGACTGCGGCGCGTGGGATCGCGCCGCTCTCGAATGCCCGCTCGGCGTTCCGGGGACGCCTCGCCCCATGGAAAGTGAAGAATGCGCCTGAGACGCTGATGAGGCGAGGACCCATCGGCGTCTTCTCGCGCCAATTTCGCTCGCGACTTCCGACATGTCGAACACAGTGGTCGAATGGCTTCTGACCCCAATATCGGGCCCGCCGAGCCATGCGATCGCGTCCTGGGCCGCCTGGCACGGCCGCCTGATGGTGCTGAGCTGGAGCGTCCTTCTGCCGCTCGGCATGCTCGCGGCGCGCTATTTCAAGGTGACGCCCGGCCAGGACTGGCCGCGCGCTCTCGACAACAAGCTGTGGTGGCGCACGCATCTTTGGGTGCAGAGCGCCGGCGTCGCAGCGATGACGCTCGGACTTCTCCTCGCGCTGGAGAACGCAAGCGGCGCGGCGGGCGCGGCGGCGATCCATCGCGTTTGTGGCTGGACCGCCGTTTCAATCGGCTGGATCCAGGTCGCCGTCGCCCTTCTGCGCGGCACGAAAGGCGGCCCGACCGAACCCACGCTTCGTGGCGATCACTACGACATGACGCCACGGCGCATCGCCTTCGAACGGGTTCACAAAAGCCTCGGATGGATCGCAGTCCCGTTCGCCGTCGCCGCGACCCGGGCTTGGGCTGGCGCTCGTCGACGCCCCGCGCTGGATGTCGATTGTTCTGGCGCTCTGGTGGATCGCGCTAATCGGCGCCGCGATAGCCCTCCAACAGGCCGGCCGCTGCCTCGACACGTACCAGGCGATCTGGGGCCCCGATCCAGCTCATCCCGGAAACAAGCGCAAGCCGATCGGCTGGGGCGTGTCGCGGCAAACGCGATCGAGGACTGGTGAGAGGGAGCCGCCGCGCATCAAGCCCTGAGCGTCAATCAACCCTCAACGAGGACAGCCCCCGCTCACGCAGGCGATGGCGAACGCGAAGTTGCGGGCGACCTCCTCGAGCCGGTCGAACCGTCCGGGCTGGCCGGCGTGCCCGGCCCCCATCGCGGTCACGAGCAGGATAGGTCCGCCGCCGGTCATCATCGAGCGAAGCCGCGCGACCCATTTGGCGGGCTCCCAGTAGGTCACCCGCGGGTCGGTGAGGCCCGCGAGCGCCAGGATCGCGGGATAGCGTTGGGCGCGCACATTGTCGTATGGGCTGTAGGAGCGGATGGTGTCGAAGGCCGCTCTGTCGCGGATCGGATCGCCCCATTCGAGCCATTCCGGCGGCGTCAAGGGCAGAGTCTCGTCGAGTACGGTCGAGAGCGCGTCGACGAAGGGCACGTCGGCGATGATGCCGGCGAAGAGGTCGGGCGCCATGTTCGCGACCGCGCCCACCAGCAATCCTCCGGCGCTGCCGCCCTGTGCGACGATCCGGCCCTTGCCCGTATAGCCTTCGGCGATCAGATGCCGCGCCACGGCGATAAAGTCCCCGAACGTGTTCGGCTTATTTGCGAGCTTGCCGTCCTCATACCAGCCCCAGCCCTTGTCCGTGCCTCCGCGCACATGGGCGATCGCATAGACAAAGCCGCGATCGACCAAAGACAGCCGGTTCGGCGAGAAGCCGGCCTCGAACGGATAGCCATAGGCGCCGTAGCCGGTCATGAGCAGCGGCGCGGCGCCATCGAGCTTACAACCGCGCTTCATCAGCAACGAGACCGGGACACGCGCGCCATCAGCGGCAGGCGCGAAGAGAAGCCGGACGACATACGCGGCAGGATCAAAACCGGGCGGCGTCATCTGCCGCTTGACGAGGGTCCGCGAGCGGGCGGCGCAGTCGTAGTCGTAGGTTTCCTCGGGCCGGTCCATCGAGGAATAGCTGAAGCGAAGAAGCGCCGTATCGAATTCGTACACGGTCTCGAAGTCGAGCGTGTAAGTCTCTTCGTCGAAGGCGATGTCATGCGCCGCGCCAGTGTTGAGATCGTGCACATGAAGGCGCGGACGGCTCTCCTCGCGCATCAGCGCGACGAGATAGTTCTGGAACAGCGTGGCGTCGGCAATGAAGCGGCCGTCGCGATGCGGAACCACGTCGCACCAGTTCTCTTCGCCCGGCGCCTCGCGCGGCGTGACGACGATCTTGAAGTCGCGAGCCCCAGCGTTGGTGCGGACATAGAAGCGGTCGCAGTGATCCATCACGTCGTAGAAGAAGCCGGTGCGCCGGGCCGCGACGAGCGTCGGCTTTGCGGTCGGCGCGTTGAGATCAACTAGATGGGTCTCCGAACCATCGTGGCCATGCACGACGATCAGCGCGGTGCGGCCAAGCCGGGTCGGCGACACGCCGATGAACCAAGCGGGATCCCGCTCGGCAAATACCTCGACGTCGTCGGTTTGCAATGCCCCGAGCCGATGCAGCATCATCCGGAACGAACGATGATTCTCATCCTGCTCGACATAGAGAAAGGCCCGCGAATCGCGCGTCCAGACGATGTCGCCGGTCGCATTGAGGACACAGTCGACGAGATCCTCGCCCCGCTCGATGTCGCGTACGCGAATGGTGAGAAATTCCGAGCCGACATGGTCGGCGCTCCAGGCGAACCTAGCGTGATCGGGCGAATGGGCGACGGCGGCGAGATGAAAGAACGCCGCACCTTCCGCCCGCGCGTCGCCGTCGATCAGCACCATCTCCTCGCCGCCGTCGCGCGGCCGCCTGCAATAGATGCGATGCTGGCCGCCGTGGCGATAGCGAGAATAGTAGGCCCAAGGCCCGTCGACCTGCGGCGGCTCGCTGTCGTCCTCCTTGAGGCGCGCCCGCATTTCGCGCACGAGCTCTTTCTGCAGTTCGGCCGTCGGCGCAAGCGCCGCGTCGGCATAGTCGTTCTCCGCCTCGAGCAGGCCGCGGATGTCGTCTGGCAGCCGGCCCGGGTCGCGCAACACCTCGCGCCAGTTCTCGGCTCGAATCCACGCGTAGTCGTCGTCCCACGTCAGGCCGTGGGCCGAGTGCGTCAACCGGCGAACCTCGGCGCGCGGCGGCTCACGCCGTTCGAAATGCTTCGACCCGTCATCGGTCATGCGGCGTTCTGCCACGAGCCTTGGTGCGGGGGAAGCGCTCAAAGACGTCGGGAACTTCCGAGGGATGCGCGCAGAGCGCCGCCGCTTCGGCCTCCCGAAGCTCCTGTTCGCCGCCGTAGCCCCAAACCGCGCCGATGGTCGGGATTGCGTGGCGCCGAGCCGCGACGACATCGTGCTTGCGGTCGCCCCACATCACGCAATCGCCGGCGTCGAGCCCGCGCTCGCCAAGAATGTGGGCGATGAGGTCGCCCTTGTCCTCGAGGCGGCCATCGAGTTCGGCCCCATATGCGGCTTCGAAAAAGCGATCGAGATCGAAGCGCCTCAAGATGGCGATCGCGTAGACTTGAGGTTTGGCGGTGCAGAGAATAAGGCGAGCCCCTGCTCCCGTCAGCGCCGCCAGAGCTTCTCTGACGCCGTCATAGACGGTCGCCTCGAACAGGCCTTCCGTCGCATAGCGCGAGCGATAGATGGCGAGCGCCTCGTCCGGATCCGCCCCGTCAAGAAAGCCCGCGAATGACCGGCGCAGCGGGGGGCCGATGATCCAGGTGAGATCGGCGGCGGGCGGCGCGGGCCGCCCCAGCGCCTCGAGCGCAAGACGAAAGCAGCCGACGATGCCCTCGGCCGGGTCGGTCAGCGTGCCGTCGAGATCGACCAGAAGGACGCTTCGCATGGCTCGGTTCGTCAACGGCGCTTCCGCTGCAAATGGTGGGAGGGGCGCGGTCATCTCGGCGGCGGCGCTGGTTTCGCGGCCGGCTACGGCGCCTCCCACGATCCGCGCTCCGCTGACCGAAACAGAGCGTCTATGACGCGCATGTTCGACACCGCGTCCTCGATCGGAAATTCGAGCGGAGCCTGCCCCAGCACAGCGCGCGAAAATGCATCACCTTGCAGCGTGTATTGATCGCATACCGGGAACTCCTCAGCCCGCGCGCCGCCGCCGAACAGGTCTTCACCGCTGTCGATGAGGATTTTCGTCGGCCGATCGGGCGGCGCGTTGAACGGGATCTCGACCTCGATCCGTCCCCCGTCGCCGACGATGGTGACGCGCTGATGCGCTGACAATTGCGTAGCGGCGGTGAAGGTCAGATGCCGGCCGCCCGGGAATTCGAGAACCGCACTGACGAGCCGGTCGGTGCGGAAATTTGGGTCCCGATCCAGCGTCGCGACGACGCGCACCGGTTCGGCGCCGAAGATGTAGCGCGCGGTCAGAATCGCGTAGCAGCCTATGTCGTAGAGCCCGCCGCCGCCCGGCGGCCGGTTGCGCACGTTCATCGGATCGAGAAGGCGATAGGAGAAGAAGGTCTGGATCGCGCCGACGCCGCCGATCGCGCCCGACTCCGAAAGCTCGCGGGCGCGTCGCCATTGCGGGTGGTTGCGCACCATGAAGGCTTCCGCGACGAGCCTTCCCGCCCTGTCGCGCGCGCCGATCAGCGTCCTCGCCTCGTTCGCGTCGAGCGCGATCGGCTTCTCACACAAGACGTGCTTGCCGGCCTCCAGCGCCTTGATCGCCCAAGGGACATGCAGGTCATTGGGCAGCGGGTTGTAGACGGCTTCGATCTCGGGGTCGGCCAGCAGGCCTTCGTACGAACCATGAGCGCGCGCGATGCCGAGTTTCTCCGCGGCTTGGCGCGCC
>JAFAHO010000274.1 GCA_019237205.1 Hyphomicrobiales bacterium
CCGAGCAGATCGCCCGTGGCATCGCGCGTCGCGAGGATCTTGTCAGGGATTTCATCATCGAAGCCGCCAAGACCTATGGGGACGCGATCGTCAGCAACGAACCGAAGACGCAGGACCTTGTCAATCTCTACGCCATGGTCAGTCGGAAGCGCGTGGTCTCCATGCCCCGTTCGGCCGCCTGCGCCGACAGGGTCATGATGGCTACACTGGGCACCTATTTCGAGCCGAACCGGACGCTTCGCGATTTGAACAAAGAGATGAAGGATGGCGCAGGCGATAGCATCGACGTTCTCGGAGAATTCGGCGAGCTCGCGCGTGAGGAAATGGGGCAAATCTCGCTTTCCTAATTGCGCCCGTACGACCAGCGTCGGTCTGCCTATCTCGTGCGGTCAGCCCTATGACGCATGGGTTACCGGCGCGCACGTACATCCGCCAGCTTCAGCACCGGGGCCAGCAATCGTGTCGCGGTCCGCAGCGACGTCCCGGACGCCAGACAGATCGAACACGGTCTTGAGACGCAGCCTCGTTTCCGGCGATTGGCGCGCCGGCGGGGCCGAGCGCCTCGGCCAAGCGCGCGTCACCTGGCGTTCCTCCGGGCTCGGAACCAGGGCGGGGAGTACGCGCAAACCCTTTTCGCCGTCGAGTTGCAGTGCAAAAAATTGTGCTCGCACGACCTCCTTCAAGAGTGCGATTGGGATGTCGCCGTGATCCTGCGCGAGCTTGCGCAGCGCGAAAGCGACGTGCTCGTCGAGCCCGGGATCCGCTTCCAGAACGTAGAGCAAGGTGCGCCGCCGCTGCTTCCAGTAGCCCCCGCTGGCGACCTGCGAGCGATAGGCGGCCGGCGTCGCCCTGATCGCGGCCTGCTCTTCCGAAGTCTTGGCCAGCGGCCTGCGGGCCGGCGTTACGCCCGCCGCCTTGCCCAGCAGCGCGTGAACGACCGGGGTAAATGGCGAAGAAGGTTCGTTCCTCCATTTGGGCGCGCAGATCGCGGTAGCCGTTCCATGCGGTCATCGCTACCCGACGTACTGCTCGAGAACCAGGAAAGGATTGGTGGCCGGCGCCGGATGACGGTTCGCTCGGATCTGTACTCGTCGCGGTCTGCTGCGGCCTCAACCGGGTCCGGCCGTCTTGCTGCGCCAGGCGACCTGAAGGCCGGCGCTGGGTTCAGAGGACTTGGTCTGGGCGCTGATGATCGCCATCTCTTATATTATCCCCGAGTTGCATGCAGGCGTGTCGTGGTCGCGCTCGCGATGCGGGATCGGACGCGCACGCTCGTTGGCGGACCACGTGACCAATAACGAATAGCGCGGAAGGCGCGACCTGACAGATTTCGCAGGGTGACGACCTTTGCTCGGCGCCACACAAAGCGCGGAAGATCACTCAATGAATACAGGTTCGCCGCTCCGGCTCACGCGAAAGGACGCCGGCATCGCTCGACAGCCTGCATACCAACTCGATCCGGCCGATGTCCGATGACCCAAGAGGATCAGAGCATGGAGGAGCCAGCGTCCTTGAACAAGCCAACCCCACCCGGCGACCCCATGCCGCACGGTCGATTGACCGTGCAGCTCCTCGCCATGCCGAGGGACACCAACGCCAACGGCGACATCTTCGGCGGCTGGGTCGTGAGTCAAATGGACATCGCCTGCGGAATCACCGCGCGCGACACGGCGACGGGGCGGGTCGTCACTGTCGCCATCGAAGCGATGACTTTCATCAGCCCGGTTAAGGTCGGCGACCTGCTTTGCGTCTATACGTCCCTCGAACGCATAGGGCGGAGTTCCATGACGATTCACGTCGAGGCCTGGGCCCAGCGCTTCCTCACGCGGGCGAAGGAAAAAGTCACCGATGCGAGGTTCACCTTTGTCGCGATAGACGACTGTGGGCGCCCGAGAACGGTTATGCGTCAGGAGGTGAAGGAGTTGTCCTGATTGTCCTTCCAACGTAGTCGAGTTGACGCACCTGCCAAAGACCCTGAGCCTGCCCGCTTGCGCCCGAGCCCGCTTTGAAGGCACTTAACGATCGACGCTCAGCGGCGGTTGCGCTCGATGCGCCGTCGTGTGGGCCGGCGGAAGACAAGGGTCTGAGCGATGAGCAAAGTGGTTCCGACAAAAGAACGCATCGCGAAAGCGCTGGCGTCCTTGACGACGCTCTCCGCGGGGTACCTCGACGGCTACGGTTTGCTCGTCCTTGGGACCTATGTCTCCTTCATGAGCGGCAACACGACCATGA
>JAFAHO010000406.1 GCA_019237205.1 Hyphomicrobiales bacterium
ATTCTATTGGGACCGCGCCGAGAATTATCAGGAGAAGAAGAAGCAGCCGTCGCGATGGGTTCGAGTCGCGCAGGTCTGGGCTGGAAGCGAGCGCGGCTCGTTCTTCCTGCCGCGCATCGGCGACGAGGTCATGGTCGCCTACGAGGAGGGCGACCCAGACCGGCCGATCGTCATCGGCTCGGTCTACAACGGCGAGAATCCCGACTCGCTCGCCACACCAGCGAGGAAGACGGTGACGGGGCTGCTGGGCAAGTCGTCGAAGGGCGGCGGCTCGAGCATCCACAACGCCAACGCCTGGTGGTTCGACGACCTCAAGGGCCAGGAGCAATTCTTCGTCCGCGCGCGCAAGGACCTTTATCTCCGCGCCTACAACAACGAAAACATACGTATCGGCGCCAATGTCGTCGAGACCGTCGGGGGCGACGAGACGATCACCGTCGGCGGCCCGACGGGCGGGGGAAATTTCACCGTCAACGCCTTTCAGACGATCACGCTGAACGTCGGGCCCGTCGGCACGCCGCTAACCCAGATCAAGATGGATACGACCAGCATCACGCTCAGCGTCGGACCGGGCGGGACGCTGGCGCAGATCAAGATGGATCCGACGGGCGTCACGATCAGCGGCACGCCGGCTTCCCAGCTCATGGTCCAGCCGTCCGGGATCAAGACCATAACGCCGATGATCACCTTCACCTACGGCCCGGTCACGTTCGTCTCGCCGCTCGTGACAATTCCGATGGTCACCGGCGGGACGGCCGCCGGCCTGCCCATCATCTGAGGTCGAGCCGATGCCCTCGCGCATCCGTTTCACCGCGGCGGGGGCCGTCTTCGAGGCGTTCCCCGACCTCGCTCTCGCCACGGAGCCGCCGCCGGACGAAACGGGCGTCCTCGAACATGCGCGCGCGCTTCTCGCTTCGCCCCGTTCGAGCGAGGCGATCATTTTCCTCGCCCACCTGCTGCCCCGGCGGGAGGCGGTCTGGTGGGCGATCAATTGCGTGCGCGCGATGCCAGGCGGGGCCGGCGAGGACGACGCGCTCCGCGCCGCCGACGCATGGGTCCGCGATCCCGAGGAGGACAACCGGCGCGCCGCGCTCGCCGTCGCCGAAGCCGCGAACCCGCGCTTGGCCACAACCTGGCTCGCCTTCGCGGCCGGCTGGTCGGGCGGCAGCCTCAGCGCGCCCGATTCCGAGCCCGCGCGGCCGCCGCCGGCGGCTTGCGCGATGGCGGCGAACACAGCCGTCATGCTGGCGGCGACCCGGGGCGATCCCGCCGGCGTCGGACGGCGGATTGTCGCGTGCGGCGAGGCCGGCGTCCGCTTCGCCGAGGGCGGATCCGCGACCGTCGACGGCCCAGGCTCACGCGCGGACGTGAGCGAAACGAAACCCCCGGCTCGCGACGCCTCGAGGCAGAACGGATGAAGAGCGTTGCGGCCGTCCCGAACCCGGAAATTGGAACAATGTCCGTAAGTTCCCGATTACCTTCCAATTGACGAGGATCGGCGTTGTTGGGCGACAAGAGCGGCGCGGAAATGTCGGCAAGGGAAGACTCCGCTTCGAGTTCGAGAGCCCTTTTGTCGCAGCTGATGGCGCTGCTTCTCGTCGCCGCGGTCGTCTCGGTGTGCATGCTGGTCAAGTTTCCGAACTACGCCCCATGGTACGCGGAGCTCAAGAAACCGTGGTTCGTTCCGCCGAATTTTGTCTTCGCCATGATCTGGATTGCGGTCTATCTCCTGATGGCCTTCGCGCTCGGGCGCATCCTCAGCATGCCCAAGGAGACGCCGGGGCGCCGCGCAGCGATCCTCCTTTTCCTCGCTCAGCTCGCCCTGAACATGCTGTGGACGTTCCTGTTCTTCGGTCTGCACAGCCCGCTCCTCGGGCTCGCGGCGATCGTCGCGCAGCTCCTGTGCGTCGGGGCCGCCATCGCCGCCTTCCGGCCGCTCGACACGCAGGCGGCGCTGGCGCTCGCGCCGCTCGCGGCCTGGCTCGCCTTTGTCGCCCTCACGAACTACGAGATCGTCCTGCTCAATTGACCCGCATCGGGCCGACCGCCCGCTTTAGGGTCGCGCCTAAAGCGAGATGACTTGAGGCTCGCTTACATCCGCCATTGCGAGCTAGCCCAACTTGCGCAGAATCGGGGGTCTGACGCAAGCGAATCAATGCCTTAGACGAAAAGTCGGCACTACATTTGTGTCGAGGTTCTCGTGCTCAGGCGATAGCGGCGAGTCGTGGCGTCTCGTGTTCGGCAAGCCGCATCCGTTTGGGCAAGACGACGCCAAGGCGGTCGAGAAGTGCGGCTTGAGCCGCATCGGGCTGAGTGACGCAGCGCAGGCGGATATGACCGTGCGTTGCGATCGGCAGGACCACGTCATGCGACTGAATGCGCGCAAGCTCGTCGAGGATCGTGCGAGGCGAGTTTCCAAGGCCGGCGCGGCTCTGCCACATCTCGAGGCTCTTCCACAGCACGAAGGCAAGAAAGCAAACGAGGATATGAGCCTGAACGCGGTCCTCGTGCTGATGCCAGATCGGCCGCACGTTCAATTGATCCTTCTGGATGCGGAAGGCAGCTTCGGCCTGGGTGAGTTGGATGTACGCCTTCCAGAGCTGCCGATCGCTCCAATCTTCGATGTTCGAGCGCAGGAGGTAGGCGCCCTCCGAGAGCGCGGCCCAGTCGTCGAATGAGGCGTTACAAGCGATGGCGAGCCGGAACCCGGCGGGACAGTCATCCGGCTTGAGCGCGATGGCGAAGCGGGCGGCCGCGCGCTGGTTTTGCTGGAGGATGCGGCCGATCTGCCGGTTTATGTTCGCCGGATCGAGCTGTTTCTTTGAGCTTGCGATTCGAGCGGCCAAACGTTCGAGCGCCGCTTCGATCCGTCGGCTGAACTTGTCGTGCATGGCCCGCTCTTTGGCGCGCCGGTCGGCCGAGCGACATAGGATCACGGTCTCGCCGGTCTCAGGATGGCGGGCAAGCTTGACCTCGACGCCTTCTTGAACCGTGCGCCAGCCGTTCGAAGCGGCGAGCGCAAAGGCGAACCTCTTCAACTCCGACTTTGGCGCGCCGATGATGTAGCGTCGGCCGCTCTGGCGCAGCCAGGTCAGATTCTCGGCGCTGGCCATGCCACGGTCGGTGATCCAGACCCGTCCGAGCGCGCCATGGCGGGCCTCCATAGCGGTCACGATCGTCTGCAAGGTTCGCGAGTCGTGGGTGTTGCCGGCGAACACGTCATAGCCCAGGGGAAAGCCGTCGAAGGTCACGACCAGCGCGACGCACACCTGCTTGCAGTCCGGGCGATGGTCGCGCGAATAGCCGCGCTGCGCCTGCGGGTTGGCTTCCGCCAGGCCTTCGAAATAAGTGCTGGTGACGTCGTAGAGCAGCACCTCGTTCTCGACCGCAAACAGCTCGCCACAGCGCTGCGACAAGTGCGCTTCGAGCGCCGCCTTGTGCGCGTGAAGATGATCGAGCGCGCGGTAAAGCCGATCCTTGTTGACCTCCTCATCGCCAAGCTGAAGCAGATCGCACAGCGCCGTGCGGCGATACCAGTCCTCGGCGATGTGCAACTCGCTCGATGGTTCGCAGAGCCGCGCCGTTACCAGCACCGCCGCCATCTTCGCCCAAGCGATGCGCTCCTTGCCCGCTGGAAGCAGTCGTCCACAGAGCTCCTCAAGGCCGACACCGCGCCACAACGCCAGCGCCAAATACACGTCGCCAAACTGACGCGAGCGTTCGACCCGAACGCCCTTCAGCCGCACCGGCGCCGTCAAATCTTCGCTGCCATCCTGGAAGAGTTGCGTTTGATCGGGCGCGCCGACCAATCGGCGCGCCAGCGCTCGCGCTTCAACGCGGCCGCGCTCGTCAAGCTCGCCAAGATGCGCCACGGTCCGTTGGATGACGCGACGCCCGATGCGAACGCTGCGCACCAGACGCCAATAGCGGTGAACCTTTCCGTCCTTCTTGCGAATCGTATGGCGCAGATACATGCGCCATCAAAACCCGCTCCGCCGCCCAAGAAAATACCCAAGGTCGGCACTACATGCCGAAATCATCCCCGCAAACCCTCTATCCATTTGATCTGATTCATGCCCAACAGCGCAAAATCGCAAAAACTGCCCCCCAGTTGCGCAAGTTGGGCTAACCCTCGGCAGTCCCGGGGTTCACGCCGCCTCCACCACCGTCGCCGTGGTCTTGAGCGCGTTCCTGACAACCTCCGGCGCGTTCCACATCAACACGTCCAGGATCGACAGATTCGGAATGAAGGCGAACGGAGCCGTCTCGTAGACGAAATCGACCGTCTTCAAGAACTCGAGCTTGACGCCTCTCGCCTCGAAGTCTGCCTTCCTGAAGAGCGCGCGGCCGCCGATCGGGTTGAGATAAGCGCCCGCGCCCACGAGACCCGCGATCATCGGCGCCCAGTCCCCGGGCCCCATCTCGTCGGGCAAAGTCAGGTTCATCTCCGAGCAGATCGTCCTCCTGAAAGGGACGCCGAGATAGGCGCAGACGGCCTCGAGCCCGGCCACATTGAGCCGGACGAGGGAATCGCCGATCCCCTCCGCCGAGAAGGTCTGCTCGACGATCCCCTCCACCTCCCGCGCGTAGGGCGCCTTGCGTCGATAATGGCTGAGCTTGCCGAGCGTCGACTGCGCGGCCGCTGCGAGGTCGAGCACCCGCGCCTCGCGGATGCGGATGGATATGCTCGAATTCTTCAGCGGCACGCTCACCCAGTTTGCGCCCGAAGACGGATGCAGGACCCGGTTGCGGTTGATCCATGTTTTTGGCGTGTACTGGGTGACGTCGAACACGATCCATTCGTCGACGTTGGCGATGAGCGCGAAGTGGCCGAAGTACGGAAAAAAATAGGGCTGCATCACGCCGAGGCGCATGGGGATCAAAACGCCTTCCGGACCCGGCTCGCCTGCTCCTTCGCGGCCTGCACGAGATCGCAGATCGTCGCCACGTCCTCGTCCGCGACGAGCGCGCCGGTCGGGAGCTGGAGCAGTCTGTCACACAGCCTTTCGGTGTTCGGCAAGGACGGCGGCCCCGGTTCCCGGGCGGCCCATGGGAGGCAGCGGTGCGCGCCCGGATAGAAATAGCGGCGCGCGATGACGTTCCCCGCCGTCAGCACTTTCCGGAGCTGATCGCGCGACAGACCGAATTCCGTTTCGTCGACCTCGACGACGACATATTGAGAATTGGATCGGCTGACGTTGACGTGTTCGTAGACGCGGAGCACGG
>JAFAHO010000122.1 GCA_019237205.1 Hyphomicrobiales bacterium
TTTCCCGGCGCGCCGCATCCCCGCCATGTCCATTCATTGATTGGCCATGAGGCCGCCGAAGCCGAGATGCTGTCAGCCTATCGCGAAGACCGGCTCGCGCACGCCTGGCTCATCGGCGGCAGGGAGGGAATCGGCAAGGCGACGCTCGCCTGGCGGTTTGCCCGTTTTTTGCTCGCCAATCCTGATCCGGCGGCGGCGAGCGTTCGGGAAGCGCGCGACCTTCACGTCGACCCCAATCATCCAGCGGCGCGGCTAATCTCTGCGCTCGCCCACCCCGACTTTGCGTTGATCCGGCGGGAATGGCAGCCGGGCGCGAAAAAGCTCGCCAGCGAAATACCCGTCGAGACGGTGCGGGAGGCGCTCAAAGTGTTTCAGCTATCGGCCGGCTTCGGCGGTTGGCGAGTCGTAATCATCGATTGCGCGGAAGACCTGAATCGCAGCAGCGCCAACGCTTTACTGAAAATGATTGAAGAGCCGCCCCAACGGTCGGCGATCCTCATTGTTTCGCATCGGCCAGGCCAAGCGCCGCCGACGATCCGGTCCCGCTGCCGGCGCTTGCGGCTTGGGCCGCTCAAGGAGGAGGAGATCGTTAAAGCGGTCGCCGGACTGGGGCCGCCGTGGAGCAAGCTGGACAGGCAAGCCGTCGCAGCGGCGGCCAAACGCTCCAACGGATCGGCGCGCGAGGCGCTCGCGCGGCTCGCGCCGGATTCGGAGGAGGTCGGCGCGCTCATCGATTCGATCGTTGCGCGCCTGCCGCGCCCCGACCCACGGGCGGTCGCCAAGCTCGCGGATGAGATCGGCGGACGCGGCGCGGACGAATCCTATCAGGCGTTCCACCGGGAGGTTTACGGCTGGCTCGTGCGTTACGCGGAGGAGGCTGTCGCTTCGCCCGCGCGCGGCGAGGAGATCGCGGACCTCTGGGACAGGATCCGGACAGCGGAGCGCGACACCGAAGCGCTCAATCTCGACCGGAAGCTGCATATTTTAGCGGTGTTCGCGGAGATTGCGCAGACGGCGCGCCGGAGCTGAAGCCTGACGGCTTCATCACTTGTTCATCGCCTGCGAAATGCTCTAGGACGGCGCGCATGAGCCGCTTCTACATCACGACCGCGATCCCGTACGCCAACGGCGCGCCGCACATCGGCCACGCTTATGAGCGCATCGCGACCGACGCGATTCAGCGATTCATGCGCCTCGACGGGCGCGACACGTTCTTCGTCACGGGCCTTGACGAACACGGCCTCAAAGTCCAGCAGGCGGCCGCGCGCGAGGGACTGACGCCCCAAGCGTTTGTTGACGGCGTCGCGCTCAAGTTCGAGGCGATGGGGGAAGAGCTCAACGCGCGCGCTGACGACATCGTGCGCACGACCGAGCCGCGCCATGCCCGCGCCTCGCAGGCGATGTGGGAGCGTGTGAGCGCCAACGGCGACATCTACCTGTCGAAATATTCGGGCTGGTATTCGGTGCGCGACGAGGCCTATTTCGACGAGGGCGAACTGACTGAAGGTCCCGATGGGACGAAGCTCGCGCCGAGCGGCGCGCCCGCCGAATGGGTCGAGGAGGAGAGCTATTTTTTCAAGCTGTCGGCCTACGCCGGCCGGCTGCTGGCCCACTACGACACCCATCCCGAGTTCATCACCCCCGAGACCTATCGCAACGAGATCGTCGCTTTCGTGAAGCGCGGGCTCTCCGACTTTTCGATCAGCCGCGCCACTCTCAAGTGGGGCGTTCCCGTCCCAGGCGATCCCAAACATGTGATGTACGTGTGGTTCGACGCGTTGACCAACTACATCACCGCGACCGGATTCCCCGATGATGGCCCGCGAGCGAAATTCTGGCCGGCCGACGTTCACGTGATCGGCAAGGACATCACGCGCTTCCACGCCATCTACTGGCCGGCGATGCTCATTTCCGCTGGACTGCCGCTTCCCCGGCAGATCGTCGTGCACGGCTTCCTGTTCAACCGCGGCGAGAAAATGTCGAAGTCGGTCGGCAACGTCGTGAGCCCGGCCGATCTGATCGCCGCCTACGGGGTTGACCCGGTGCGGTATTTCTTCCTGCGCGACGTATCGTTCGGTCAGGACGGCAGCTACTCGCACGAGGCGATCGTCGGGAGGTTGAACGCCGACCTTGCCAACGACATCGGAAACCTCGCGCAGCGCTCGCTGACGATGATCGCCAGGAACTGCGGGGCCAGCGTGCCCGACTGGCGCGACGCCGAGCCTCAGCCCGAGGACCTCGCGCTCATTTCGCGCATCGACGCGCTGATCGCGGAAGCGCGTCGCTATATGGAGAGTTTCGCGCTGCATCTCTACATCGGCGCGGTGTTCGACGCCGTGTCTGACGCCAACCGCTATTTCGCCAACGCCGAGCCCTGGAGACTCGCGCGCAGCGATCCGGCCCGCATGCGGCTCGTGCTCTACGTGACGATCGAGACCTTGCGCGTCGCCGCCATCCTGCTGCAGCCGGCGATGCCGGCGAGCATGAGTACGCTGCTGGATCTGCTTGCCGTTCCTCCCGAAGAGCGCGCTTTTGCAGCGGCGGACGCCGGCTGGGCCGCCGGCCGTCTCGATGCTCCGCATCGTCTCAAGCCGGGCAGGGCGCTGCCGCCGCCTGCGGCGATCTTTCCCCGTTACGTTGATCAGGAGGCGGCGACGTGAGGCGGATCCCCTCATCCGGCGCCGCCGGACTTCGATCCGGAGGTCGCCTGCCGCCTTCTCCCGCCATAGAACGTCCGCAAGGACGCCCGTTTGACGACGGGCTATGGGGAGAAGGGGCCCGCCCGTGACCCTTATCGACAGCCACTGCCACCTCGATTTTCCTGACTTCGCCGACGATCTCGATGCGGTCATCGCGCGCGCTCGCGCGGCGGGGATCGAGCGCATCATCACCATCGGCACTGAGATCGCCAAAGCCGCCCGCGTCGTCGAAATCGCCGAACGGTATCCCGACATCTTCTTCACCCTCGGCACGCACCCGCACGAAGCGGCGGGCGAGAGGGCGATGGACTTCGCCGCCCTGCGCAAGCTTGCCGCGCACCCCAAGTGCGTCGGGATCGGCGAGGCGGGCCTCGACTATCACTACGCCTACGCGCCGCGCGGCATCGCTCAAGAGGTCTTTCGCGGGCAAATCGGCGTGGCGCGCGAGCTCGGCCTCCCCCTTGTCATCCACGCGCGCGACGCTGACGAGGACATCGCCGCAATTCTCGTCGACGAGATGGGGCAGGGACGTTTCAGCGCCCTGCTCCATTGTTTCACCTCCTCGCGCGGGCTTGCCGAGACAGCGCTCGATCTCGGCCTTTCCATCTCGTTTTCCGGCGTCGTCACCTTCAAGAAATCCAATGGGCTGCGCGCCATTGCGCGCGACGTCCCGCTCGACCGTGTTTTGGTCGAGACCGACGCGCCCTACCTGGCGCCCGCGCCCCATCGCGGGCGCCGCAACGAGCCGGCGTTTGTCGTCGACACCGCGCGGGTCGTCGCCGAAGCGCGGGGGATCTCGCCCGAGGCGCTTGCGGAGGCGACGCGCGCCAACACGCTGCGCGTGTTCCCCAAGCTTGTCGCTGCGGCCGGACGGCCGCATTGAGCCTTCGCCTGACGATTCTTGGCTGCGGTTCCTCGGGCGGCGTGCCGCGCGTCGGCCAGGGATGGGGCGAGTGCGATCCGGCAGACCCGCGCAACCGCCGCCTCCGCTGCTCGATCCTGGTCGAACGGTTGGGCGCGGGCGGCGCGACCACGGTTCTCATCGACACATCGCCCGACCTGCGCGAGCAACTCGTCGGGGCCGGCGTCAAGCGGCTCGACGGCGTGCTGATCACCCATCCGCACGCCGACCACACCCACGGCATCGATGACCTTCGCCCGCTCTATATCGAGATGCGGCGCCGGCTCGA
>JAFAHO010000417.1 GCA_019237205.1 Hyphomicrobiales bacterium
CGGACTTGAACCCGATCGAGCAGGTCTTCGCCAAGCTCAAGCATCTCTTGCGAAAGGCCGCCGCCCGAACGATCGAGACCCTCACCGCAGCTGTCGGCGAACTCCTCGGCGCTTTCACCGTCGAGGAATGCGCCAACTACTTCGTCACTCAGGGTATGCGCGAACCTAAAATCATCCCGCTCTACCGTGTCGCCTATGCGACTCTGACGCGGCGATACCCGACGCCGCCAAGGCCAGCGAAGCCGAGCAGCATCACGCCCCGGTCGGGGTGGCGCCGGTTGTGACTAGCCCGGTGTCGCCAAACACGGCGCCGTAGGCCGTTGTCTTTCCGTTGGACGGCGCCCCGAAGGCGGGTTTCGCCGAGGATTGGGGGGAAGTTGCCGTTGCAAACGACAAAAGCCATGGAGCCTAAACGCGATCGTGGAAGGCATCGAGCGGCCCCCGACGGAAACGCGCGACCGTCGCCTTTCCGGAAGAGTGATCGCCTCTATCGCATTGTCGGCTGCCAACACGCCAGTCATCTCTCGCGTTCGCGCTCGTGGCTCTTTCGTGTCGCCGCCGCCTTGCGGGCGGACTCGCGGCGGTCTTCTGCTGTCCGTCCGGTGGCGGGGGTCTTGCCCAATTGGGTCCAATCCGTCTCCGTCATGTCGACGCCATAGTGATCGGCCGCCTTCTTGATATTGGCAAAGGCCAGTTCGCGATCGGCGTCTGAAACACCGACTGTTTGGTCGAAACGGGCGATCGCGTTTCTCACGTGTTTGGCGTCGGTCAACGGCTCCTTCCGCTCCTTAGGAAAGGCGAAGACACTGTCCGGCAAGTCGCTCCGTTCTGTGAGTTCGCCGTGTTTCTCGTGCCGCTTCCAGGTCGCGCGCATGATCTACCTCCGTGCATCTCTGCCAATCGACCGGTTCCGAGAGCGGATCCAACTGCGGATCGTCCCAAGGTTAAGTCAATCGCTTTGGCGCGGAGATCGTTCCCGTCGTCCGGTCGGATATTGCTGCCGGAATGCGTGCGCGCGTGCACCGTGCTCGTCGACAGCAAACGCGTGCTCACCTGCTTGACGCTCGCGGTCACTGGCCGACGGCAAGTCGGTGAGGACCATCGAGGGACTTGCGGAGTCGGATGGCTCGCTTCATCCAATTGCTTTGGCAGACTGACTGACGGGTGCAATGCACTACGTATTATCCCGGATATGTTTGCAAGCGCGATTTCGCTAGAACTGAGTACGGCGATGGCGATGGCTTCGCCAGCATTCACCGGCGCAGGAGCGAGGTTGCCTTTTACAATGTAATTCAGAAAGGAGCGCAGATTCCGAGGCCGGAAGAACGTCTTCATTAAAAGAAAGACGAAGCAGGTCTCGCGACAGGACGGAGGAATCAATGGAGCTCTATGATTTTGAGGTTTTGAAGGACGAAGAAGTCATTGTGGCTGAGCGATTCGTTCCGCTCGACAGTCGCAGGGCCGCCTGGCCGAAAATCATAAAGCTGGCGAAGGGCATCGAACTGCCCCGGTGCCGAATCCGGGTGAAGGAGCAAGCAGGCGAGACTATCATCCTCGTGGGTGTCGCAGCCGCGCTCCGCTACGCCGATTTCGATTTTGTTGCGCAGTAAAGGACCGCTGACCGAAAGCAAAGGCGCTCCTCGTTGGAGACCGTCTATCGCGTTTGGGGCGCCAATCTGGGCGCCGGCGCCTATCTCCTGGCGAAATCCGAGCAGGAAGCGGTCGAGATCGTCGCCGAAGTATTCAAGCTCGACAGGGTTGCGTTGAACGCCGCTCCCGACAAGACCGCCGGTTTGCCCGCGTGCGGCATCATCCTGGAAAGCTCCGAAAAGAGGATCGATTCGGTTCCGAAGTCGTGAGGATAAGCGCATCTTGGCATCCGGTCGATATCGGCGGCATACCAACGAAATTGAAAAACAGATTTCGGTAGGAATAGGCGCTCTAGTTGTGAACGTTCAGGAGGTTGTCCATGCGGCTGGGCCTGGACCGGCTCTCGGCGCTGGAACCGGGGCCCGTGCATTTCGTTCCGATCACGGCTCGCGACGTCGGGTTTCGAACAGTGTCAACGCGATCGCCGGAGCCTGCTCAGGCGTTAAGCGATTCTGGCTTTGAACCGCGCGGCAGGAGGCGCTTCAAACGTCGGGGAAGCACGCCTCCGAAGGCGCATCGCCACGACGCTTCAATCACGTACAGAGGTCGCCTTTGCTACTGAAGGGGCGCGCCCTTATGTTTGCGAGATGGCGGGCCGCCACGCTATTGGCCGCCAGCGCGGCGCATTGCCGCTCTGGCGGCGATGGGAATTGCTCCGCCGGAGGCAGAATGGAGTTGGGTCACACCCTAGCAATCCTTCGGAGCCTTATGCTTGTCTGCGCTGCTAACGGGGCGCCGGTCCTGTTCGCGCGACTGTTGGGAACGCGATTTGCCCGTCCGATCGATGGGGGGATTGTGCTGCGCGACGGTCATCCTCTGCTCGGCCGCTCCAAGACGTGGCGCGGCTTCGCCGCAGCTGTCGTTCTGACGGCCTGCGCCGCGGTCCTCATCGATCTCCCATGGCAGACGGGTGCACTCGCCGGCGCTTCCGCCATGGCGGGCGATTGCCTCTCTTCCTTCGTCAAACGGCGATTGGCGCTCGAGGCGAGCAGCATGTCGATTGGTCTCGATCAGGTTCCCGAGTCGCTGTTTCCCGCAGTCGTCTCTAGCCTCTACCTGCCGCTTGGTCCTGGCGACCTAATCGTGATCGTCTTGTTGTTCTCCGTCGCAGTGCTGGCGACGTCGCGCCTCTTCTACGCCGTCGGCTTACGGGATCGGCCCTACTAAAGCCCACCGCGCACAAGTTGGTGGAGGGTGATCTCCGGCCGATTGTTAAAGCGCACTGGAACGATCGAAGACCCCGCCCCGACCGAGGTATAGCCAGCCATGCCCGCATGTCGCCATGCGCCGGCGCCGAAAGCGCGTGGCAGATCGGCTTCAAGCAGAATCGGAATCCCGCCGGGCAAGCAAATCTGCCCGCCGTGTGTATGTCCGCTCAGCATCAGGTCAAAACCGGCATGGGCGGCCTGCCGGTAGATTTCCGGTGTGTGCGATAGCAGGACGGAGACATAACCAGGTGGAATATCCGTCGCCGCTTTTTCGATGTTGTCTGCGCGGTAGAAATGCGCGTCGTCCACCCCCGCGAGATAGATCGAAGCCGGGCCGGAGCGTATGGCGACGCACTCGTTGAGCAGCATGCGAATGCCAAACGCTTCGAGGTCGGGAACCATGGCAATCGAATCGTGGTTGCCGAGCACCCCATAGACGTCGCCGCGAAGCGCTTCACGCAGGTACGCCACGCCTTCGAGGCAGGGTTCGCAATCGCCGTGGGTGCGCCCGCGATAATCGCCAGTCAGCACGCAAAGATCGTAGTCGAGGTGGTGCGCGAGTTCGGCGACGCGCTGCATCGCGGGGCCGCATAGGTCTGCGTGCAGATCGCTGAGATGCAGGATGGTGAAGCCATCGAAAGCGCTTGGCAGATTTGCCAGATGCACAGTGTTGCGCCTCAGTTCCACCTTGTTCGCGTTTGCCCGGCCTCGCCAATAGGTCCCTGTCACGCGCAGCCCTATCTCGATCAGCGCCTGCATCAGGGGCAGGTTCTCCAGGTGCAAGAAGTTGAGCCCCTGGCCGAATGCCTGCGCCTCGTGCTCGCGCTCGATGCCCAGACGCAGCCGCGCGTGCAGCGGCCCAAGTCGGCTTTCCAGACGGCGTAGCGCTTCGTTGGGATCGAGGAGCCGGCCGATCGTCACATTATCGGCCTATAACTTACTGGAAATAATAGAGAAAACTGCGCCGCATGGTGCCCAGGAAAGGACTCGAACCTTCACGGCTTGCACCGCTGGTACCTGAAACCAGTGCGTCTACCAATTCCGCCACCTGGGCACGGGCGCGTGTCTTAGGGGCGGGGGCGGTCCGATGTCAATGGCCGCCCCAAGCCAGGGCTTGCGGGCGGCACAGCTCGATCAAGCCAGCGAGGGCTAGTGGAACATCGCGGCCAGTAAGGAGGGTTTCGACTTGCGCGCGATCGCAGCGGCGACCCGGCTCCAGTCCTTCGCCAGGTCGTCGTCGCTGGCTTCTTCCGCCCGCTGGCGGGCGACGCGGTAGGCGTCTGCGCCCAAATTGGAGAATAGGGTCGCCGCTTCGAAGTCAACTCCGAGCCGCAGTCCCCGGGGGCGTAGCGGATACAACATCTGAAACCCTCTCGTCTTGTTGTGCGCCATGCGCGCCGACCTTGCGCTTAACCATAACGATTCGTTAACCGCCGTGAGCCTCGTCACAGTCGAAGCGCAGGCTCGGACCGTCCTTACCTGGTCGACAGGCTGGCTGAAGAGGGCGGTTTCTCACGGAGCGCCTGGCGCATGACAAGTGTTCGCGGCAGGCGCTAAGATGCCGCCTTGAGCACGCATTTCGGTCGCGCCAAAAGGAACGCATAAAATGAGCGGACGCCTTTCGCTGCATGTGCCCGAACCGAGCGTGCGGCCGGGCGGGCGGCCCGATTTCAGCCATGTGAGCGTGCCCGAGGCCGGCGAGGTTCCAAGGCCCCCGATCGACGTTAATCCGTCGGAAATCCGCGACTTCGCCTATTCGATGATCCGCGTGCTCGACGACAGGGGCGAGGCGGTCGGCGACTGGGCCGGGCCGCTTTCGGCCGAAGAGTTGCGCAAGGGCCTGCGCGACATGATGCTGACGCGCGCCTTCGACGCGCGCATGCTGCTCTCGCAGCGTCAGGGCAAGACGTCGTTCTACATCACATCCCTTGGCGAGGAGGCGATCGCGTGCGCCCACCGCAAGGCGCTCGAGCCCGGCGACATGTGCTTTCCGACCTACCGCCAGCAGGGCCTTCTCATTGCGGCCGGCTGGCCGCTCGTCGACATGATGTGCGAGATTTTCTCCAATGAGAAGGACCGCCTCAGGGGACGCCAGCTCCCCGGCCTCTATTCGTCCAAGGAGGCTGGATTCTTCACCGTCTCCGGCAATCTCGGCACGCAATATCCGCAGGCCGTGGGCTGGGCGATGGCCTCGGCGATCATGGGCGACACCAGGATCGCCTCGGGCTGGATCGGCGACGGCGCGACCGCCGAGACCGACTTCCATTCCGCCCTGGTGTTCGCTTCCGTCTATCGCCCGCCGGTCATCCTCAACATCGTCAACAACCAGTGGGCGATCTCCTCCTATCAGGGCATCGCGGGGGGCGAAGCCGCCAAATTCGCCGCCCGGGCGCACGGCTACGGTATCCCGTCGCTGAGGGTCGACGGCAACGACTATCTCGCGGTCTACGCTGGGTCGCTCTGGGCGGTCGAGCGGGCGCGCGCCAATCTCGGTCCGACCCTGATCGAATGGGTCACCTATCGCGCCGGCGCGCATTCGACCTCGGACGATCCGTCGAAATACCGCCCCAAGGACGAAGGCGCCGCCTGGCCGCTCGGCGATCCGGTCGAGCGTCTGAAGACCCATCTCATCCTGCACGGACACTGGAGCGAGGAGCGGCAGAAGCAGATGCGGGCCGAGGTCGACGCGGAAGTGCTGGAGGCGGCGAAGGAGGCGGAAAGCCACGGCACGCTCCACGACGGGCCGAAGCCGAGCCCGGCGACGATGTTCGAGGACGTCTACAAGGAGATGCCGCGGCATTTGCGCGAGCAGCGCCAGCAGCTAGGAGTTTAGAGATGCCGCGCCTTTCCATGGTCGAGGCGATCCGCGACGCGATGGACTGCAAGATGGCCGAGGACGAAAGCATCGTCGTGTTCGGCGAGGATGTCGGCTATTTCGGCGGCGTCTTCCGCTGCACCGAGGGGCTGCAGCGGAAATACGGCAAGTCGCGCTGCTTCGACGCGCCGATCAATGAATCCGGCATCGTCGGCGTCGCCATCGGCATGGGCGCCTATGGGCTTCGGCCGGTCGCCGAGATCCAGTTCGCCGACTATGTCTATCCCGGCTACGACCAGATCGTGTCAGAGGCGGCGCGGCTCCGCTACCGCTCGGGCGGCGAGTTCTTCGCCCCGATCGTCATCCGCATGCCCTGCGGCGGCGGTATCTACGGCGGACAGACGCACAGCCAGAGCCCGGAGGCGCTTTTCACCCACGTCTGCGGCCTCAAGACCGTCATCCCCTCGAACCCTTACGACGCCAAGGGCCTGCTCATTGCTTCGATCGAGGACGACGATCCGGTGATCTTTCTCGAGCCGAAGCGGCTCTATAACGGCCCGTTCTTCGGCCATCCCGATGAGCCCATCACCCCCTGGGCCAAGCACCCACTGAGCGAGGTCCCGGCCGGCCGCTATGTCGTGCCGCTCGGCAAGGCTGCGCTGAGGCGCGAGGGGAAAGCCGTGACTGTCGTCTCATACGGCACGATGGCGCATGTCGCAGAGGCCGCGGCAGAAGAGACGGGCGTCGATGCGGAGATCATCGACCTGCGCTCGCTGATACCGCTCGACATCGACGCGATCGTAGGCTCGGTCGAGAAGACCGGCCGCTGCGTCATCGTGCACGAGGCGACTTTGACCTCCGGTTTCGGCGCCGAACTCGCCGCGCAGGTGATGGAGCGCTGCTTTTATTCGCTCGAAGCGCCGATCCAGCGCGTCGCGGGCTGGGACACGCCATATCCGCATGCGGAGGAATGGGACTATTTCCCTGGCCCCGCGCGCGTCGGCCGGGCGCTTCTCAAAGCGATGGAGGCGTGACCGATGGGCCAGCGCTCGATCCGGATGCCGGACGTCGGCGAAGGGGTGGCGGAGGCCGAGATCGTCGAATGGTCGGTCAAGGTCGGCGATGTCGTGCGCGAGGATCAGGTGGTCGCCGCGGTGATGACCGACAAGGCTACGGTCGAAATCCCGACGCCGGTCGCCGGCACCGTGCTGGCGCTGGGCGGCGGCGTCGGCGACGTGCTCGCGGTCGGCTCCGAGCTCATCCGCATCGATGCGCCCGGCATGCCGGACTCTCCGCCTCCCGCCCCGCGCAAGTCGGGCGCCGCGAAGCCCGAGACGCCTGCCCCGGCTGCGGCGCCGGTCGATGAGGCGCCGCCAGCGCAGACGCCGGCCTCAATCGCTTCGCCGCCGCCCCGCGCCGTTCCCTCAGCGCCCCAGATCGGCGCGCCGCGTCCCCCAGGCGAACGGCCGTTCGCCTCGCCGGCGGTGCGGGCGAGAGCGCGCGAAACGGGCGTCGATCTGCGCTTCGTGCGCGGCTCGGGACCGGCCGGGCGCATCACCCGCGACGATCTCGAAGCCTTTATCGCCCGCCCGCCCGAGGCGCCGGCGAAGCGCACGGGCAAAGAGCCCATCATGGCGGTCGAGACGATCAAGGTCGTGGGCTTGCGGCGGCGGATCGCGCAGAACATGGCCGAATCATCGCGGCGCGTCGCGCATTTTTCTTACGTCGAGGAAGTCGACGTCACCGCGCTCGAGGACTTGCGCGCCTCGCTCAACGCGCGCGCGACCGAGGAGCGGCCGAAGCTGACCATGCTCCCCTTCCTCATGCTCGCCATCGTGAAAGCGGTCGCGGACTTTCCGCAGGTCAACGCGCATTACGACGACGACGGCGACGTCATCACGCGCTTCGGCGCCGTGCATCTTGGGGTTGCGACGCAGACGCCGGTCGGGCTGATGGTCCCGGTGGTCCGCCATGCGGAGGCGCTCAGCTTACATGAATGCGCGCGCGAGATGCGCCGGGTCAGCGAGGCGGCGCGTCAGGGCGTGGCGGCGCGCGAGGAGCTTTCGGGCTCGACCATCACGCTGACCTCGCTCGGCGCGCTTGGCGGCGTCGCGTCAACGCCGGTCGTCAACCGCCCGGAAGTGGCGATTGTCGGCGTCAACAAGATCGTCGTGAGGCCGGTCTGGCGCGACGGCGGCTTCGTTCCGCGCAAGACGATGAACCTCTCGTCCTCCTTCGATCATCGCGTGGTCGACGGCTACGACGCGGCGACCTTCATCCAACGGGTGCGCACGCTGATCGAGACGCCCGCGTCGCTCTTTATCGAGGCAAATTCTTTTTAGGGGATTGAATGAACGAGCTTCGCTGCAAGGTTCTCATCGTCGGCGGCGGGCCGGGCGGCTATGTCGCGGCGATCCGCGCGGGCGAACTCGGCCTCGACACGGTCCTCGTCGAAGCCGACCGGCTGGGAGGAACCTGCCTCAACGTCGGCTGCATTCCCTCGAAGGCGCTGATCCACGCGGCGGACGCCGTCCACGCGCTGACCGAGCCGCATTCCCTGAACGCGCTCGGCGTTTCGCTCGCTCCGCCGGCGCTCGACTACGCCAGGACAATCGCCTGGAAGGACGCGATCGTTCTCCGGCTCAACACCGGCGTCGGCGCGCTCCTTAAGAAGGCCCATGTCCGCAGCCTGCGCGGCCGCGCGACGCTCCTCGACGGCAAGTCGGCTCTGGTCAACGCGGACACCGGCGAACAGCGAATCCAGTGCGAGCATCTCGTCATCGCCACCGGCTCGGAGCCGATGGAGCTCGCCGCGCTGCCGTTCGGCGGCGACATTCTATCCTCGACCCAAGCGCTGGCGCTGACAGAGGTTCCGGGATCGCTCGCCGTCGTCGGCGCCGGCTATATCGGCATGGAGCTCGGCATGGCCTTCGCCAAGCTCGGAGCAAGAGTGACGATGGTCGAGGCGCTGCCGCGGATCCTGCCGCTCTACGACGAAGAACTGACGCTTCCGGTGACGCGCCGCCTCGCCGACCTCGGGGTCGAGACGATGCTCGGCGCGCGAGCGCTGGGGTTCGCCAAGGGCGCGCTTAGGGTCGCCGACGCGGACGGCGCCGAGACCGCGATCGCGGCGGAGAAGGCGCTGGTCGCGGTTGGAAGGCGCGCCCGTACGAGCGGCTTCGGGCTCGAGGCGCTCGATCTGACGATGGCGGGGCCGTTCCTGCGTATCGATGACCGCTGCGCGACCTCGATGCGCAACGTATGGGCGATCGGCGACGTCACCGGGGAGCCGATGCTCGCGCATCGCGCCATGGCGCAGGGCGAGATGGTCGCCGAGATCGTTGCTGGCGGGAAGCGGGCCTTCGACCATGTCGCGATGCCGGCGATCTGCTTCACCGACCCGGAGATCGTAGCGGTCGGCCTCGCGCCCGACGCCGCCAAGGCCGCGCATGGCGAGGTTCTGATCGGCCTCTTCCCCTTCCGCGCCAACGGACGGGCGATGACGAAGCAAGCGGAGGAGGGCTTCGTGCGCGTCGTCGCGCGGGCGGATAACCATGTCGTGCTCGGCATTCACGCGGTCGGCGCCGGCGTGTCCGAACTTTCGGCGGCGTTCTCGCTCGCGCTCGAAATGGGCGCGCGGCTCGAGGACGTCGCCGGCACGATCCACGCCCACCCGACGGAAAGCGAAGCCTTCCACGAGGCGGCGCTGAAGGCGCTCGGCAAGCCGCTGCATATTTGACGGCGCACTGACGGCAATCTGCCATCGTTTGGACTATGACGGCGATCATTATATTCTGGGCTCGTCGTTGAGGCGCGACCTCGTCGAGAACTCCGCTCGGCACGGCGAGCCGTGGCAGGCGGGGCAACCCGTGGATTGATTGGAGCTTCAGTTTTGGAGCGCGTCGCGACACGAGGAGACAGGACATTCATGGAGTTCGACGATCCTGCGGGAGGCCCGTCTGCAGGCGGGCTCGCCCAACGATGGCGGCCTGACGCCGCAGCGCGCGGCCCGAGCGGGCGAGTCAGCGCTGTTCTCGCCATGATGGTCGCTGTGCTGCTCGTTGGGTGCAACGGCTCCAAGAACGCCTACGTTCCGCCCCCGCCGTCGAGAGTGGTCGTCGCACAGTCAATTCAGAAGCCAGTGACGCTGTATTTCGAGCTGACCGGCAACACGCAGGCGATCAACTCCGTCGATCTCGTCGCCCGCGTGCAGGGATATCTCGAATCGATCGATTACAAGGACGGCTCGTCTGTGACCAAGGGGACCCAGCTCTTTGGCATCGAGCGCGACACCTATCAGCAGCAGCTCGACCAGGCGAATGCGACGCTCGCCGCCAATGAGGCGACGCTCGAGTACAATACGGCCGAATACCGGCGGCAAGCGGCGCTCGCCCGGCAGGATTTCGCCAGCCAGTCGATAATGCAGCAATGGAAGGCCAATCAGGATTCGGCGGCGGCGCAGGTCATGGCCGCCAAGGCCCAGATCGAGCTTGCCAAGATCAACCTCGGCTATACGAACGTGCAGGCGCCGTTCGACGGCGTCGTCGCCGACCACCTCGTCGATGTTGGCGCGCTGGTCGGAGCCGGAAGCGCGACCAAACTTGCGACCATCGTCCAGACCGACCCGCTCTACGTCTATTTCACTCTCAGCGAGCCGCAGGTCCTGACGATCAAGGAGAACAACGCCAAGGCGGGCCTCCCGTTCAGGACCACAGACCTCGGCGCCATTCCGGTCGAGATCGGCCTGCAGGGCGAAGAAGGCTATCCTCATAAGGGTCACATGGATTACGCCTCGCCGCAGGTCGACCAGTCGACTGGCACGCTCACCGTGCGCGCCGTGTTCGACAACAAGGACGGCGCGCTCTTGCCCGGGTTGTTCGTGCGAGTTCGGACGCCGGTCGGCCATCTCGACAAGGCGGTGCTGACGCGAAACGACGCGATCGGGACGAGCCAGGAAGGCCCATACGTGCTGGTCGTCGGCCCTGACAATGTCGTTCAGCGCAAGGTCGTGAAAACTGGCGATCGGCAGGGCCAGCTCAGGATCATCGAATCCGGACTCGACCCTTCGGACTGGGTGGTGACCGGGGGAATCCAGCGCGCCTTTCCGGGCGCCAAGGTGGACCCGCAGCGGACAGAGCTCACCGCGGAAGCCGAATCGTCCGGCGCCGGCAAGACGAGCGCTCAGGACCCGGCGGCGAAATGACGTCGAGCGAGATCGATCCGCCCACGCCCACACAGCCCCCGCACGAGTCTGCGGGGCGCGCCGGCGCGATTTCGCACTTCTTCATTGAGAGGCCGGTGCTCTCCAACGTCATTGCGTTGGTCGTGGTGCTGATCGGCCTCGTCGCGCTGCTCAATCTGCCGAGCGCGCAATATCCCAATGTCGTCCCGCCGACCGTTCAGGTCACGACGCGCTACCCCGGCGCCAGCGCCCGCACTCT
The DNA here is from genome assembly GCA_019237205.1 of Hyphomicrobiales bacterium. Classification (GTDB taxonomy): domain Bacteria; phylum Pseudomonadota; class Alphaproteobacteria; order Rhizobiales; family Beijerinckiaceae; genus Roseiarcus. The sequence goes on from JAFAHO010000417.1 coordinate 11,115, forward strand.
CGTCGACTCCGTCGCCCTGCCGATCGAGCAGCAGGTCAACGGCGTTGAGAACGCGCTCTACATGCAGTCGACGAGCGCGGACGACGGCACCTACACTTTGGCCGTCACCTTCGCGATCGGCACCAACCCCGATTTGGCGCAGGTGCTGGTGCAGAACCGGGTGGCGATCGCCTTTTCGTCGCTGCCGCAGGAAGTGCAGCTCCAGGGCGTGACAACGAAAAAACAGTCGACCTCCATCCTCGAATTCGTCAATCTGAGCTCTCCGGACAGCCGCTTCGACAGCCTGTTCCTCTCCAACTACGCCGTCATCAACGTGCAAGACGAACTTCGTCGCCTCAATGGAGTGGGCGACGTGACGGTCCTCGGCGCCGGGCAGTACGCGATGCGGGTCTGGCTCAACCCAGACCTGCTTCAGGCGCGCGGGCTGGTGCCTCAGGACGTCATCAACATCATCCAGCAACAGAGCCAGGAAGTCACCGCGGGCCAGATTGGCGCGCCGCCCGTGCCGAAAGGCCAGGATTTTCAGTATACGCTGGACCTCAAAGGCCGCCTGGACGATCCCGCCGAGTTCGAGAACATCATCGTCAAGGTCGACACGGCCGCCAACGGCGGACGGATCACCCGAATCCGCGACGTCGGCCGCGCTGAGCTCGGCGCTCAGACCTACAGCCAGTCGTTCAACCTTGACGGCCGGCCGGCCGCCGGCATCGCCATTTCGCTTCTGCCGGAGGCCAACGCCATTGCGGTCTCCGACGAGGTGAAAGCGAAAATGGAGGAGCTCGCCAAGAGCTTCCCGGAGGGCCTCGTCTACGGCGTCCCCTATGACACGACGAAATTCGTCAGGGCCGCGATCGCCGAAGTCTACCGCACGCTGATCGAGGCCGCCATTCTGGTGCTGATCGTCATTCTGGTCTTCCTGCAGGACTGGCGGGCGATGCTGGTGCCGGCGACCACCGTGCCGGTGACGCTCATCGGCGCGTTCGCCGCCATGGCCGCCCTCGGCTTTTCGATCAACCTCCCGACGCTGTTCGCCCTCGTGCTGGCGATCGGGATCGTGGTCGACGACGCGATCGTCATTGTCGAGGGCGTCGCGCGCTATATCGAGCGAGGGTTGCCCGGCCGCGAGGCGGCAGAGCGGGCGATGGACGACCTCACCGGCCCGGTCCTCGGCATCACGCTGGTGTTGATGTCGGTGTTCATTCCCGCCGCCTTCGTGCCGGGGCTCACAGGGCAACTCTTCCGGCAGTTCGCGCTCGTCATCGCCGCCACCGCCTTCATCAGCGCCATCAACGCCTTGACGCTCAAGCCCACGCAATCCGCGCTATGGCTCAGGCCGCCGAAGCCGCCCGAGCAGCGCAACTTTTTCACCCGAGGCTTCGAGAGGGTCTACGGCGCCGTCGAGGGAGCCTATGCGCGCCTCGTCAGCGCGATGACGCGCCGCGCGGGCCTGATGGTCATCCTCGCGCTCGCGCTCGTCGGGGTGGCTGTCTACGGGCTGACGCGCGTGCCGACCGCGTTCCTGCCGACGGAGGACCAGGGCTATCTGATAGTGCCTGCACAACTGCCCGACGGCGCCTCGAAGGAGCGCACGGACGCCGTCATGCAAAAGATCCAGGGGATCGCCAGCAAAATCCCCGGCGTCGAGCACGTGGTCACCATCAGCGGCTGGTCCATCCTCGACAACCGGGCTAGCCTCGCCAACGCCGGCGCCGCCTTCGTGGTTCTCAAGGATTGGGACGTGCGCCTCAAGGAGCCGGGACAGGATGCCCGCTCGATCGCTTTGCGCATCCAAGGCGCGCTGCAAGGCGTGCCCGAAGCGGTCGCGTTCGCGCTTCCCCCGCCACCGATCCAGGGTGTCGGCAACGTCGGCGGCTTCACCATGCAGGTCGAGCTCAAAAACGGAAATTTCGACTACGCATTATTGCAGAGCCTGACCAACGCCCTCGTGGCGAACGCCAACTCGCAATCCTCTCTTCAGCGGGTCGCCACGACATTCCGGGCGGGCGCGCCGCAGTTCTTCGTCAAGGTCGACCGGATCAAGGCCGAGAGGATCGGCGTCACGGTCGGCCAGGTGTTTTCGGCGCTTTCGGGCTATATCGGAGCGGGCTATGTGGCTGAGTTCAACAAGTTCGGGCACGTCTTCCAGATCTACACTCAGTCGGAAGCCAAATACCGTGCGACCGCCGACGACATCCGCAATCTCAAGGTCAAGGCCGCCGACGGAACCATGACGCCGATCGGCACCGTGGTCGAGGTCAACGAGGTCCAGGGGCCGTCGCTCATCAGCCTCTACAACCTCTATCCGTCGTCGACCGTCATCGGCGGCCCGGCGCCCGGCTTTTCCTCGGGTCAGACGCTCGACATCATGGACCAGATCGGCAAAGTCGCTCTGCCGACCGGGACAGGCTACGAATGGACTGCGATGTCGTTCCAGGAGAAGCAGGTGGGCAACCAGATCTATTACGTCTTCGGCTTCGCATTGTTGCTCGTCTACTTCGTTTTGGCCGGCCAGTACGAGAGCTGGATTCTGCCGTTCGCCGTGATCCTCGGCGTGCCGTTGGCCCTGCTCGGGACGGTCAGCGCCCTGACCTACTTCGGCGCCGCCAACGTCGCCGCCAGCGAGGCCGGCGTCGCCGCCGTCAACCTCTACACCCAGATTGGCCTCATTCTTCTCATCGCGCTCGCAGCCAAGAACGCCATTCTCATTGTCGAATATGCGCGCCAGCGGCGGGGCGAGGGCATGCACGTCGTCAAGGCGGCGGTCGAGGGCGCGCGGCTCAGGTTCCGGCCGATCATCATGACCTCTTTCGCCTTCATCCTCGGCGTCTTCCCGCTCGTCACGGCCACCGGAGCGGGCGCCTCGGCGCGCGTATCGATCGGGATCGCCGTCTTCTACGGCATGATCGCCTCGACCTGCCTCGTAGTGGTGTTCGTTCCTTCGTTCTATGTGGTGATGCAGCACCTCGAGGAGCGGCGGACGCGCGGCCGGACGAAGGTAAAGCCGGCGCCAGACGCCGCGCTTGTCGACTCGCCGGGCGGCACGCACTGACTGCCTTTCGGCGCCCTGACCGAGCGCCTCTCACGAGTCGTTGCTCGATCGCGGGCCCCGCCTGCTGGCGCTGACCCAAAGCCGGCGAAATTCGACACGGCAACGCGCATGTCTGGAATTGCTTCCTGCCGCGCGACGGCGGTGGCGACCTCCGCCTGTTCGACTGGGACGCGTGGCGGCTCGGCCTCGCGACGGAAGATCTCGCCTACATGATGGCGGTCCGCTGATATCCCGATGGCCGGCTTCTGATGGAGCGGGCCGCCATGAGAATTCCTCGAGCCGCTTTGCTCTTGAGGCTGGGCTCGAACGTGGGTAGCTTCACCCATCGCGGTTCAGAGTGAGAGATATGAAATGCGCGATCTCACTCGACAACGGCGGAGAATAGCAATGACACAGCCTGGTTTCACCGCAGAAGCTTCACTTTTCAAGACAGCTCGCCACTACCGGACGTCGTGGAACGGTTCCTCGGCCGCCGGCGCTGAACATTCAATGCTGCAATTGACGACGATGCCTAGGCTCACAAAACAACTACCTGACGGAACAGTTTGCTGGTGCTCGGAGCCCGACATCCGCACTGTGTGCACGAGCTCTGGCTGCCGCGAGCAGGAGGTCTGCCTGCAGTGGTTCTGCCCCGGAGGGCAAGACGTGGACGAGGACTACTTTGGACCCGACTGACCGCGATCCGCGCGATAAGGGGAGCAATGGCGCTCTTGGCTGAAGGTCGCCGCGTTCCCTAAATTTATCGCGCTGGCTGCTCGCCCAGACTGCACCCTCATCGGATTCGTCCCGTTTTTGCCGAAACGGTCACCGGCAGCCTGGGGCGTCGAGCGTTGCCCATTCGGTAAAAGAAACGAAACGTCGCCGGTAGTGCGACGCAATAGACGCTCACTGCGCCGCCCCTTTTCGCGCTGCCCCGCATTCGCTAGGTGTCCCCTCGTCTCTTTCCCGAGGACGCTCGCCCATGCCCTACGCCAACATCATCGTGGAAACCCATGGCCGCGTCGGCCTCATAAGGCTCAATCGCCCTCAGGCGCTGAACGCCCTTTCGGGCCCGCTGATCGAGGACCTCAACGCGGCCCTCGCGGCATTCGAAAGCGATCCCGCCATCGGCGCGATCGTGCTGACCGGCTCGGAGAAAGCCTTCGCGGCCGGGGCCGACATCAAGGAGATGCAGGACAAGAGCTTCGCCGACGTTTTCCTAGGCGACTTCATTTCGCGCTGGGAGAACGTGTCGAAGACCCGGAAGCCCCTGATCGCGGCGGTCGCGGGCTTCGCTCTCGGCGGCGGCTGCGAACTCGCGATGATGTGCGACTTCATCCTCGCCGCCGACACCGCCAAATTCGGCCAGCCCGAGATCAAGCTCGGGGTCATTCCGGGCGTCGGCGGCACGCAACGGCTCACCCGCTTCGTCGGCAAGTCGAAAGCGATGGAGATGATCTTGACCGGACGCATGATGGACGCGGCGGAAGCCGAGCGTTCCGGCCTCGTCTCCCGCGTCGTGCCCGCGGCCTCGCTGATCGAGGAGGCGCTCAAGGTCGGCGCGACGGTCGCCTCGCTCTCCGCGCCCGCGGTCTACGCCGCCAAGGAGAGCGTCAACCGCGCCTACGAGACGACGCTCGCCGAGGGCGTGCGCTTCGAGCGACGCATCTTCCATTCGCTCTTCGCCACCGAAGACCAGAAGGAGGGCATGCGCGCCTTCGTCGAGAAGCGCGAGGCCAGGTTCAGGAACCGATAACTCAATGGGGGCGACCGCCGCCGTCGGCTAAGGGGGCGAATTCTATCGGGGAAGGCGGAGCGTAGTTGCAGCAACGCGCTGAAGTAAGTAGGCTTCGTCTGTTTATCCGGGTAAGAAAATGTCCGCAGGCATGTTAGAGTTGCTTAAAATCCTGGGCGCGTTCCTTGGCGCCGTCATCGGCGCTGTCGGTGCCATTTCCTACAAAGAATATTTGGACCGAAGGGCTCTCAAAGAGAAGGAACAGCAGACACGCTGGCTGCCTCTTCTCAGATCTGCACAAAACTTCAGGGATAAGCTTCAGGAGTTCATTACAATATACGAGAATTCGCCTGATCATTGGGGCGGCTATCTTGACAATGGGCGCCCTCTGCCGTTGGCAGCACGGGATTTTCACGAGCTCTATCTACTTGACATGAATGCAGAACCGATTGAAAGCTTCCAGGAGTTGAGAATAGATCCTGGCGAACGACGCAAAGACCCAGACGCGGTTCGCCACGTCAGGGCCCGCATTCATGAACTCAATCGAGCTACCGTCTTGCTGTATCGGACCGCGGCGTATCTTGCATATGCCCAACGGGTACGTCGCGAGCTATTGTATGGAAAACTGGAAATCCCGCTCGCGAGGCAGGAAGAGCTGATTGCTCTTCTTGGGAACGTCAAGAAAGAGCTGAATGGACCGTCAGGAGCGGGCATGGTTGACGATCTGCAAGACTTGATTGGTGAGAGCGTTTGGGGTGAGGACGATTCGGCAATCGGTTACTACGAATTTCGCGAGAAGATCCTTGGGGTGACGGGGTGGGAGCAATTCACTGAACTATTTAGATTTTATGTGCATTTTCACAAGAAACTGGACAACGAAGTAAAGAAGACGAACGAAGCTCTTGCTCTCTTGTGTATGGCCCTCGCGAGACGCTCGCGACAGGCCTGATACCTGTCCGCAAAGCGCTTGGCAGCCGAATGACCGGGCTGCCGCGGAGGTCCGGCCCCTCTCATCCCGCCGTCTTCGCGCCTTTGAGCGGCTCCTTCGCCGGATCGCGCCTGAGCGCGCGGTCGATGTCGAGCGTGCCCTCGACGCCGATCGCGTCGAAATTCCGGTCAAGCCAGGCCTTCGTGTCTTTGCGGCCGAGGTCGCGCAATTCCTTGAGGAAGGGCCAGGACACGTCGAATTTCGTCGCGGCGTCGAAACTCTCGAGCCGGCCGGCCCCGCCGATCCGGTGGAGGCGCTCGAGACGGTAGTCGGGGCTGTCGAGCACGCCCGAGCGGATGAGCCGCGCGACGAAGTCCGCGGCGCGCAGCTCGGCGATGAGGCTCGCATTGAAGGTGATTTCATTCAGCCGGTTGGAAATCTCTTCGGGCGTCCGCGGAATCTCCACGCGCTCGATCGGATTGATCTGAACGATGATCGCATCGCGACAGTGAGTCTCGTAGAAGAGCGGCCAGAGCGGCGGATTGCCCGCATAGCCTCCGTCCCAGTAGGCCTCTCCGTCGATCTGAACCGCCTGGAACAATTGCGGCAGGCAGGCGGAGGCCATGACGTGGTCGGCGGTGAGGACGTCACGGCGGAAAATCTCGCCGCGCCCGGTCCTGATGTTGGTCGCCGCAACGAAGAGCTTGAGCTCGTCGCCCGCGCGCAGCCGGTCGAAATTGACCGCCGCTGCGAGATGCTCGTGGAGCGGATTGACGTTGAACGGATTGAATGCGTAGGGGCTCACGAATTGCGAGATCCCCTCAGTCCAGGCGCCGAGCCACCGGGTCGCCGGCCATGACCGGCCCCAGGGGCCGAGCCAGACGTCCGCGAGCTTGCGCTGAAGAGGCAGGAGCGATCCTTCTGTCGAGACGGACAGCCAGAAACTCTCCAGTCTGGCGCGCGCGCCATCGCGCCCGCCCTCGACGAGGCCATCGGCATAGACGACCGCATTCATCGCCCCGGCGCTCGCGCCGCTGATTGCGCAAATGTCGATGCGCCGGTCCTCGATGAGGGCATCGAGCACGCCCCAACCGTAGGCGCCGTGCGAGCCGCCCCCCTGCAACGCGAGATTGACAGTCTTGAGGCCGCCTTTGGACTTTGCGACGGCGCCTTCGCGCGAGTTCACGCCGCCGTCCATCCGCCGTCGATCGACAGATTGGCGCCGGTGATCTGCGAGGCGGCGTCCGAGCAGAGATAGACGGCAAGCGAAGCGACCTGGTCGACCGTCACGAACTGCTTGGTCGGCTGGGCGACCAGCATCACGTCGTTGATGACCTGTTCGCGCGTCATACGCCGCGCCTTCATCGTGTCGGGGATCTGGTTCTCGACCAGCGGCGTCCAGACATAGCCGGGCGAGATGCAGTTGGCGGTGACGCCGAAGGTCGCGAGTTCGAGCGCAACCGTCTTGGTGAGGCCGGCGAGCCCGTGTTTGGCCGAGACATAGGCCGACTTGAACGGCGAGGCGACGAGCGAATGGGCCGAGGCCGTATTGATGATGCGGCCCCATTTCTGCGCCTTCATGCCGGGGACGGCCGCACGGATCGTGTGGAACGCCGACGAGAGGTTGATGGCGATGATCGCGTCCCACTTCTCCAGGGGAAATTCCTCGATCGGCGAGACGTGCTGGATGCCGGCGTTGTTGACGAGAATGTCGACGGTCCCCATCTTCGCGTTAGCGTCTGCGATCATCGCCTCGACATCGGCGCCCTTCGACATATCCGCGCCGTTGTAGAAAGCCTTGACGCCGAAATCCTTCTCGATCCCGACGCGCCCGGCCTCGATCGCCTTGGCGTCGCCGAAGCCGTTGATCATCACGTCCGCCCCTTCTTTCGCAAGCGCGCGGGCGATGGCGAGGCCGATGCCGCTGGTGGAGCCTGTGACGACGGCGTGACGTTTGGCGAGCGACATGAACGATCTCCGAATGGAAATTTATGCAGAACGCGTCTGCGTAAAGGGGTCATAGGGTATTGCGATGAAGGTTTCGAGAGCGGACGGCGAATTCAATGACAAATCCGCGGCCGAGACCTAAAATCGGCCCTGAAGACCGGCGCGCGGGCGCCTGAAAGGAAAACACAGCGCATGACCACAACCGAGCCGTCCTTCGGCCCGGCGCCGCGCCGGGCGAGCGTTGGCGTTCGCGTCGGCGAGGGTGAAAAGGCCGTCATCGTTGGCGGCGGGGCCGCGGTCGCCGTCCAATCGATGACCAACACGGACACCGCCGACGTCGAGGCCACGGCGCGGCAGATCGCCGAGCTCGCCCGCGCGGGCTCCGAACTGGTTCGCATCACCGTCGACCGGGACGAGGCCGCCGCCGCCGTCCCGCATATCCGCGACCGGCTGATGGCGATGGGCGTGACGGCGCCCTTGATCGGCGATTTCCACTACATTGGCCACAAGCTGCTCAGCGATCATCCGGCCTGCGCCGAGGCGCTCGACAAGTACCGCATCAATCCGGGCAATGTCGGCTTCAAGAACAAACGCGACCTGCAGTTCGGGAGGATCATCGAGATCGCGATCCGTAACGGCAAGCCGGTGCGCATTGGGGCGAACTGGGGATCGCTCGATCAGGAGCTTCTGACCCGCCTCATGGACGAGAATGCGCTGGAACCCGCTCCGCTCGAGGCGCGCGCAGTCACCCGCGAGGCCATGGTCTGCTCGGCGCTGATGTCCGCAGCGCGGGCGGAGGAGATCGGCCTTCCGCGCTCGCGCATCATCCTGTCGGCGAAAGTCTCCGCTGTGCAGGACCTTATCACGGTCTACCGCATGCTGGCCGAGCGCTCGGACTATGCCCTCCATCTCGGCCTCACCGAAGCCGGCATGGGGTCGAAAGGGATCGTCGCCTCATCGGCCGCCCTCGGCGTGCTCCTCCAGGAGGGTCTCGGCGACACGATCCGCATTTCGCTGACCCCCGAGCCAGGCGGCGACCGCACGCAGGAGGTTCGGGTCGCGCAGGAGCTTCTGCAGACGATGGGCTTTCGCGTCTTCGCGCCTCAGGTCGCCGCCTGTCCGGGCTGCGGGCGCACGACCTCGACGGTGTTCCAGGAGCTCGCGCGCGACATCCAGGACCATCTCGCGGGCTCGATGCCGCAGTGGCGCTCCCTTTATCCGGGGGTCGAGCGGCTGAATGTCGCGGTGATGGGCTGCATCGTCAATGGGCCCGGCGAGAGCAAGCACGCCGACATCGGCATTTCGCTGCCCGGAACGGGCGAAGCGCCGGCCGCGCCGGTGTTCGTCGACGGGGTGAAGACCGTCACCCTGCGCGGCCCGCGCATCGCCGCGGAGTTCAAGGCGCTGGTCGAGGACTACGTCGTCCGACGCTACGGGCGCGCCGATCAGGCTGCGGAGTAAAGGCGCATGTACGAGCCGCCGTTTCACCGCGTGGACGATCTCGAAAAGCTGCATGCGCTGATCAGGGAGCGCGTGTTCGGTCTTCTTATCAGCAACGGCGCCGAGGGCCTTGTCGCCAATTCGGTTCCGTTCATTCTTGAACCGGCCGCCTCGAGGCTCGGCACGCTTCAGGCCCATATCGCGCGCGCCAACCCCCATTGGCGCGACCTTCAACGGGCGCCCGACGTGCTCGTCGTGTTCCAGGGCCATGACCACTACATCACCCCGTCCTGGTATGCGACCAAGCGGGAGACCGGCAAAGTCGTGCCGACCTGGAACTATGTGATGGTTCAGGCAAAGGGCTGGGCGAAGGTGATGGACGACGACGCCTGGATCGCCCGGCAAGTCGAGGCGCTGACCAAGGCGCAGGAGTCGCGCCGCGAAAAACCTTGGGCGGTCGGCGACGCGCCCGCCGATTTCATCGCCATGCAGCGCAAGGCGATTGTTGGGATCGAAATCGAGATCGCCGACATCCGCGGCAAGTGGAAGACGAGCCAGAACCGGCCCGCCGCCGATCGGGCCGGCGTGGTCGCGGGGCTCGAGGCGCTGGGAGACGAAAAGGCGCGGGGAATGGCGGCAATCGTGAAGGAGACCGGACGAGATTGAACGCCCTTGCCCTGCGCAGGAGGCCGTGATCCAGTTCCCGCCCTCAGCCGAAATGCGAACGCGTGCCAAAGGAGGAATGGGAATGACCGATTCGATCAAGCCTCTCTACACCGCTCATGCGACCGCGACTGGCGGACGCAATGGCCATACCCGCGCCGACGACGGCATGGTCGACGTCAACCTGTCGGTCCCGAAGGAAATGGGCGGACCGGGCAAAGCCGGAACGGCGACGCCGGAGCACCTCTTCGCCGCCGGTTACGCCGCCTGCTTCGGCGGCGCGCTCGACTATGTCGCCAAGCAGCACAAGAAGGACGCCTCCAAGGCCACGGTCAAATGCGCCGTCACCATCGGCCCGCGCGAGGCCGGCGGCTTCGGCCTCGCGGTCCAGCTCGACGTGAGCGACACGAGCTTGCCCCAGTCCGAGCTTCAGTCGTTCGTCAACGAGGCGCACGAGAAAATCTGCCCCTATAGCCACGCCACGCGCGGCAATGTCGAGGTGAAGGTTATCGCGCACGGGGCGTAAGAGCCGGCTTCCAGCCCTGCCGGCGCCCGTCGCTCGCTTGAGCAGGCGCCCGAAGCAACTCCAGTGGATCGCCCGAGGCGGTCCCTAGCGCGCAGTGTCGCAAGAAGCGGCGAGATCGGTGCGGCAGACGCTGGGCCACGCCGGCCCGCGACAATGGAAATTTCGCACCGACTCAATACCTTCGCACCGACCTATATTGCAGAGAAACTTCGTTTTCGGATGTTAGCGCCGTTAGTTTACACCGTAGGCTACTCTGGATTTGACGACGTCGCTGTCTGTCTTGACCCATCTGTGACAATAATATGACCTCAATCACAACGTTAGTTTAGATCTGATCCTTCGCCATGCCGAAGGGTTGATTAGATCTTCAACAAATGGATAAGTCTGTTCTGCCATTCGACTTGATTTTGCCTGCGCCTTGCCGAAAGGTGTGGGAAAGCTTGCGCGAGGCTGGGGGGCAGTTCCCGAGCGAGTGCGCTGAACGGAAATCGCGTACGCGCGACCGCGAGTACGGTTGCGCGAGAAAGCAGTTGTCGATGAAAGAGACCGCCCGTCCGCCTGGCGACGCAACGCCGCTTGACGCAGGGCTGCGGGCCTTGTGCGGAATCGCGGCCTATTACCGCATTGGCGCGGATCCGACCCAGCTTTCTCGAGAACTCGCGCTGGGCGGCCGGGAGACCGACGAATTCGATCTCATTCGCGCCGCGCAGATGATCGGCATGAGGGCGAGGCTCGTGACCGGCGCGAACGCCGAGCGGATGGGGCGAATGCCGACGCCTGCCATCGTCCGCCTGAAGAGCGGCGCGCTATCCGTCTTCGGCGGCCGCGCCGCAACCGGCCTTTGCCGGCTCGTCGACCCGATCAGCCACACGGCGAGCGAGATGCCGCTCGAGGAGCTCGCGCGCGAGACCGGCGGCCAGGCGCTCCTTGTTGCGCGTCGCGTCGGAGGAGCCGGCGTCAGTCCGAGGATGTTCGGCATCCGGTGGTTCCTGCCGACCCTTTGGCGCTATCGCCGGCCGCTCGGCCATGTGCTGGCGGCGTCGCTGTTCGTTCAGATCTTCGGCCTGACCGGGCCGCTGATCTTCCAGGTCGTCGTCGACAAGGTGCTCACCCACAGGGGCTACGAAACCCTGTTCGTGATGATCGCCGGCCTCGTGGCGATCGGACTCTTCGACGTCGCGCTGCAATACTTGCGCGCTTATGTGCTCTCCCACACCACGAACCGCATCGATGTCGAGCTCGGCCAGCGTCTGTTCGCGCATCTTTTGCGTTTGCCGATGGGCTATTTCGAGACGCGCTCGGCCGGGCAGACCGTCGCCCGCGTGCGCGAACTCGAGACGATTCGAAGCTTTCTGACAGGACAGGGGCTGTTTTCAGCGATCGATCTCGTGTTCGCCTTCGTCTTCATCGGCGTGATGTTCGCCTATTCGCTGACGCTGACGCTGATCGTGCTTGCGGGCCTCCCCATCTATCTGCTGATCGGATTTGGCGTCCGGCCGGCGCTCCGGGATCTCGTGAACGAAAAATTCAATCGCGGCGCGGCGAGCCAGCAGTTCCTGGTCGAGACGGTGGTCGGGGTCGCGACTGTGAAGGCGGCGGCCGTCGAGCCGATCATGCGCGCGCAGTGGGAGGAAAAGCTCGCGGCCTATGTGAAGACGAGTTTCGCCGCGACGATGCTGGGGACCGGCGGACAGCTCGCCGTTCAATATGTCAGCAAGGTCACCACGGCCGCGCTGCTGCTGTTCGGCGCCAAGGCGGTGATCGACGGCGAGCTGACTGTCGGCGCGCTTGTGGCTTTCAACATGATCGCGATGCAGGCGGTTCAGCCGATCCTGCGATTGTCGCAGATCTGGCAGGACTTCCAACAGGTCCAGATCTCGATTGAACGCCTCGGCGACATTCTCAATTCGCCGCCTGAGCCGGCGCCGCTGACCCGTCTTGCTCCGCCGACGCCGCGCGGCGCCATTGAATTTCGAAATGTCGCCTTCCGCTATCGACCGGAGGCGGCGGAAGTCCTCAAGGACGTTTCGCTCGTCATCGAACCCGGCGAAACCATCGGGATCGTTGGACCGACGGGTTCCGGCAAGTCGACGCTGACGAAGCTCGTCCAGCGCCTCTACCTGCCGAGCGAGGGACAGGTTCTCCTCGACGGCGCGGACCTCAGCCATGTCGATCCAGCCTGGCTCAGAAGCCACATCGGCGTCGTGCTGCAGGAGAACCTGCTGTTCAACCGCACTGTGCACGAGAACATCGCCTTCGCCTATCCGGCTATGCCGCGCGCGAAGGTGATCGAGATCGCCCGTCTCGCCGGCGCCGACGAATTCATCGACAACCTCGCCGAGGGCTACGACACGATGATCGAGGAGCGCGGCGCAAATCTCTCCGGCGGCCAGCGGCAACGCATCGCGATCGCGCGGGCGCTCGCTACCGATCCGCGCATTCTCATCCTGGACGAGGCGACCTCAGCCCTCGACTACGAGAGCGAGCGGATCATCCAGCGCAACATGCGCCGCATCGTCAAAGGCCGGACCGTCATCATCATCGCCCACCGGCTCGCGGCCGTGCGCGGTTGCAACCGGATCGTCGGCATCGCCGATGGGCGCATCGTCGAAGTTGGATCGCACGACGAGCTGATCCGACGCCCCGGCGGGCTTTACTCCTATCTCTGGGGTCTCCAGACCCGACCCGCGGAGGTTATGTCGTGACCGAGGCCCTTCGCGGCGTCGCCCCCGTCAAGCCGCCTTATCCGCCCGCGGCAAAGCCGATCGAAGGGCGCGCGCTCGCATTGCCGGCCGTTCGCGTCAACGCTCCTTCCGACCGCGAGTTCCTCGCGCCGGCCCTGGAAATCCTGGAGACGCCGGCCTCGCCTGTGCAGGTGGCCTTCCTCTGGATCATCTGCGCCCTGGTCGCGGTCGCGCTCGTCTGGGCCTATTTCGGCCGGATCGACATCATTGCCTCCGCCCAGGGCAAGTTCCAGCCGACGGGAAACGTGAAGGTCATCGAGCCGCTCGAGACCGGAAGGGTCGCGGCCATCTTTGCGAGCAACGACACCCCGGTGAAGGCGGGCGACATTGTTGTCGAACTCGACCGGTCGGCGGCCGAGGCCGACGTCGGGGCGGCGAAAGACGAACTGGCGTCCGCTCGCGCGGAGACGCTGCGCCGAAAGGCTGCGCTCGCGGCCGCGTCGGCGCGGACGGTCTCTTCCGCGCCGACCGTCCGCTGGCCCGACGACGTGCCGCCGGCGTTGCGCCAGCGCGAAGATCGGGTTCTCGCCGCCGACCTCGGCCAGCTCACCGCCGCGCTTGCGTCTTTCGACGCGCAGCGGACGCAGAAGTCCGCTGAGCGCGACATGCTCATGCAGACGATCGCGACGCAGAGGAGACTTGTCGCGACGCTTCAGGAGCGCGTCGACATGCGCACCAGGCTTGTCGAAGCCCAGGCCGGCGCCAAGGCCGCCGTGATCGACGCCACCGAGACCCTGCAATACCAGCAGACGCAGCTCGCGATGCAGCAGGGCCAGCTCGCGTCGATTTCGACCGGCCTCGAGGTCATCGCCCGGGATTCCGAGAAGGCGATCCAGTCCTTCCTTTCCGACAACGCCCAGAAACTCAGCGACGCGGAGCGGCGCATCGAGGACGCTGGCCAGCGGCTGGCAAAGGCGGAGGCCACCGTCGATCATCTCACTCTGCGCGCGCCGATCACGGGGCGGGTGCAGTCTTCCGTCATCGCCAACGTCGGTCAGGTTGTCGCCAGCGGGCAGGAGATCATGCGCGTGGTGCCGGAAGATTCGAAGCTCGAGATCCAAGCCTATGTGGCCAACCGCGACATCGGCTTCGTCACCGTCGGCCAGGAGGCCGTCGTCAAGGTCGAGGCCTTCCCCTTCACCCGCTACGGATCGATCAAGGCGCGGGTGAAGCGGATCGCGAGCGACGCAATTCCCGCGCCCGACGCCAGCGCCATCGAGGGCGATCCGACCCGGCCGTCGAATACGACCGGCTTCGCCGGCGGCGAGCGAACTCAGAATCTGGTGTTCGCGGTGGTCCTCGAACCGGAGGCCTCGACAATCTCCGTCGACGGCGTCGACGAGCCGCTGACCTCAGGCATGGCCGCGACCGTCGAGCTGAAGACCGGCGCGCGGCGCCTGCTCGAATATGTCTTCTCCCCGTTGGTCGAAGTCGCCTCGCGGGCGATGCGGGAGCGGTGAGGACGGCGAAGCGCATTCGGGCCTCGGACCGGGCGATCGGCGCGGGGTATGTTAGCACTCTCTTGTAACGAGTGCCAAAGCTTGCCATATAGCGCGTCGGACTGCCGGCGAGAGCCGGGGCAATCGCCCGTGAGCCGGTCAGGGCAGTCGATTGAAGGCGAATCCAAATGAAATTCCGTCCGTTGCACGACCGCGTCGTCATCCGCCGCCTGGAGGGCGAAGAGAAGACGAAAGGCGGCATCATCATTCCCGACACCGTCAAGGAGAAGCCGCAAGAGGGCGAGGTTGTGACCGTCGGGCCGGGGGCACGCGACGAGAGCGGCAAGCTCCAGGCTCTCGAACTCAAGGGCGGCGACCGGGTGCTGTTCGGCAAATGGTCGGGCACGGAAGTCAAGATCGACGGCGAGGACCTTTTGATCATGAAGGAGTCCGACGTCATGGGCGTCATTGAGGGCGCCGCCGCCACGAAGAAGAAAGCGGCCTGACGCCGCATCCCTCTCGTCTCAACACAAGGAACCGAAGATCATGGCTGCGAAAGATGTCAAGTTCTCCACGGACGCGCGCGACCGGATGCTGCGCGGCGTCGACGTCCTCAATAACGCCGTCAAGGCGACGCTCGGTCCCAAGGGCCGCAACGTAATTCTCGACAAGTCCTACGGGGCGCCGCGCATCACCAAGGACGGCGTCGCCGTCGCCAAGGAAATCGAGCTTGCGGACAAGTTCGAGAACATGGGCGCGCAAATGGTGCGCGAGGTCGCCTCGAAGACCAACGATCTTGCCGGCGACGGCACGACGACCGCGACCGTGCTCGCCGCCTCGATCATGAAGGAAGGGCTCAAGCTCGTCGCCGCCGGAATGAACCCGATGGATCTGAAGCGCGGCATCGACATCGCCGTGACGGCGGTGGTCAAGGACATCGAACGCCGCGCGAAGAAGGTGCAGTCCTCCGAGGAGATCGCCCAGATCGGCACGATCGCCGCGAACGGCGACAAGTCGATCGGCAAGATGATCGCCGACGCGATGAAAAAGGTTGGCAACGAAGGCGTCATCACGATCGAAGAGGCGAAGACCGCCGAGACCGAGCTCGATGTCGTCGAGGGCATGCAGTTCGACCGCGGCTATCTGTCGCCCTATTTCATCACCAACGCGGAGAAGATGGTCGCCGAGCTCGAGGACCCCTACATCCTCCTGCACGAGAAGAAACTGTCGTCACTGCAGCCGATGCTGCCGATTCTCGAGGCGGTCGTCCAGACGACGAAGCCGCTCCTGATTGTGGCCGAGGACATCGACGGCGAGGCGCTCGCGACCCTCGTCGTCAACAAGCTGCGCGGGGGCTTGAAGGTCGCCGCAGTCAAGGCTCCCGGCTTCGGCGATCGCCGCAAGGCGATGCTCGAAGACATCGCGATCCTCAGCGGAGGGACCCTCATCGTCGAGGACCTCGGCATCAAGCTCGAGAACGTCACTCTGCAGATGCTAGGCAAAGCCAAGCGCGTGCGCATCG
Source organism: Hyphomicrobiales bacterium (assembly GCA_019237205.1). Lineage (GTDB taxonomy): Bacteria > Pseudomonadota > Alphaproteobacteria > Rhizobiales > Beijerinckiaceae > Roseiarcus. The sequence goes on from JAFAHO010000417.1 coordinate 27,087, forward strand.
ACAAAGAGAACACCACGATCATCGACGGCGCGGGCAAGAAGGCGGATATTGAGGCGCGCATCGGCCAGATCAAGGCGCAGATCGAGGAGACCACCTCGGACTACGACAAGGAGAAGCTGCAGGAGCGTCTGGCAAAGCTTGCGGGCGGCGTCGCGGTGATCCGCGTCGGCGGCTCGACCGAGGTCGAGGTCAAGGAGAAAAAGGATCGCGTCGACGACGCCATGAACGCGACCAAGGCGGCGGTCGAGGAGGGCATCGTTCCCGGCGGAGGGGTTGCGCTCCTGCGCGCCAAGGCCGCCATCGGCAAGCTCAACGGCGAGAACGCCGACGTCCAGGCCGGCATTAACATCGTGCTCAAGGCGCTCGAAGCGCCGGCCCGCCAGATTGTGGAGAACGCGGGCGTCGAGGGTTCGGTCGTCGTCGGCAAGATCCTCGAAAACAAGGCTCAGAGCTTTGGCTATGACGCGCAGACCGAGCAATATGTCGATATGCTCGCAGCCGGCATCGTCGATCCGGCGAAGGTGGTCCGGGTCGCGCTGCAGGACGCATCGTCGGTCGCCGGCCTCATGATCACGACTGAGGCGATGGTCGCAGAGCGGCCGAAGCCGGAGGCGCCCGCCATGCCGGGCGGCGGAATGGGCGGAATGGACTATTGATCGGCTGATCGCGCTGTTCGAAGGGGCGGGGTCTTCCCGCCCCTTTGCGTTCTGGGCGCCACGCTTTGGCGCCGACGGACAGACGATGGCGACGATGGAGCGGGCCGGACCAAAGCGTTCGCGTCATGCCCATCGCCGACCCCGAAGCGAATCACTCTCTTCAGGTCAGGCGCCGCGGACGAAACCGACAGCTCGCGAACATGGTTTCCTGCGGCGCGAGAATGGTCAAACCGTTGGCCTCGGGGCCACGAGGCAGATTGTGGGCGTCGACGGGATGGCTGACCGGCTCGAAGCAGAAGAAGTCGGCCCCTGCGGCGGGCGAAAAGACGATATAGGTCGAGAGGGCCGCGTCGGCCTCCACATCGAGCGCGAGCTTGCGATCGGGCCAGACGATGGCGGCGCGTCCGTCCCAGCCTAGAAAGGCGTTGTTGATCCAGCCGGCGGGAAGAGCGCGGGGCGAGGCGAAGTTCCATTCGGCGTGCGAAGCGACCGGCGCCTCGCCGGCCGGTAGATGGCCGCTGTTCTCCAACACGACCCGCTCCGCTTTCGCCTGCAGAAGGGCGACCGGGGTCCGAACGAGCCAGGGGTGAAAGCCGAGACCGAAGGGCAGCGGCTCAGCCGCAAGATTGCGCAGCCGAAGCCCCATGGTCAACGCGCCGCGGTCGAGCTCGTATGTCGCTCGGGCGATGTAGCAGAACGGGCCGGGACCGTTCGACGTCAGCAGAAGCTCGACGCGCTCGGCGGCGGCGCTCTCGACCGACCACGGGCTCGAAAAGCCATTGCCGTGAATCGGATAGGGCTCGCCCGGCAGGTTCGGTTCGAGCGGATGAAATCGTCCGCCAAAATAAAATCCGCCGCCGGAAATCCGGTTCGACCAGGGAACGAGCAGGTTGTTGGCGAGGTCGAACGGCCCGGCCTGCGATAGATCGCGGCATGGCCGGAACAGGGCCGCCCGCCCATTCGCCCCGACGAGGTCATAGGAGGCGAGGCCGCCGCCGAGGTCCGGAGCGACCGTCGCCTCGGCGACGCCGTCGGCAAGCGTGACGAGACGCGGCGCCGCCATCCTCGCGCTACCAGCCGCCGTCGATCGCGATGTTCTGGCCAGCGATCATGTCGGACGCGCTGGAGCAGAGAAACAGCACCAGGTCGGCCACATGCTCCGGTTGTATGCGTTCCTTGACTGACTGCCGATCGAGCACCCAGTCGTTGTATTGCTGAAGCCGATCGCCAAATACGCGATCTTCCGCTTCCGAGCGCACCGCGCCGGGGCTCACCGCATTGACGCGTATTCCGTGGCGGCCTAGCTCGCGCGCCAGCGTCTTGGTCAGGCCGTAGAGCGCGCCTTTCGACGCGACATAGGGGACGTAGCCTTCGATCACGCCGTTCAGCGTCACCGAGCAGAAATTGACGATCTTGCCGTAGTTCTTGGCGATCATGCCCGGCGCGACCGCCTGAGCGAGCGCAAAACCGGCCGAGGCGTTGACGCGCATCTGCTCTTCGTATTCGGCGATCGAAAATTCCATGAACGGGCGGTTGATGATGACCGCGGCGTTGTTGATCAGAACGTCGAAGCCGCCGATGTGTTCGGCCAGGTCTCGTACGACGTCCTGCGCCGCCGCCAGGTCGCCGAGGTCTTGCCCCACGAATGTCGCCGCCTTGCCGCCCGCCTTCGTCACCTCCGCGGCGAATGTCTCGCCGTTTTCGTGTCCCGGACGGTCAAGCAGAAACATACTTGCGCCGGCCGCGGCCAGCCGCAAAGCCTGGGCGCGTCCAAGCGAGCCGAGCGCCCCGGTGAGCAATACAGTCTTGCCGTCGATCCTCACGACGCCCCCGTTATAGGACATCCGAGACCTCCTCGACTGAGGTCTCGGCGACCTGCTTGTCGAACACGATCTCGCCGCGCGCCATTGCGACGACCCGATCGCAGGATTGCAGGACGTGGTGCAGGTTATGACTGATGAGGATGCCGGTGACCCCCTGCGCTGGCAGGCCGCGCACGAAACCCAGCACTTTCGCCGTCTCCTTGACTGACAGGTGATTGGTTGGCTCGTCGAGGATGAGAATTCGCGACTTGAAATGCATCGCTCGCGCGATCGCCACGCCCTGACGCTGTCCGCCTGACAGGTCCGCGAGCGATGCGTCGGGCGAGCGCAGATGCAGATCGACGTCCGCGATCGCTTTGATCGCTTCCCGGCGCATCCGGTCATGATCGATCAGGCCGATGCCGCCGATCCCGAGACGCAACGGCTCGCGACCGATGAAGAGGTTTCGGGCAATGGACATCGTCGGCACCATCGAGGCGTCCTGGTAGATCGTTTCGACGCCAAAGCGCATGGCGACCTTGGGCGAAGTGATCGCGACCCGTTGTCCCCCGACGCGAATCTCACCCTTGTCGGGCTGCAGTACCCCCGAGAGTATTTTGATCAACGTCGACTTTCCGGCGCCGTTGTCGCCCACGAGCCCCACCACCTCGCGCGGCTGGACATCGAGAGTGACCCCTTTTAGCGCGTGGACGCCCGCGTACCATTTATGAATGTGTCGCACGGAGATCAGCGGAGGGGTCATGTCAGCCCGCCACTTTGATCCGCCGCGCCGTTCGACGCAGCCACGTGTTCGAGACCACGGCGAAGATCGTCAAAGCGCCGACGGCGAATTTGAACCAGTTTGCGTCGACCTGGGTCATCACGAGTCCATTGTCGATGACGCGGATCAACAAGGCGCCGACGACGGCGCCGAGCACGGTCCCGACGCCGCCGCTCAGCGCGGTTCCCCCGATCACCGCCGCGGCGACCGCCTGGAGCTCGAGCCCGTCG
>JAFAHO010000095.1 GCA_019237205.1 Hyphomicrobiales bacterium
GGCATGTAGGAACTCGCCCACGTCGCCGCGAATCGGCTCGCCCGAGCAAAGTTCCGTTTGACGCGACTCGCTTTGCGGCCGAACCTACGCCCGGCGCGAGGCTATTGGCCTCGGAATCGAGGCGCAGCGGCCGCCATTTCACCGATAGTTATCGTCAGGACGCTGCTCATACCGCGCGAACCACGGCCGGCGCGCGGAGCTTCTGATCGACGACGACGTCGACATCTCGCCGAAGTTCTTCAAGACGCGCGAAGACGCTGTTGCCTACGCGGCCGGAGCTATGTCGAAAGCGATGTTTCGGCTGGGGAGGCGCGCCTGATCTAGAAGTCCAACGTGCTCTAATTTGAGCACAGCGTCAAAACAACGTGCTCCAATTTGCGCACAACTCACCGCCTTGTTATTAATTCTTGTCCACAGAGATGTCGGTCCGCCCCTTCCCCTAGACACCCGCGCCCGCATAGTTTACATTGACGCTGTTCTTTGGAGGCCGCCTGTCTTGGACGAGGTACACGCAACACATTCAATCGGCCGCCGCCGCCCCGCATCTTCGCGCCGAGATCGACATGCGCAATGCTTTTGACAGGAATCGCGACGGGGGCTCTAATTGCCGCATGCCCAAGACTCGACTCCCCTACCTCAACCATGAGCGAACGCGGCACGGTCGCATGATTTGGGTTGTTCGTGTCGGCAAGGGTCCGAGAACGAGGCTACGCGATCCGTACGGCTCGCCGGGATTCATGGCCGCCTATCACGCCGCCGTGTCGAGCCCCGCCGTCGTAAAGGCACGTGGCCCCGACGAAGGGACGTTCGCTTGGCTATGGGAACTGTACCGGAAGAGCCCCGACTGGGCGCGCCTATCTCCCGCAACGAAAAAGAAGCACGAGAATATTATGCGTCTCCCCTTGGAGCGCGCCGGCGATCAACCGCTCGAACGCTTTACCCGCAAATTCATTATCGCCGGTTGCGACGCCCGCGCGGCGACGCCGACCACGGCGTTGAACTTCCTGAACACGCTGCGGGCTATCTTCAAGTGGGCGCTGTCGCGCGAGCACGTCGACGTCGACCCGACGGTCGGCATCAAGGTCGCCAAGCCGAAGACCGAGGGCTATCACACTTGGACGTCGGCAGAGATGTCCGCGTTCGAGTCTCGATGGCCAATCGGCACGCGCGAGCGCCTGGCATATGACGTTTTGGTCTGGACAGGGCTCCGACGCGGCGACGCTTCCCGCTTGGGACCGCAGCACGTTCATGACGGCGAGATCATCTCCATCCGAACGGAGAAGACTGGCAGCGTCGTCGCCATGCCTGTCCTGAAGCCGCTTGCCGACTCCATCGCCGCGTCGCCAGTCGGCGTTAGGACGTTCATCGCGCGCGAGGACGGACAGCCGTTCGTCAAGGGCGGCTTTGGGAACTGGTTCGCCGAGGTTTGCGCTGCGGCTGGCGTACCGGGGCGGGCGCACGGATTGCGCAAGGCGTTGAGCGTGAAGGTGGCCGAGAGCGGCGCGACGAACGCCGAGATGGACGCCCTACTCGGCTGGTCCGGAGGCGGCATGTCGTCGCTCTACACACGCAAGGCGAGTCGCCAAAGACTGGCCGCGGCTGCGCTCGCACGGCTTGGAGTCTCGTCGTGAGTCGCCCGCACCACCCCCACCTAGCCGCCCTTACCATCAAGGAATCCGTGGGTTTTGGTGCCATATGGGTGATGAGCAGGTTCTCGCACTCCTGCGGATAGATGTTGACGCCGCCCGAGATGATCATGAAGGCCGAGCGGTCGGTCAAATAGACGTAGCCCTCCTCGTCGACGCGACCGATGTCCCCGACGGTGCTCATCGTGCGGTCCGGAGAGTTGACCTCCGCGGTCTTCAGCGGATCGTTGAAATATTCGAACGGCGAGGCCGTCTTGAACCAGAGCTTGCCGGTCGCCCCGACCGGAACCTCGCGCATCTCATCGTCGAGAATGTGCAGTTCGCCGAACACCGTCCTGCCGATCGTGCCAGGATGCGCGAGCCACTCCGCGCTGTCGCATGAGGTAAATCCGAGCCCTTCGGTCGCGCCGTAATATTCGAGCAGGACCGGCCCCCACCAGTCGATCATCGCCTGCTTGACCGGCACGGGACAGGGGGCGGCGGCATGGATTGCGACCTCGAGCGAGGAGAGGTCGTAGCGGCGACGCGCGGCTTCCGGCAGCTTCAGCAGGCGCGAGAACATCGTCGGCACAAGCTGGGTGTGGGTGACGCGGTGTTGCTCGACGAGCTGCAGGAAATGCTCCTCGTCGAAGCGCTCCATGACGATGACCGTCCCGCCATGCCTGATCGTCCCGCTGACGCCGGCCAAAGGCGCGGCGTGGTAGAGCGGCGCGGGCGAGAGGTAGATCTGGCTATCGCGAAACCGCAACATCTTCGAAAACGCGATGAGGAGGGGCAGCGGCTGCGCTGGCGGCTGATCGGGCAGCGGGCGCAGCACGCCCTTCGGCCTGCCCGTCGTTCCCGACGAGTAGAGCATCCCCGCGCCGATTGCTTCGTCGGCGATCGGAGCGCCCGGATATTCAGCCGTCGCCTCCTCGAGATTGCGCACACGGCGCCCCTCGCCCGGACCGCCGGCGATCAGGCAGAGCTCGACATTGGGGCAATCGCTGAGCGCCTCGAGCGCGACCTCGCGCCTGGCTTCGGACGCAATCAGCACCTTGGAGAGGCTGTTGTTGACGATATAGGCGACTTCGCCTGCCGTCAGAAACGAATTGATGCAGGTGAAATAGAGTCCGGATCGCTCGCCCGCGGCGCAGCACTCGATGAAGCGCGGGTGATTCTCCATGAGGATGGCATAGTGGTCGAGCCGCCGGAGACCAGACGCGCGAAGGAGATGGGCGAGCCGGTTGCTGCGCGCCTCGAGCTCGCGATAGGTGACGGTCTCGCCCGATCGCGCCATGATGACGGCCGGCTGATCGGGACGCGAGGCGGCGTGCAGCCCTGGATACATGCGCTTCCTCCCGGGCGCGAGGTCACCGCCCGTCGCCCAGTTAGCTTCAGGACTTGCGCGCTGTCGAGGGAGACGGCTCGTCAGGCGCCCGTTCGAGCCCGCGCTCCGGACCGCCGATCGTTCGGATCAGGGCGTCGACCCCGACAGGTGAAATTCGAAAAAGGCCGGTATAGGGCTGGCTGAACCTCGTGGGGAAGATCGCCTTCCCCCAGCCTCTCGATCAATCCGAGCCAATTGACCCGTCAAGACCGAAGTAGGAAGGGTCGAGCTCACGATCATCCCGGACGGGAGGGACCCCCCGATTAACAAATCGCTCCCGCACGCGCGAAACTGGCGATTTTTCATCGAATAAGAATCGCAAACCAGGTGTTGAGGGACGCTGGACAGCAGTCTGCGTGAACTCAGTAAGCACGGGGAGATCGTGATGAAACCGTCCAATCGCTCGACACCGACTTTCGCGCATCAGGGTTGTGGTATCGCAGCTTGGCTGACAGGAAAGGCCTCGCTTACACCACGACGGGCGCCGAAGAGCAGCCACTCGCCCGCACCTGCCATTATTGCCCTGGCGTGCGGCGCTGCATTGGTCGCAACAACCGCTCAGGCAGCTAGCTTCGTAACGATCAACGATCCCGCCGACAAGCCGTTCCCGTTCCCCAACGGTGTGACGTTCACCAACCTGTTGGGGATCAACAACAGCGGCTTGATCGATGGATTTTACGGCAGCGGCCAGGCCGGAGACCCCAACAAAGGGTTCTTCCTCACTCTGCCCAACATGTTCACGCCCGAGAACTTTCCTGGGTCGGCCCAAACCCAGATGACTGGCCTTAACAATACAGGCACGGCGGTCGGATATCTCTACAAGACGAACAATGGGGTGCCAGTTGACAACCAGTTTGGTTTTTACGAGCAAGGCGGCGTATTTACCGAGGTCAACAACCCCAAGACGCCAACCTCCCCGCCCCCCGGCATTCTCATCGAAAACCAGCTCCTAGGCGTCACTGACAAGAATATCGCCGTCGGATTCTACAACGACGCATCAGGCAATAGCCACGGCTATACTTACGACATCGCGACCAAGGCATTTTCGGCGGACATCAACGACCCGTTCGCCGTCAGCACGGTTGCGGCCGCGATCAACAACTCCGGCGAAATCGACGGCTTTTATACGGACTCCAAAGGCGTCATCCACGGATTTCTTGATAAGGGCGGCGTCTTCTCGACCGTCGATCCGCTCGGCTCAACCGAAACCGAACTGCTTGGGTTGAACGATGAAGGCATCGCGGTCGGGTTGGACGTCGTCGGCGGCGTCATGCACGGCATAGTCTTCAACAGCGTTCTGGACACCTTCACCACGCTGGACCCACCCGGGAGCAGCGCGACTACACTCAACGGCATCAACGACCTGAACCAAATCGTCGGATTCTATGTGGACGCCGCCGGCAACACGGATGGCCTGCTGGTCACGGGGATCCCGGAACCGGCGACCTGGGCAATGATGTTTGCGGGCTTCATCGGCCTGGGCGGTGTCGCGCTCCACCGCAGGCGCAAGGGCGCCATTCCGCCTCTCTCAGCGTAGTCGGCGACAAACCAGAGATAAGACGGCCGCCTTTCGGGCCGGCAGTGTGAAAACTCCGCGGAGTTTTCACACTGTTGTTTTCCGCGTGATTTCGAGCCCCCAGAGCGATCAGAAGCGACAAAATCGCGAAAGCCTTCTCTCTGCGTCACCGTTTAAGATTTATCAGCCGAGTTTTCATACGGCCTGCCCAGAGAGGCAGGAAAAAAGAAACCGCCCGTTACACGAGCGGTTCAAGGTCGGATGCCGTCGCTTAGCCGATCGCCACGCGCGGATGGCGCTGTCGCCTTCGAACCACGAGACCCAGGCCGCCGAAGCCAATGAGCATCAGCGCCCAGGTTGACGGCTCAGGCACACTCGCTATGGCGCCGAATAGACCAGCTTTTTCACCGTTGATGCCGTCGGTAAAGTAAAGGACGTTCGGGCTTCCATTGAGTCCGCCGGTGCCGAAAGACAGCGACCAAAGGCCTCCAGGCTTCTCGCCCATGCCCGGGTCGACCGGGATTGTGCCCTCAAAGGCCCAGTTCGTGGGATTGAAGGCATTGATCTCACTGTCGCCAAAACCGAAATTGCCGACCAGAATGTCGCCGCCGAACTTGCCGAAGCTCATCGGCGCGATCGCAATGCCCCAGGGCGCGGCGAGGTGACTGTCGCTGGCTGAGGTCGTCATGCTCTCCAACGTCCCGCCCTCGCTGAACTCCGCTACCGCCCCTTGCCCAGGCATGGCGCCCGTCTGCGCGGCGTGCCCTTTAGGCGCATAGGTCACAAACACATTGCCGCCGATGTCCTTCACGTCAAAGGGGACGAGTCCGGCCGCGGCGATGGAAGTCGGCGTCGTAAACGCCATGCCGGTTGGCATGAAGGAACTGTTGTACACAGTGATCCCGCCCGCGCTCGCCGCATAGAGCTGAGTTTCAGCCGTGTTGATCGCCAATCCGGTGTACGAGACGCCGGGGCTGCTCCATACCGTGGTGGCGCTGAGGCCGCCATTCCAAGCGGAAATATTGCCGCTCAGATCGGCGAAGATGAAGTCCGCGTGCTTGCCGCCGAGCAGGAACGATTTCGGGTTTATGTCGGAGACCTGGCCGGTCGGACCTGCTCCGGGCGGGATGGTTACGATATTTGTTGGTGGATTAACGAGGAATTCGCTTACGTTCGTGGCGCCTTTCACCGCATAAAGCGTGGTTGTGTCCGTGCCCTGGTTCGAAATCCAGAAGGGACTGAATCCGCTAATGAAGGAGAGACCCCAAGGATTCTTGAGCTCCCTGTCGGTCACGGTGGCCAATCCGGAGATATCCGAGACGAGGTTGGTCTGTAAATATTCGGCGGCCTCCGCGCGCCAAACTCCTGCACCGAGCGCGCCAACTGCAACGGCGGCGGTAGTTGCCAGGTATTTTAACTGAGCTATTGCTTTCATGATGAGAGCTCCTCCGTTAGGGGCAGTCGGGCGACGGTTCGATAGTCCGAGGCGTATCGGGAGCGGCCGGAAAAGCGCGGCCGCGCCGGCGAGCGAAAACATGACCGCGCCGCGCCAAGAACTCGCAATTCTCTTGGCGATGCGTTTCCCGCGTTTCTGATGCGTTTCCCTCGTTTCTGGTGTTGAACCCTAGGGTAGGATTCCGCCCCTAAACACGCCGAGGGCGCTACCTATTCGATGAACAAGATGACCGGCGCGCTTTGATGCTGCCAGGAGGCCCAATTCCGACGCCCGCCGCGCTCGCAAGGACCGCACTAGTCATTCTCAATATGGCGCCCTCCTCTGATACGATGCTTCGACGGAGACCTCTCGCCTTTGCGAGGCCCTGCGGATGAGTTGCGAATGAGTTGGGTTAACCAACCGGGGCTTCAGGTTCGGGCGCGTGCGGCGTCAGAACGCAAACCACGCATAGGCAAAAACGGAGTTGTTGCCCGCGGCGTTGTGCGTCCGGCCCAGATTCGAACCGTCGAAATTGTTCGCGCCCCCGTAGAGATGCAGATATTCGGTGAACTGCACGCCCAGACGCACATTCCATTTCGGATAGAGGAACGGAGCGCCGTAGCTGAAGGGGACGTAAGCGAGGTCGAGGATCAGGCCGTCGCCGTTCGGGCTGCTGACCGCGCTGCTGTTGAACGCGCCAAAGTTGATGGGGACGCAGGTCGGATTGGCCCCCGACCCGTAGAGAAAACAATCGCGGGAGCCGCTTACGTTGAAATAACCAAGACCGACGCTGTAGGTGTGATCCCAGACGAATGATGCGTTGGCCTTGAAACTGTTAAGCCAATTGCTGACGTTCGACGCGTTCTGTAGGAACTGGCTGGCGTTCAGGCTTTGACGCTCGATGATGTCGGTGAGCTTGACGGTGAGACTGTACTGGTCGCCGTCGTACTGGTACTGCGAGTCGAAGCCGACATCGAGAAAGTTGTCGGTCCCGATCCCGTACTGGCGGCCGGGCGCGATCTGGCCATACATGCCGAACGTCCCGACCATGAGGTAGTGGCTGCCCCAGTGCGGTTCGAGCGCGAGGCGCCAGTAGGGCGCGACATTGGTCAACGCGTCGGTCGTCGAATTGCCGACGTTGAGCGCCTGCAGGACAGGAACCGGCAGCCCCTTGTAGGCCGTGAAATCGGCGTACAGCATGTCGTTCCAGAACACATACGCGCCCGCGCCGCTGACGGTCGCGGTATAGGCGCCTTCTACATGGGTCAGCGGCGGCGAGAAGGCTGGCGCGATGGTCGAGGAAATTTGCGGCCAACCCCAGGACGGTGTCGTGTTCCAGGGGTCCTCGACTGTCGGGGTGTTGTTGGCGTCGACGCCCCAGATCGTGCTTTGGCCGAACAGTTTCATCGTGTCGGCGTAGCGCACGTCGGACGCGTCCAGACCCGCCGTTCCGGCGACCGGGTCGCCCGTTACCTGGATGAACGAGCCGAGATTGCCGTAGAGTTGGCCAGCGATGAATCCGGATACCTGCTGGGAGACGACGTTGTCATTGGTGCGCAGCCCCGGGGCGGGAGGCGCGTCCTGTGGCGAATTTGTGTGGGTGCCGCCCGCCATGTACAACGCCGCGATGGGTGGACCCTGCCAGTCTCCGCCCTGCAAGGCATAGCCACCGATCTTGAACCGGCGCCCAAAGGGCGTGAGTTCGGGAAAGACGGTGTGGCAGACCGCGCAAGGTTGGCCGGTCTGCCGCGCGAAGCTCGGCAGGGCCTGGGCCGGTCCGACGCCGCCGGCGAGGAACGCCCCAAGCGCGGCGACAACCGCCGCCCAGCGACGGCTGACGACCAGGGTCTTGCCGGCCCCGTGCGCCCCCACGCCACGGGCGGCCGCGATCGCCGGAACGAGGGAAAGGCTCGCCATCGCGGCCAGGCGCGACGGACGCATTGCCGCCCCTACGCCGGCTTCTTCACCCACAATCGGCACCAGCCCGTGGGAGAGATTGTGCCGTCAACCAACTTGCACGTTTGAGGCGCAGTGAAATGGGAGCAATCGGCGCAAACCTGGCCGTCTTTCGCAGTCTGCTGATAGTGGACCGCGCTCTGCGGAACTTTTGTTCCCGCCAGGGCCCACGGGGTCGTTCCCGCCAGTAGGGAGGTCGACCCGACCGCCGAAATGAGGACGCTGCGACGGTTCAGTTTCGATTTTTCAAACCAATCCCGCATCTGGTTCCTCCGTGTCGCAACAGCAGCCGAACGAGAAGACCCACGGAGCGAGGACCACGTTTGCCCCGATTGTTTCGGTCGGCCGACTTGCGCAACAACACGCAGGCGTTCGCGTCTATTCGAAGAAAAAGAGCAAATACCATCGCATTGCTTTCGAGGAGGACGTGAACACCGGACGATCGATTTTTATTCTTTCAACTTCTGCAAAAGTTGCTCACTCGGACGCGAGTCGCGTCGCGTCTGGCGAATGCGTTTGCTCCCGCGGTTCTGAAGCTGAGCGAGCGCCTGCGTTTTCGGCAGCGCCCGCCGATCCCATCCCCGCCGACGCCCCGCATCATCCAAGAGAAAAGGGCCGCCACGGCCCCGGGTCACTGCTCCTGAGGCCCGCCGTCGCGCGTCCAATGCACCGCGAGCCAGACGGTCCGCCGGTCCGGATCCGTCCATTCGACGCGGTGACGGACATGCGCCGGAAGCTCGAGATAATCGCCCGGCTGCAGAATCCTCGGCCTCTCTTCGCCTTCGATGAGGAGACCTGCCGCGCCGGCGAGCACCATCACCCATTCCGCCCAGTCCTGGTCGTACCAGGAACCGGCGGGGCTTGCCTGCCCGGTCGAGACGATCCGTTCCACTCTGGCGCCCGGCCGCTCGGCGAGGATCGTCGTCTGCTCAGCATCCGATCCCGGCGGCAAGTCCGCAAACAGGTTGCCGCTTCGGATCATGGGCCTTGCCCCCGGCTTCAGTTCACGGCCACGTCGGGCACGGGGATCCAGATCGCAGCGTCTTGATCGCCGTGAGCGACCGCCTGGCCGTCGAGACAGGCGATAGCGACGGCGGCGCAGACAACCGCGTCGAGCCGATCCTCATAGGCTTTGAGGCGCCAGCCGGGCGCCTTGAGCTCCGGCTGCGGCAGCGCCTCCGCGACGCCGCCGATGCGCCGCTCAAGCGCCAGAACGATGCGCGCCCAGACGGCGCGGAGATTGAGATGGCGCTCGTCGAGCGAGAGCGCGGGCCAATAGGCGCCGGTCTTCCCGGCTTTGTATTCGAGCCGCCGTTCCGCCTTCAAGAATTCGATCAGCGCCGGATGCGGATAGACCTCGATCAGCCCTTGCGCCGGCGGCGCGGTGCAAAGCGCATAGCCCTCCGCCGCGAACTCCGCCCGCAGCTTGTCGCTGATCGCGCCGGGCCGGTCCTTGCCCGGCGAATGAGTCGCGGCGGCCTTGGCGCCGTAGCGCTCCGAGACGAGACGGTCGGCTGGCCTGCGTCCGACGATCGGGCGCCGCGACATCGGCATGTCGATCGCGACGAGGTCGACGCCTCGCCCGCAGATGGTCTGCGCCGCCGCCAGAAGCTCAGCGGCGTTCGGCCGGGAGCCGCCCGGCCTTGTTTCATCTGGCGCGGCGCCTATCCCCCGCGCCAGGAAGTGATCGTAGGACGCTTCAAGCGCAGCAAGCCGCCAGCCGCTCTCCGTCTCGACCGCGAGCGCCACGCCGCTCGGTTGCGTTGCCGCCCAGGCGGCGTCGATGCCGAGGACGGCGCGCCGGACGGAGCCTGTCATCGTCATCCATTCCGGAACGCGTAGCCGTAGCCGTTGAGGGCTGGCGCTCCGCCAAGATGGGCGTAGAGCACCTTCGATCCCTTGGGAAAGAACCCCTTG
>JAFAHO010000317.1 GCA_019237205.1 Hyphomicrobiales bacterium
AACGCGCTCTACCGCGACGGCTCGAAACTGTCGCAGCCGCTCAACGCCCAGCTGGTCGAGACCGACGACGAGGAAGAGGAGGCGCTGGAGACGCTGATCGCGGCCAACGCGCCCGCGCGCGCGGTTCAGATCGCGGAAAAGATCGTCGAGCGGGTGATCGAGCGGGTCGAGCGCACCCGCGAGCGCGAAAAGCTGCCCGACCGGCGCAAAGGCTACACCCAGAAGGCGGTCGTCGGCGGCCACAAGGTCTATCTGCGGACCGGCGAGTATCAGGACGGGCGGCTGGGCGAGATCTTCATCGACATGCACAAGGAGGGCGCGGCCTTCCGGTCGCTGATGAACAATTTCGCCATCGCGATCTCGCTCGGCCTCCAGTACGGCGTGCCGCTCGAGGAATATGTCGAGGCCTTCACCTTCACCCGGTTCGAGCCGGCGGGCCTCGTGCAGGGGAACGATGCGATCAAGAACGCGACCTCGATCCTCGACTATATCTTCCGCGAGCTCGCCATCTCCTATCTCGGCCGCAATGATCTCGCCCATATCGCGCCCGAGGAAATCGGCAATACCGTCCTCGGCGGCGGCGTCGATCAGGATAAGGCCCGCGCGGGCGCGCCCGCGGCGGCCGCAGTCATCTCGAACGGCCTCGTGCGCGGAAAGCCCGGCGACAAGCTGATGCTCGTTAGGGGCGCGCCCGGCGGCGAAACGCCCACGATCAAGGCGGTCGGCGGTTCGGGCGCCGCAGGCTACGTGCAGGGCGCGACGGCGCTGAAAGGCGACCTCGCTGAGGCGGCGCCGCTGACGATCGGCGGCATGGGGTCTGCGCCCGCCCAAGAGGCCGCCGAAAGACGCGCCGAAGCACGGATGAAAGGCTATGTCGGCGAAGCCTGCCCGGAATGCGGCAATTTCACCATGGTGCGCAACGGCACGTGCCTCAAGTGCGACACCTGCGGCAGCACGACGGGGTGCAGTTGAGCCTTGCGGTTGAGAATTCCCCGTCTTGCCGACTGTCCTGAGACGCGAGGGGTTCCGCTTCGCCTTTTTCTCCGATGAAGGCAGCCCCCGCGAGCCGCCGCATGCTCACGTCAGCGGCGGCGGGAACGAAGCCAAGATCTGGCTCGAACCCGACATTGCCGTCGCTGAGAATTACGGGTTTAATGCTCGGGAATTGAACCGACTGGTTCGGATTGTTCGCGAGGAACGTCAACGCTTCCTGAGGGCCTGGCATGAGCACTTCCGCTAAGTCCGTACGCTTCGACGATGCCTCCATGTGGGTCGAGCTGAGCGACGGCCGCACGATCGGCGTCCCCTTCGCTTGGTTCCCTCGCCTGCTTTGTGCCACGCCCGAGCAGCGCGAGCGCGTCGAGATCGGCCGCGTGGGGCTGCACTGGGAAGAGTTGGACGAGGATATCAGCATCGCCGGATTGCTCGCCGGGCGAGGGGACCGGACGCGCTGGGGGAGACGGGAGAGAAAACGGGCCGAACAGGAGGCTTCGAAAGCCTCAGGCGCGGGACGTCGCGGCGCGTGATGCTGGCGCATTACGCATTACGGTGCGCATTACGCGCATTACGGCATTACGCGACATTACGGTGACACTTGCATATTTCCCTTTCATGAGCGATTGTCGCCGTCGGCGATCGCCTCTATGAGGAGCCTGCATGGCGCGCATCGGCCGGTTTGTCGTTCCCGACTTGCCGCATCACGTCACCCAGCGCGGCAATCGGCGCGAGCAAGTGTTCTTCGGCGACGAGGACTATGCGCTCTACCGCGATCTCCTGCATGAGGCCTGCCGGCGCGAGGGGGTGGCGGTGTGGAGCTATTGCCTGATGCCCAACCACGTCCACCTGATCCTGACGCCGCAGACGCCAGAAGGTCTCGGGCGGGCGCTCGGCAAGGCGCATCGGCGCTATTCGGCCTTCGTCAACGCGCGGATGCGGGTGACGGGCCATCTCTTCCAGGCGCGCTTCTCCTCGGTCGTGATGGACGAGGATCATCTGATGGCCGCGGCGCGCTATGTTGCGCTGAACCCGGTCAGGGCGCGGCTCGTCGCCAAAGCGGAGGATTGGCCGTGGTCGAGCGTCCGCGCGCATCTTGACGGTCGCGACGACGGGCTGGTTGAGGTCGCCCCGCTCATCGAGCGCTGCGGCGGGCGGTTCGCCGATCTCATCGCCAAGCCGACCGAGCCCGCCCTTATTGCCGCGCTGCGCGCCGCCGAGACCATCGGCCGCCCGCTTGGCGCGGACGCTTTCCTTGAGCGCCTTGCGGCCCTGACCGGGCGCGATCCGCGACCCGGCAAACGGGGACGCAAGAGCCGCGCCGCGGCGAAGGCGGAAAGGACGCGGAACGGCCGCAAGAAATAAAGCAAACATGTATGTGTCACCATTTTCGCGACGAGCGCGAACGAGATTGCGGTGAGAGTGGGAGACCTAAGCGCTAATTTGCCTCGCCCTTGCCCCCCGATAGCCCGCAAAGGCCAGGCCCGCGAAGCCGGTGAGCATCATCGCCCAGGTCGACGGCTCCGGCGTCCCGGCGAAGGCGTTGTCGACGAAGAAGTCGGCGCCCGCGCCATTGGTCGCGTAGAGGAAAATCTCGTCGCCGATTTCCGAGGGGAACGGGGCTCCGGGCGCCGACCCTCGCGCATAGGTCGCCGTAAGTCGCACCCACTGGTCGAGCGTCGAGGTCTTGGCGGCGCTGAGATAGTAGCCCCCTTGACCGAGGCCCAGTTCGAAACTTCCGCTCGTCAGGTAGACGTCGACCGAGACGACTGACACGCTATTGGCCGCGACGAACTGATAGACGCCGTTCTCGCCCCCGCCGGTCGAGACCTCCAACATCGACCCCCCTCCGCTCGGATCCGTGGAGGGCAGTTGCTGCGTGTCGGTCGTCGAGAGCGTGTTGTTCCACACGAGCCAGTCGGCGGCGGCCGAGACGCCGAGAGCGGCGGTCCCGGTGTAGCTCGTCGGCCCCGTTCCGCTAGCGATGTCAAAGCCCGGATTCAAGAGTAGATTGACGGCCCCAGCCGGGCTGCTGGCGATCGCCGCAGCGACGGCTGCCCCGAGACACCATCGTCGCGCGTCGACCATCGATCCCTCCCTGTTCCCACCCTCGGCTCGAACGTTCGTATTCGCTAAACATTAGTTAACATCAGAGAAGCGAGAAGCTCAAGCTGCGGATGATGGGCAATCGCAGCGGATCACGCTGACAGCGCATTCAATTCCAATCGCAGCCCGACCGGCGCTTCAGCGGCCGCCATAGAAGCCGCTTGTTTGCGCGTATTCGATCGGATTGTAAGCATTGTAGTTGGGAAACGCGGAACCGGCGGTCACTCCGGAGAGGCGCTGTGAGGAGACATTGACGCTTTGATTGGCGTTGCAGCCGGCGAGCGCAAAGGCCGCGGCTGCGAGGACGACGGGGATCGGCGCCGGCGCTTTCCAGGTCGTCGGAGACGAACAGTTGGACCACCGCCTGATCGGCGCCCAGGAGACCATCGCGTCATCGGTCATCGGCGTCTTCCCCTTCGCGGCAGCGGATTGCCGCGACACTTGCGCTTGATCACATACGCTGGCTTTCGCTGGACGGATCTGCCTCGTTGGCAAAGTCATTGAGCGCGGGGTCGCACAGGGGTCTTGGCAAGAGGTCGACGGCGGGGAGCGCCGCGGGCGTTTCCAAAGATCGGGCCGTCATGGCCGTTCCCGGATCAAGTTCCAGGACGGACATGACGAAAAGGGGAGGGCGATCAGGCTTTTGAGGAACTCCGAGCCCAGGCTGTCGCGGCGGAACCGAGCGGGACGGCATCGCCGACGTCGATGACCGGGACGACCTCGGCCTCGGCCCAGGCGACGAATTTCGAGACGAACGAGAAGACGACCTTGGGGTCGGCGGCCTCGACGAGCACATAACCTCCGGTATCGGCGAGGTTCGAAACGAAGGCGAGGACGTTCAGCCCGTCCTCCGGCTTCCACTTGGCGAATGCGCGCGTCAGCGATTCCGCGTTGCCGAGATTCTCCTCGTGGGCGCCCCCAGCACGAAAGGAATAGTCGATCATGTATTTCATGCGTTCCCTCCTTGGGTATTTGCGTCCTCAACCGCACGATGAGCAGCGTCAGCGGCGCCGCCCACGGGCGGGCTTGAGCCGTCGACCTCTTGCTTAAGCTTTGTTTTCCGAGCCGTCAGCCCTGTCAAGGGCGCGCCGTTATCCCGTCGAAAGACAGGCGTCTCTCGATGCCCTTTGTGCGCGCAGCCTTCGGCGGGGGGTTGCCGCGAAGGGAAGCCGACCCATATCGAAGCGGCAACCGGCATACATTTTTCAGGACCGGTTTGGAGGAAAAGCGCCATGGCAAAGTCGCCGAAGCATCCGGCCAGCGAGCATCATCATCAGGCCGCCGCTCATCACCACGCCGCCGCCCACCATCATCACCAGGCCGCCCATCATCACGATCTCGGCCAGCATAAGGAGGCGAAGGAGCACGCCCAAATGGCTCACGAATACAGCGAGCAGGGACACAAGCACACGACGACCGCCCACGAACATTCCCATAAATAAGGGCGACGGGGGGAGGCGGCGAAGCCGTCTCCTCTTTCCGGCGAGCGCGCCGCCCACCTGTTCTCTCCCTGATAAACGCGAATGATCTCCCTCTTGTTTTTCTGTTATTTTTCTTTATCCTCTTTTCCTAAGCCATTGATAATAAACAGACTTTTGTGGACAGGTTTGGCAGAATCGAGCTCTTCTCTTTTCTCCCTGTTATCTGGATGAGACTTATCCTCAAACGCATGCCGAGGCCGCATAGCGCCAACCCGCCACCGCCTTGCCGCCGGACCGATCCGATGCATTGTCGTCGCCGGAGCCATAAGGTCTAATCGCCGCAGCATGACAAGGTTTGGCATACGCAGCCCCTTGCGCTCCGGCGCGGCCCTGGCGTTCGTCGCCTTCGCGCTCGCTGTTCCATGCGGGGCAGCGCGCGCGCAAGCCCTCGGCCCGACGGTCGATCTGCGCCCCGGCCAGGAAGTGACCATTCCGGTCACGATTGCCGACGGCAAGGTGACGCCCGGTCCGGCGCGCGCCTCGAGGCCGGGGGCGGCGGCGCCGAAGGACGGCGAGATCACGGTCGGCTTCGTCAAACAGGGCCTCTCGCCCTACGCCATGCTGACCGCGACCGAGAAGACCTCAGCCCCGGTCGATTTCATCGCGACCGGCCTCATCGGCAATATCAAGATCGACGAGGTGAAACTCTGCGGCCGCCTCGACGCGGCGTCCTCGACACGGATCGCTTCCGGCTCGTGGCGCATTGCGCTCAGCCGGTTTTCGGTCGGCGAAGGGCTGCAGGCATGCCGCTGATGCTCGCCGTGGCGGTCCATTCGGCGTTAGGGTGTCGCGGGGAAAAGGAGGAGCGGATGGCCAGAGTGACCTACCACATTGTCGAGCATGACGGCGGCTGGGCGTACCGCGTCGGCGATGTGTTCTCGGAGACTTTTCCCAGCCGAGACCTCGCCGTGAAAGCGGCCGAGCGCGCCGCCGGCGAGCAGCGGGTCGCCGGCGAGACGACGGGCATCACCTGGGAGGACAGGGACGGACATTGGCGCGACGAGATAGCCGAGGGCGGCGATCGCCCGGACACCGACGTCGACAAGTAGGGGCTAGGGCGCCGGGCGCCCCTACCGGTCCATCGTCGCGATTGTCTGTTCGAGCGCGGCTGGCGATATACGGAAGAGGCCTGAATAGGGCTCGCTGAGTTCGAGAATGAGGAAGATCGCGCTCGCGACCGCAAAAGCGCCAAGCGCCATCGCAGCGAGCGTCGTCGCCGTGATGCGGGAGAGCATCCCGAAGCCAAAGAAGAGGATCGCCGCCCAGGCGACGACCACGAAGAGCAGGGGCTTGGAGAACGGCACGGCGAGCTGCAGCGACATCAGAAGGCGGGTCTGCTCGATCACCCCGAAATTAGATTGCGCCGTCGCAACTGCCGCCTTCTGCTCCGGCGTCTTCGGGTCGAGCGAGGCGAGATAGTCGCCCATCGGCTTCAACGCGTCCATGCCGGCCGCGACCGTGAGCAATTTCGGGTCGACGTCGCTGGCGCCGCCGCCCCAGAAGAGATTATAGACTTGGGTCAGGCTCTCTTTCATCTTGTCGCGCGCAGGCTTGGTTTCGGGCCCGTATTGCCCGAGCGCTTTGTCGAGCAAGAGGTCGCGCACGGCGAGCGTTTGCAGCTCGGACTGCTGAGTCGACGAAAAGAAATAGGCCGAGCCGACGATCGTGCCGAGCACCAGCGCCAGAAGCAGGGTGACGAGGCCCATCACTGACCCGATCATGTCGCGCGACTTCTCTACCGAATGCTGGTCGGGCAGCAATTTTTGCAGGTAGAGCCCGAGGACCCCGGCGACGAACGTGAGGACCGCGGCCCAGATCGCGACAAATATGGAGGCCATGCGAAAATCTCCTCGTCCACCGACGCGGCGAACGGATGACTTCCACAATTCATCGCCCGGGACAACACGAGCGGGACAGATGCGTGGCCATCTTCAACAGAAGGCTTCGCAGGGTCAGCCCGACGCCACCGAATTCGTCTCTTCCGTCCACACCCGGAACGACTTGAGCACGTGCGGCCCGAACGAGTTGACGAGCGGAATGTCGGCCGCGTCGCGCCCGCGGGCGATCAGAATTCGGCCGATGCGCGGCATATTGTGGCGCGCATCGAACGTGTACCATTTCCCGCCAAGGAACGCTTCGAACCAGGCGTTGAAATCCATCGGCGCAGGATCTGGCGGCACGCCGATGTCGCCGAGATAGCCGTTGGCGTAGCGCGCGGGGATGTTCATGCAGCGGCAGAACGCCACTGAAAGATGCGCGAAATCGCGGCAGACGCCGATGCGCTCGACATAGGCCTCATGCGCCGTCCTGGTCGAGCGGGCGCTCTCGTAGCCAAAGGAGACATGGCGGTTGACGAAATCGCAGATAGCCTGCACCCGCGGCCAGCCCGGGGCGGTATGGCCGAAATGGTCCCAGGCGATCTGGCTGAGCTTGTCGGTTTCGACGTAGCGGCTGCCGACGAGATAAAGCAGCGTGTCGTCCGGCAGATCGGCGACCGGGATCTCGGCGGCGTCGGGCACGACGGGGTCGGGCAGATCGGTTACTTCGACGACGCCGGAATTCGAGATGGCGATATTGCCGGCCGGCGCGTTGAATCGGCGGCAGCGATTGCCGAACACGTCCGAATAGAGCCACGATTCGACATGCGGGGTCGCCTTGAACGGCGTTTCCGCGCGGACCATGGGCGTGCAGGAGGGATGCAGGTCGAGCTGGCAGACCATAGGCGTCGGCGCGGCGCAGCCGAAGGTCATCTCGTAGCCGTAGCGGATCAGCATCAAAGGCCTCGCATGTCATCCGCCAGGCCGGCGGGCGCCCATCAACGCCCTCCAGCCCAAAAGGTTCGGTCCCGCCTCATGCCTCACAAAAACTGTGCCAGGGGCGCGTTTGATTTTCGGGCGGCCCGTAAATTATCGCGCCGCCTCAATCTTGGCGCCGGCTGCCAGAACATCATCCACGCGCCGATGTCTGGGCGTTGCAAAGAGGCCACAGCGTTTTCATTGCGGCGTTTTCGGACCAGCGCCAGCCTCTTAAGCGCTTGCGCCGGGAGCGGGGGCGCCGCTAGGGTGAAATGGGGCGAGATTCGTTCGGCGGGGTGGACTGAATGAGATGGCGTACCGGTCTCGGAGTCCGTCTCGCCGCGGCCGCAGTCGCTTGCCTGGCGTGGGGGAGCTTCGGAAGCGCGGCCGATCTGACCATGGCGACACCGGCCGATACCTCGGCGTACGAGTTCCCTCAGGCGGCTCCGTATATCACGCTGTTTCAGGAAGTGCGCGTTGGCGCATTCGCACACAACCCGGACCACAACGAGAACGCGCCGGTCGATGTTTCCATCGAGACGCTGTCGCAGAACCTGCCCTTTGCAAATTTCTCCAACCCGTACGTCAACTGGTTCTTGAGCCCTCGCATCGGGCTCGGCGCGATGATCAACACCGGAGGCAAGACGAGCTACGCCTTCGGCACCTTCAACTGGCGGATTCCGATCTGGAGGATGCTGTTTTTCGAGGGCGAGTTCGGCGGCGCGGTCAACAATTCACCCGATTGGCAAGGCCCGCGACGCATTGACATGGGCTGCCCGCTGACGTTCCGCGAGTCGGGTGGTTTCGGCCTTCAGCTGACCCAGAACTGGGACATCGTCGCGACCGTTGCGCATGCCTCGCACGCAAGCTTCTGCACGAGCAAGAATCCGGGCGACACCGATTTTGGCGTGATGATCGGCTACAAGTTCTAAGCCGTCAGGGCGCTCGTCGATCGCTCTTCCAAAAAAGGCGATTTTCGGTTAGGGAGCCGTCAGGCGAAGAGCGCGAATATGCGGCTCGGGGCCCGGAAAGGCCTGGCTTCGGACCTTGCGCCCGTCAACCCTCGAAGGACGCCTCCGATCGTTTTTGGCCGCGGCGCGGCCTTTTTTTGTGTGTTGAGACCCGCATCGTTCGCCGCGGGGCGCGCGAGCTCAGGGAGCCTATGCCGAAGCGCACCGACATTTCGACGATCCTCATCATTGGCGCCGGGCCAATCATCATAGGCCAGGCCTGTGAGTTCGATTATTCCGGAACGCAAGCGTGCAAGGCGTTGCGGGCTGAGGGCTACCGGATCGTCCTCATCAATTCCAACCCGGCCACGATCATGACCGATCCCGAGATGGCGGACCGGACCTATATCGAGCCGATCACGCCGGAGATCGTCGCCAAGATCATTGCGAAAGAGCGGTATGCAGCGCCCGGCGGGTTCGCGCTGTTGCCGACCATGGGCGGCCAGACTGCGCTCAACTGTGCGCTGAGCCTGAGAAAAATGGGCGTCCTCGACCGATATGGCGTCGAGATGATCGGCGCGACCGCCGCGGCGATCGACAAGGCGGAGGACCGCGAACTTTTCCGCGAGGCGATGACCAGGATCGGTCTCGCGACGCCCCGCTCGCACCATATCAAGACGTTGTCCCAGGCGCTGACTGCGCTCGAGGATATCGGACTTCCCGCTATCATCCGCCCGAGCTTCACCATGGGCGGCACCGGCGGCGGGATCGCGTACAACAAGAGTGAATTCATCGACATCGTCGAGCGTGGCATCGATGCTTCGCCCACCAGCGAGGTGCTGATCGAGGAGAGCGTGCTCGGATGGAAGGAATTCGAGATGGAGGTCGTCCGCGATAAGGCGGACAATTGCATCATCGTCTGCTCGATCGAGAACATCGATCCGATGGGCGTCCACACTGGAGATTCGATCACCATCGCTCCCGCCCTGACGCTCACCGACAAGGAGTTCCAGATCATGCGAGACGCCGCGATTGCGGTGTTGCGCGAAATCGGCGTTGAGACCGGCGGCTCCAACGTGCAATTCGCGGTCAATCCGGCCGACGGGCGGATGATTGTCATCGAGATGAACCCGCGTGTCTCGCGCTCTTCCGCGCTCGCCTCCAAGGCGACCGGCTTTCCGATCGCCAAGGTCGCGGCCAAGCTCGCCGTCGGATATACGCTCGACGAGATCGCCAACGACATCACCGGCGGCGCTACGCCGGCTTCGTTCGAGCCGACGATCGATTACATCGTCACCAAGATCCCGCGCTTCGCATTCGAGAAATTCCCAGGGGCCGAGCCTGTGTTGACGACGGCGATGAAGTCCGTCGGCGAGGCGATGGCGATCGGGCGCACCTTCGCCGAATCGCTGCAGAAGGCGCTGCGCTCACTCGAGACCGGCCTCGACGGCCTTGACGAGATCGAAATCGACGGGCTCGGCAAGGGCGATGACCATAATGTGCTGCGCGCCGCGATCGGAACGCCGACGCCGGACAGGCTGCTCAAGGTCGCCCAGGCGATGCGCATGGGCCTGAGCGTCGAGGAGATCCATGAGGTTTCGAGGATTGATCCCTGGTTCCTCGAGCGCATCGCGGAAGTCCTGGCGCTCGAGGCTAAGGCGCGCGCCTATGGGCTTCCGGACGATGCGGGCAACCTGCGCGCGCTGAAGGCGGCTGGGTTCTCGGACGTGCGCCTCGCGGGCCTCACCGGACTGAGCGAGGCCGGTGTCGCCGCCGCGCGCAGGCGGCTCGGGGTGCTTCCGGTCTTCAAGCGCATCGACACCTGTGCGGCCGAATTCGCGTCGCCGACCGCTTACATGTACTCGACCTACGAGGCGCCGTTCGCAGGCAAGGCGAGCTGCGAGGCCGATCCGACGGACCGCGAAAAAATCGTGATCCTCGGGGGCGGTCCAAATCGAATCGGGCAGGGCATCGAGTTCGACTATTGCTGCTGCCACGCGTCGTTCGCGCTGAGCGAAGCGGGGTACGAGACGATCATGATCAACTGCAACCCGGAGACTGTGTCGACCGACTACGACACCTCGGACCGACTCTATTTCGAGCCGCTGACTGAGGAGGACGTGCTCGCAATCCTGGACAAGGAGCGCGAAAAAGGCGCGCTAAAGGGCGTCATCGTGCAGTTCGGCGGACAAACTCCCCTGAAACTCGCGCACGCCATCGAACAATCGGGGGCGCTGATCCTTGGAACCTCAGTCGATTCGATCGATCTCGCCGAGGACCGCGACCGTTTCAAGCGCCTCCTGGACAAGCTCGGCCTGAAGCAGCCGAAGAACGGGATCGCTTATTCTGTCGAGCAGGCACGGCTCGTCGCCGCCGACCTCGGTCTGCCGCTGGTCGTGCGGCCGTCTTACGTCCTTGGCGGGCGGGCGATGGCGATCATTCACGATGAAACCGAACTCGACGACTATCTGCTCGGCTCGCTGCCGGGCCTCGTGCCCTCGGACGTCAAGGCGCGCTATCCCAACGACAAGACCGGCCAAATCAACACGGTTCTGGGCAAGAATCCGCTCCTGTTCGACCGCTATCTCTCGGACGCGATCGAGATCGACGTCGACGCGCTCTGCGACGGCAAGACAGTCGTCGTCGCGGGGATCATGGAACACATCGAGGAGGCGGGCATCCACTCGGGCGACAGCGCGTGCTCGCTGCCGCCGCGTTCGTTGAGCCCCGAAACGATACTCAAGCTCGAGCAGCAGACGCAGAGGCTAGCGCTCGCGCTCGAGGTCGGCGGGCTTATGAACGTGCAATACGCTCTGAAGGATGGCGTGATTTACGTGCTCGAGGTCAACCCGCGCGCGTCACGCACTGTGCCGTTTGTGGCGAAGGTGATCGGCAAGCCGATTGCCAAGATCGCAAGCCGCGTGATGGCGGGGGAACCGCTCGCCTCGTTCGATCTCAACGTCGACCAGTTCGACCATGTCGGGGTCAAGGAAGCCGTGTTCCCGTTCGCGCGGTTCCCCGGCGTCGATACGGTGCTTGGGCCGGAGATGCGCTCCACGGGTGAAGTGATGGGCATCGACTGGTCCTTTGAGGTCGCGTTCGCCAAGAGTCAGCTGGGAGCGGGCTCGCGTCCGCCGAAGACCGGCGCGGTCTTTGTCTCTGTTCGCGACGCCGACAAGGAACGGATCGTCGAGCCGCTGAGGACGCTACAGGCGCTGGGGTTCAAGATCCTCGCAACGACCGGGACGCAACGCTATCTCGCGTCGCAGGGATTGAAGGCGGAGAAAGTCAACAAAGTGTCGGAAGGGCGTCCCCACGCCGCGGACCTCGTACGCAACGGGGGCGTGCAGCTGATGTTCAACACGACCGAGGGCGCGACGTCGCTCGCCGATTCCAAACCGCTTCGGCGCGCCGCCCTCTTGCAAAAGACGCCTTATTACACCACACTTTCAGGGGCCATCGCGGCGGCTGAAGGCATACGCGCCGTCGCGGCTGGCGAACTCGAAGTCAGGGCTTTGCAGGACTACTTGGCGTGACGGCGCGAAAAGACGCCGCCGCGAGACCCTCTTTTTGGCGGATGCCTTATGGACAAGCTGCCGATCACCGCCGCGGGCCACGCCGCGTTGGAAGCCGAATTTCTTCACCGTCAGCAGATCGAGCGACCGCGCATTATCGCGGCGATTGCCGAGGCGCGATCGCACGGCGACCTGTCGGAAAACGCCGAATACCATTCAGCCAAGGAAGCGCAATCGCACAACGAAGGCCGAATCGTCGAGCTCGAGGACCTGCTGCAGCGCGCAGAGGTGATCGACGTGTCGAAGCTGAACGGAAGCACCGTCAAGTTTGGCGCGACCGTGACGCTGATCGACGAGGACACCGAAAAGCAAAAGGTCTTCCAGATCGTCGGCGAGACCGAGGCGGACGTAAGGGCGGGCAAGGTCTCGATTTCTTCGCCGACGGGGCGCGCGCTGATCGGGAAGAAGGCCGGCGATAGCGTCGAGGTGAATACGCCGGGCGGCGGAAAGAGCTATGAAATCGTGAAGGTCGCTTTTATATAGTCGCCAGTCCGGGCTGCTCTCGACGAGGGCGCGAACAGGAGTTCGTCATGTCGAATCACGGCTTGACCCGTCGCGCCGCGCTGTCGGCGTTCGCGACGCTCGCGCTCGCTCCCGCGGCCGCGCTGGCGCAACCGGGCGTGCGGTTGCGGGGCATTCAAGTCGACGTCGGGCCGCTGCGCGCCAACGTCGGCGACCCCACCGCCGCTTGGGTTGAGGAAGCGCTGCCTGGTCTCCTGGAGCAGGCCTTGGGCGCTTACCTTGAGCCGCGCTATCGGAATGGAGCCGTCCTGATCGCGCAGATCGACTTCGTCTACCTCGGCCCGAGCAGCGGCGGGACGGGCCCGCAGGGCCAGTCTCAGGATACGATAGGCGGCGTCCTCATCGTCCACGGACCCCGCGGAACAGTACCCGCCGAAACCCCGCTGAGAGCGATCACCAACTATTATCCTATGGCGGTCGATCAGCCCCTCAGGGTCCAGTCGAACCACGATCGGATTGTGGCGTTGGCGCAAGCCTTCGCGTTGTGGACGCCGCGGGAGTTGGGGCTCTAAGCCGATTCCCTTTGGCCTACCAAGGATAGGCCCTTTGCGGTTCGCCGCGTTGCGCCGGGTCGCAAGGCAAGCCCGCCAATCGGAACGATCGAATTTTGACCAGCGGCAAGGAGATCCAGGTTCATAACCCAGGTTTTACCTTGTCTTGGCGCCGAACCTGATAGCGTCATCCGCCGGACGAAGAATTTGCTCTTTTATCGCAAAAGAGATTTGACCCACGGCGTCGCGGGGCGACTCCCTTGCAAACCGATGATATCTTTCAT
>JAFAHO010000128.1 GCA_019237205.1 Hyphomicrobiales bacterium
TTTGCGCGATGGCTCGGTGTTCCGCCGAGTCGAGCATCTGGGCAGCGCCCGCAGCGGGCTGTGGGAATGGCGGCTGCAGCGGTTGACGGCGCTCGCCCTGATCCCACTCGCGCTCTATTTCGCTGCGTCGATCCTCTGGCTCGCCAAAGGTGGACGGAATCGAGTTCGTCGCGCCGGTGCGGCCCGACGAATGCTGCGGCTTCGGCGGCACCTTCTCGGTCTTCGAGGAGGTCGTATCGACCAAGATGGGCTACGACAAGGTTACGGATCACGCGCGCGCCGGCGCCGAATACATCGTCTCGGCCGACAGCTCGTGCTTGATGCATCAGAAAGGCTGCGCCGAACGGATCGGCGTCCCGATGAAGTTCATTCATATCGCCCAGATCCTCAATGGAGCGAGCGCATGAGCGACCCTCGAGGCATGCTGCATCCTGAGCTTCTGACCGATGACCCACAATCGGTCGAGCGTGACGGCCGCCGTCTCGATCACGCAGAAGGAAGCTCGAAGCCGCTTCGGGGTCATCCCGAGCCCCAGCCGCGCGGCGCAAAAGTCCAACGGTAATCGCCCTGTTGATCAGGCCGAGGCCGCCGCGCGCTTCATCGCCGCGCCCGAACACGAGAAGATGCATGACGAGCGCCTGTGGGCTGCGGCAGAAGCGCGATCGGGAATCGCATCGTATTCCCGAGTGGGAGGAACTGCGCGCGCTCGCCTCGTCCATTAAAGAGCACACGCTCGTCCATCTCGATGAGTACGGCCGCGCCGGCGGGAATTGTGGCAGAGTAGATGAGAATCCGCAGCCGCTCGAGGTTTTTCAGTCGCTCAGGCGCCTTTTTTTGCAACTTTTGATGGAAATCATACATTATGATAGTGTTGTATGTGGCCATCGAAAGTTCAACCTGTCACGAATGAAAGATATATTCGGTTCGTAAGGGAGTCGCCCCCCGACGCCGTGGGTCAAATCTCGTTTGCCATGAAAGAGCGAATTCTTCGTTCGGCGGATGACGCTACCAGGTTCGGCGCCAAGACAAGGTAAAACCTGGGTCATGAACCTGATCGCCGCTGGTCAGAATTCGATCGTACCTATCGGCGGGCTCGCCTTGCGACCCGGCGCAACGCGGCGAACCGCAAAGAGCCTGTCCGTTGGTTGGCCAAAGGGAATCGGCTTCGTCACGCCCTGGCTCCAGGTTGACGGTTCCCGACTGCCAGTGCTATCCCAGTGCTCGGCAATATCTAACTCTTTGTAATGACAGGAAAACGTGACCGTCCGCCTCCACCGCAACGATTTTCCGGCGGACGCCCTCTTCGGCGAGGCGGTCGCGGTCGACACCGAAACGCTGGGCCTCGAGGTGGGTCGCGACCGGCTCTGCGTCGTCCAGTTGTCGCGCGGAGATGGCGACGCCGACGTGGTCCAGATCGCCCCCGGCCAGACGAGCGCGCCCAATCTGGAAAGGCTGCTCGCCGACTCCGGGGTCGTCAAGCTCTTCCACTACGGCCGTTTCGACATGGCCGTGCTCTGCCACGCCTTCGGCGTGATGGCCGCGCCCGTCTATTGCACCAAAATCGCCTCGAAGATCGCGCGCACCTACACCGACCGGCACGGGCTCAAGGATCTCACGCGCGAACTCGCCGGCGTCGAAATCTCCAAGCAGCAGCAATCTTCCGACTGGGGCGCGGAGACCCTCACCGACGCGCAGCTTGCCTATGCGGCCTCGGACGTCCTCTATTTGCACGCTATCCGCGAGAAGCTCGACGCCATGCTCGCGCGCGAAGGCCGGGCCGCGCTCGCGCAGGCTGCTTTCGCCTACCTGCCGGAGCGGGTGCGGCTTGACCTCGCCGGCTTCCAGGATATGGACATCTTCTCTCACGCCTATCCTTGACCTGTAGATGCGGCATAGTCCGTCGAACGACGGGCGTCCCGTTCGGACGCCCCGTGGACCGCGTCAGCCGCGATCACCCATAAGCTCAATGAGGTCATGGCGTGCGCGGATCGAATTGTCGTGATGCGGCAGGGACGTGTTGTCGGCGCTCCGCCGAGGGAGCGGGCAAGCGAGGCGAGCATGCTCGCTTAATGTTCGCTTGTTCGACGGATCACTGCGCCCGGCGCCGTCCCGGTCGGCGTTGGATCTAAGCGGACCTCCGCCGCGAGCCTTGAACGGACGCGCGCAGGAGTCCGTAGAGGCTTCCCCCGGTGACCGCGCCAAGCACATAAACGACGAAGACGAGGAGAGCGAGCGGCGCGCTGATGGCCGAGCCGAGAAAGGTCAGGCTCACGATATTCAGGTTCTGCAACGCGAAGATCAGCGTCGCCGCGGCGATCAGGACCACAATGGCAAGATAAACCCAACGCACGGAGAGTCCCTTTCAAGCCGAGCCGGCTCACTCAAACCACGGCGGCGGCTCGCTTCGAGGCGAGCCTGCCGCGGACTTTAGACGGCTGGCGCGTTGCGCAGGCCGAGGCCGAGGCCGATCCAGCCCGCCCCCGCGAAGACGAGGTCGACGCCGAGTATGATTCCGAGCGCGTAGAGCCCCGAGTACGGCCAATGGGCGAGGATGACGATCCCAAGCAGCAGCGTGATGAGGCCGGAGATGACGACCCACCCCCAGGGCGAGCCCCCCCTCATGTTGAAGCCGAGAAAGACGCGCACGATGCCAGAGGCCACCAGGGCCGCGCCAAGGAGGAGTGTCAGCCATATCGCGGCCAGCAAAGTGTTCTCGAAAGCGACGAAGCCGGCGATGATGTAGAGGATGCCAAGCAGGAGCCAGAAGATAAAGCGGCCCCAGGTTCTAACCTGGAAGGCGTTAATGACTTCCGCGACGCCCGCGATGATCATCATGATGCCCACCACCCACACCGCCGCGGCGGTGGCGGCGACAACGCTGCCGAGCGCGATGAATCCCGCGACGACATAGACGACGCCGAGGGCGACGATCCACCCCCACTTGGCGCGCAACGGCGCAAGCGGCAGAGCGGATCCAAAAGGAGAAGCCGATAATATGTTGCTCATGCCTGTGATCCTCTGTCGTTAGCCGCGAAAGGCTTGCGCCGTGGGAAGCGCCCGATGACCCTATCACACTCGGCGCCCAAAAAAAGCGCATCGGTCCAGGCAACGGAAGGGTAACGCCGCCTTATTGCCTCCGGGCGGCGACGGCAATCAGGGCCGCGCGGCGTTCCAGTCCCGCAACCGATTGACCAGCATGAAGGCCTCGGCTTCCTTGGAATCGGCGAGGTGCTCGCGGGCGGCGCGCGAAAGCTTCTCGACCAGGCCTCTCTTGTAGCCCTTATGATGCGCGTCGAGCGGAATCGTCGTGACGATCACAAGAACCCTTTGCTCTTTGTCGTCGCCGCTCTTTGCTGTCCACACTTTGGCGCCCCTGGCGAGCGGATGTGAAAATGACATTCTCTAAGCCCCGTGCGCGGCAATTGGCCAGAGACTAGGGCAGCGCCCCGCAAACTCGTCAAGCCCCATTTCGCAATGGGGCCGACCAATGAATTGATCAGAAGCACAAGCCCAGCCGAATTCTGGCGCCGACCTCGAGGAGGCCGACGACTACCGTTCTAGCCGAAGAGGAGGTCGGTGTCGAACGTGGGTTGTGAAGGGAACGCTTGTCCGACGCGCGAACCAATTTCGACGAGTCCCGGCCCAGGCCCCACCGCCCTTGCGGTTTCGTCGCCAGCAGGCCCGATGACGTTGTGATTTCAAACGCAAAGAGCCGCGCCCCAAAGTACGGCTCGCATGGGGCCGGCGCAGCTCTGTCAGAACCGGATGCGGATGCCGATCGTCGGGTCGTAGCTCTGCGTGTGCGCGTCGTTGTAGCTGGTGACGACCTTTCCCTTGACGATGACGGGAAGGGTGCTGAAATAGCCGTTGGCGAGGCCGCCATAGACATTTGTGAGCATAATGCCGGCGTAGATGTCGACCCGCTTCACTGGCCGCCAGTCGGCCAGGAATGCGATGCCGTCCTGACTGCCGGAGCATTTGCTGCTGCTGATGAAGGCGCCGGTGCCAGTGCATGCGGCGGCTGTCGCATAGCCGTAAGGGACCCCCTTGATATTCCCGGTCACCCAACCGAAATTGTAGTTGTTCTGGGTCTGCCAATAGAAGGCGGCGGAGAGATCCAGCGCGCCCCAGCCGTGGAGCCAATCGTCCGGAACCGAATATTTCGTGCCGGTCCAAACCGTCTGCAGGATCTTATTAACAGCGAAGCCTG
>JAFAHO010000183.1 GCA_019237205.1 Hyphomicrobiales bacterium
CGCGAGGGGAATCGCGAGAAGAAGCGGAAAACCGTAGAGCTCCATCGTCGCGCCGAAGATGATGGCGGTCAGCCCGCCGAGCGCGCCGACGGCGATGTTCATCTGGCCGACGCCGAGCGTCACCATTTGCGCGAAGGCGACGAGCAGGCCGACGCTGAGGCTTCGCAGCATGACGTAGAGGTTGAATTCGGTGAGGAAGTTCGGCGCGATGACGCTGAGCGCCGATGCGCCCAAAAGGATGGCGACCGCGAGGCCGGACCACTCGACGAGAAGAAGTCGGCGGAACAGGGTCATCGCATTGGGATTCCGCGACGCTCCTGATAAAGCGCGCGATAACGATCGGCGAGAACGGCGAGAAGCAGGATCACGCCGAGGTAAAGCTGGAGCCAGTAGTTGCCGATCTGCAGCACCAGGAGCCCGCTGCGGATGGTGGTCACCAGGAGGGCCCCGAGCATGGCGCCGGTAACCGCCACCGCTCCGCCCGAAAGCGGGGTGCCGCCGAGCACCGGCCCGAGGAACGAGGGCAGCAACCAGTCCTCGCCGCCGACCGCCGGCATCGCCGCGCCAAGATGCGCGACCACCATCATGCCCGCCGTCGCCGCCAGGAGACCCGAGAGCGCGTGGCTGATCGTGATGACGCGATCGACCGGCACGCCCGACATTTTGGCGGCGCGGGCGTTGGCGCCGGCGGCGAGGATCTGCCGGCCCAGAACGGAATGACGATAGAAGACGAACAGGATGAAGCCGATCGCCAGGGCGATGACGAGCAGCGGCGATACGAGGCCGGCGATCTTCGCCTTTCCGAACGCGCCGACCTCCCTCGGCAGGCTGTTGAGCGGGACCGCCTTTGTCAGAATGAGCATGGCGCCGGAGTAGAGATTGGCGCTCGCCAGCGTGATGATGAAGGCGCTGACGCCGCTGCGCGCGATGACGAAGCCGTTCAGCCAACCGAGCGCGGCGCCGAGCCCGAGCGCGCCGAGAATGGCGACCGGAACTGGCAATGCGAGCGTCTGCATGAGGTAGCCGCCGGTCATCACGGCGCAGACGCCGATCGAGCCGACGGATAGATTCATGCCTCCTGTTGCGAGCGCCGCCATCTGGGCAAAGCCGATGACGATGTCGACCGCCAGCGCCCGTCCGACGGAGAAGAGGTTGAACGGCGATAGGAATCCGGGCGCGCGCCAGGCGAATGCAGCCCAAAAGCCGGCGATGATGATCACGAGGCCGAATTGCGCCGGGACCCCGCCCAGGTCGAAGCGCCGACGCGCCGACATTTCGCTCATGGCTTCGTCGGTCATGCCTATCATCCACCAAGGACCGTGGCGCGAGCGCGTCCGCCCCCGGCCTCGCCGAAGCGCAAGCCCGGCTGAACGCGGCGCGATGCGGGCCGAATGGCCCTGTGAGCCTAGCTCATGGGGCGCCGTTCTTCAATTTTGCTTCAAGCCCCGCGGCTACTTGCAATTCAGGTAGGTCGCCTTGAACTTGCTTTGGATGTCGCCGGTGACCTTCTTCAGGTCGTCCTTGTAGGAGGTCAGGTTGGCGGCATTGATCACGAGCGTTCCCGAATCGATGAAGCGCGCGGTCTGCGGCGTCTTGATCCACGGCGCGTCGGCCTTGACCGTGCACGCTCCGCCGGCGAGGAGATCGAGCACGTAGGCCGCGATATAGCCTTGCCCGTAAGGGTTCTGCGCCATGGTTCCCGACACGTAACCGTCCTTGATGGCGTCGAGCACGATCGGATCATCGTCGATGCCGATGAACTTGATCCGTTTGTCGCCGAGCGTGCGCAGCGATTTCGACGCGACCACGGACGGGATATAGCCGGTGGCGATCATGCCGCCGATCTCGTCCTTCTGTGCGGCGAGCAGCGCATTGATCTTCTGGTCGGCGGCCTCCTGGGAGTCGGTGTCGGCCACGGTTTGCAGGAGCTTCACGGAGCCGTTGGACTCGGCGACCGCTGTTTCCACCGCCTTCACGCGCAGCGTCGTGTTGGGATCGACGAGGAGGCCCGCGAGGTGAACGACATTGCCTTTGCCGCCCATCGCCTTGATGAGCTCTTTCGTCCCGAGATAAGCGGAACGATAGACGTCTGTGCCCAGACAGAAGGCCGCGTCGGTCGGGTCCTGCGCGCATCCGGCGAGCGCGATCGAGGGAATCCCGTTGCCTTTCAGTTCCGACAGCGTCGAATTGATGCCGACCGCGTCGCCGGGGAAGATTCCGAAGCCCTTGTAGCCCTGGGCGACGAGGCTCTCGATCAGCTCGGTCTGCAGATTGAGCTTCCAGTCGGTCGGAACTTTGAAATCGACGGCCGCGATGCCGAAATCCTTCTTCGCGTCGGCGGCGGCCTGCTCCCAAGGCTTGAAATAGGGATGCGGTCCCCCGGGAATGAGAGCGATCTTGTTGTCCGAGGCGGCGGCCGACCCGGCGAACAGAATGAGCCCGAGAAGCGCGGAAGAGCGAACGAGACCGCGAATGGAAAGCATCCTATCCTCCCTTGAGCGCGATGGCTCCGCGGGCGCCACAAGGGCGAGCCGGTCCATCGATCGATGCTGAAGCTTACGACGAGCGCATATCGAATGCAATATGCGATTTTTGCTGCTAAGAGATGGCCGGGATCGAAAAGGCCGGCGCAACGATCGGGTGAGGCATGTCGTCGCGGGATGAGAAAACAGACGACCTTGAAAACGAGCCGCTTTATGGCGTCATTCATTCGGTGTTGCGCGATCACCTCGAGCGCGGCGCGCTGATTGACGGCCTGGTGCTGGGGGAAGCGAGCGTCGCGAGGGCTTTTCAGACCAGCCGTATGCCGGCCAGCATCGCGCTCAAGCTTCTTCACAAGGAAGGGCTCATCTCCGATTTCGAGGGGCGCGGCTATCTCGTCAAGGGACGCCGGCGAGGCTCGCCTGAGCCGCGCCGGTTGGATCTTTTGCAGGCGGGCCTCGAACTGCCCGCCTATCTCGCCGAGCCGCGCCGAGTTCGGAATCGCCGCAACCACATCTATCGCGCCGTCGAGCATTCGGTCGCGGCCTCAGTCGTTTATGGACGCTTCCTTCTCAACGAAAGCGCGCTTGCTGAGCACTTCAACGTCAGCCGCACGATCGCGCATGAAGTGCTGACCCAACTCGAACGAACGGGCATCGCGGTTCAGGACCGGAACCAGCGCTGGTACGCCGGACCATTGACGCCCGCGGACCTCGCCCATCATTTCGAGATCCGCTGGCTCCTCGAGCCGGAAGCGCTGCGTCAGTCGTTTCCTCACCTGAGCAAGGGCGAACTGGCGCGCCGGCGCGACAGAGTGCGCCGGGCCCGCGCCAGCCAGATTGGGCCCAGCGAACTCGAACGGATCGAGCGCGATCTTCATCACGACACTCTGGCGCATTGCCCGAACACAACACTGCTCGAGGCGATCGCGCGCAGCCAGCTGGTCATCGTCGTGATCCATTCGACCTTCGTATCCTTTCACCGCACCCCGGAGCTTCTGAAGATGTTCGCCGAACACCGGCAGATC
>JAFAHO010000211.1 GCA_019237205.1 Hyphomicrobiales bacterium
GATGAGCTGCACAACGAGTCCGGCGCTATCGTCCTCTTCAATGCCGATCAGGTTTCGTGATATCGAGTTTCAGGCCAACCTCGACAACGCGATGGGGTTGGAATTTTACAATTTGTCACATCGCTTTGGGTTTCAGTCGCCGAACTGGCCATATTTCGAAGACGTCAAAATCGAGCGCATTCACTACATGGCCAAGTCGGGCGTGCTGTCGCAGCGCATTACGACGTCCATGCACAACACCACGCACATCGACGCGCCCGCCCACGTCGTTGAGGACACGCCGTTCATCGACGAGGTTCCTTTGCCGCATTTCTTCGGGTCGGGCATCGTCGTCTCAATCCCGAAGGAGATGTGGGAGCCAATCACTTACGACGATCTCGAAAAGGCCGCCGGAACGGCGGTACGCCCCCGCGACGTCGTGATCGTGAACACCGGATGGCACCACAAGTATCGCGACAGCGAGGAATATTTCTGCAAGTGCCCCGGCTTCGTGCCGTCTGCCGCCGACTGGTTCGTCGAGAAGAAGGTCAAGGTCGTCGGCCACGATACGCAAGCCAACGATCACCCGCTCGCAACCGCGATTGGCCCACATCGCAATGGTCCGCTCCATCCCCATCTCGCCGAGGAATACAAGAAGTGGTCCGGAGGGCGGGACTGGAAGGACGACCATCCGCTCTGGGAGCCTGTCCATCGTAAACTCTTCAACAATGGCATTCTCGGCATCGAGAACGTCGGTGGCGACCTCGACGCCGTAACCGGCAAGCGGGTCACTTTCTCGTTCTTCCCGTGGAATTGGGACCGCGGCGACGGCTGCATTATTCGCCTCGTCGCCGTCGTCGACAAACACCAGAACTACCGCATCGCCTCGGGCGAGGCACTCTGATGTTCGTCAAACGCTTCGATGAGGCCAAACCCTATGACGCGCCGAATCATCGGGGCGTAGTCGGGCTGCGCCTGCAGGGCTTCGAGCCGGGCGGTCCCACCAACCAATGGGTCGGCTATTCGCAATTTCTTCCCGGCGGAGGAGCGGGCCCCGATTCGACGCCGTTCGAGAAAGTATACGTCGTTCTATATGGCGCGATGACCGTCATCGTCGGTGGGAAAGAGACGGTCTTGGGCAAGATGGATTCCTGCACGATCGCCCCCGGCGAAGTGCGTGAGCTCGTCAACCGCACCAACGATGTTTCCAAGATGCTTGTCGTCATCCCCTATCCGCCGGGAGTGAATCCGTGACCGAAGGCTACGCCAATCCACTCTCGCTCTTCGACGTGAGAGGCAAAGTCGCGATCGTCACCGGCGCATCGGGCGCCTTCGGCGCTTTGGCCGCGGAAGTCCTCGCCGCTGCGGGAGCTAAACTCGTACTGACCGCCGGTAGAGCCAAAGAACTCGAGGATATCGCCGTCAAATGCCGCGAAATTGGCGCCGAAGTCGAACCGGTCAACAAGCGGCCCGCGTCCGAAGCTGACTGCCAATGGATCGTTGAAGCCGCGAAGCTTAGTTTTGGTCGTCTGGACATTCTCGTCGTTGCCTCAGGCAAGAACGACGTCGCAAAGATCGTCGATATGGCGCCCGAACGGTTTCTCGACGTGATGGACGCGAACGTCACACAGTCCTGGTTGATGGCGCGGGCGGCGGGCAAGCAAATGCTCGCCCAAGGCGGCGGCGGCAAGATCGTGTTGATGTCCTCCGCGCGCGGCCTGCTCGGCCATCCCGCCGGGTACACGGCCTATTGCGCCTCGAAGGCGGCGATCGACGGAATCACGCGCGCGCTGGGATGCGAATGGGGACCGACCGGCATTACCGTCAATGCGATCGCCCCTACGGTATTCCGCTCTCCGCTTACCGCCTGGATGTTTGGCGATGACGAACGGGCCAGGACGACGCGCGCCGGCTTTCTCGCCCGCGTGCCGAAGGGACGGCTCGGCGAACCAGACGACCTCGCGGGACCGCTCCTGTTCCTCGCGTCGAAGGCCTCGGACTTCTACACCGGCCATATCCTCTACGCCGACGGTGGCTACACGGCGGGATGACGATGACCCCACAGCGCATCGCGATCCTCGGCGGCGGCCTGATGGGCCATGGAATCGCGCAGGTGTTTGCCTGCGCGGGCCATCGCGTAATGATCACCGATCCGAGCGTTGAGATGCGCAATCGCATCGTGAACAGGATCGGAGGGAATATAGACGATCTTGGCGCCGATCGCGCTGCGCTGGTCAATGTCGACGTCGTTGACTCGCTCGAAACCTGCGTGGCGGACGCCGATTGGGTCTTTGAAGCCGCGCCAGAACAGCTCGAACTCAAGCAGCAGATATTCTCAGAGGTCGACCGCGCGGCGCCGCCCGACGCAATTCTCGCCTCGAATACGTCGGTCATCCCGATCGGCCAAATCATGTCCAGGGTGAAGCATAGGCATCGCGCCCTCGGCACGCATTGGTGGAACCCACCCTATCTCGTGCCGCTGGTCGAAGTCGTGCGTGCAGTCGAAACATCCGATGCCGCGGTCGCAGCGACGATGGAGCTGCTCGAGAGCATCGGCAAGGTGCCGGTCGAGGTCAAGAAAGACGTCCCGGGATTCGTGGGCAACCGGCTTCAGCACGCGCTGTGGCGCGAGGCGATCGCTCTTGTCGCTGAAGGTGTCTGCGACGCCAAGACCGTCGACGAAGTGGTGAAGTCAAGCTTCGGCGCCCGTCTGGCCGTGCTTGGGCCGCTGGAAAATGCCGATCTCGTCGGCACGGAACTGACCAGGTCGATCCATAGCTATGTGCTTCCCGCGCTCGACCGATCGACGACGCCCTCGCCCTACCTCGATCGATTGATCGAGCAGGGGCGTCTCGGTTTCAAGTCAGGAGAAGGGTTTCGCAAATGGACGCCGGAACAACAGGCGGCCTTGCGCGAGCGCGTAACGAAACATCTCAAGGCGAGCTTCGGCGCGCCGGTCTCGATCGGGGAGTAAGGACATTGGCGACGACCAAATCGGACAAGGTCATCATCACCTGCGCTGTCACGGGCGGCATCCATACACCGACGATGTCAGATGCTCTGCCGTTCACGCCCGACGATATCGCGGCGCAATCCATTGCGGCCGCGGAAGCGGGCGCCTCGATTCTCCATCTACACGCCCGCGATCCCAAGGACGGGCGCCCGACGCCCGACCCGGCGGTGTTCATGCAATTTCTGCCGCGCATCAAGCAATCGACCGACGCAGTCATCAACGTGACGACCGGCGGCGGCCTCAACATGACCGTCGAACAGCGGCTCGCAGCGCCGCTCGCCGCTAAGCCCGAGATGTGCTCGCTCAACATGGGCTCGATGAACTTCGCCATCTTCGGCCTCGCGGACCGCTACAACACCTGGAAGTACGATTGGGAAGAGCCCTATCTGCGGGGCACTGACGACTTCATCTTCCGCAACACGTTCCGGGACATCGAGCGCATTCTGAAAATGCTCGGCGAGGAGCACGGGACGCGATTCGAGCATGAATGCTACGACGTCGGGCACCTCTACAACCTCGCCCATTTTGTAGACCGCGGCCTGATCAAACCGCCGTTCTTCGTCCAGACCATATTCGGGATCCTGGGCGGCATCGGCGCTGATATGCGCAATCTCATGTTCATGAAGGAAACTGCGGATCGACTATTTGGCGCTGACTATCGTTGGTCAGTGCTGGCGGCGGGCCGCTCGCAAATCCCTTTCGCGACCCAAGCCGCGATGATGGGCGGCAACGTGCGCGTCGGCCTTGAAGACTCGCTCTTCATCGGACGCGGCATGCTCGCGTCTTCCAATGCCGAGCAGGTCGCCAAGATTCGCCGGATTCTCGAAGAACTGGGGCATTCGATCGCGACGCCGGCGGAGGCCCGGGCAATCCTCGCGCTGAAGGGCGGCGATCAAGTCGGGTTCTGAAGACAAGTGCGATTCATTCGGGAGGTGACGTCATGAGGTTCGAAGACGCCAATGAAATGCTGAAGCCGGGCTACCTGCCTTTCGAGTCCGGTTATCAGGAGCTTGAGGACGGCAAATGGGTGGTCGCGGCTCTGACCCGCATGCCAGGCTGTCGCGCAAAGATGGTCGGCTGGTGGTTCTCCTGGCTTGGCGACATCGAATGGTATCGCCTTTGGCATCCCCGCGACCACGTTTACAGCGGCTGGGAAAACCGGGTGAAGGGCAAATACATCGGCGCCTCTCATCTCGTCCACGAATATCTCGCGGGCAAGGACGGTCCGCTCTACAAACTTCGCATCGATTTCCGCGACCCGTCCGAAACCTTCGACTCTAAGCTTTATGAAGAGTCCGGCGCATTCGCGGTGTGCGCGCGGCCCGGCTTGCTCGAAGCGCCTTTCAACGTCGGACGTATGACGCACTTCATGCGCGACACTGATTATGGGTGCGAGATGCGGTCGCGCTTTTGGCTCGGCATGATCTCGCACCGGGACCCGACAATCACCTTGCCCGAGAGTCAGGTGCGCGCCATGCGCGCCGAGGGCGTCAACGCGGAATTCGCGCGCAGGCTGCATCAGCATTGCGTCGAAGAGATGGGCTATCTCGCGGAGATTCTGCCCGTCCTCTACCGGCGCGTCACACTCGACGACGCCTTTTGATCGCAAGCGCGTCGTGCGCAAGCGCTCAGATTTACCAAACCCGTCGATCAACCTGGGAGGAACACATGAGTCAAAGATTGAAGAATATCGTAAAGGCCGGCTCGCTGCTCGCGCTTGCGTCCATCGCATTCGGTCTGGGTGCTGCCCGCGCTGACGAAATCGTGATCGGCGCGTCGTTGCCGCTGTCGGGTCCATTGGCAGGGTTCGGCAGTTTCCAGCAATGGGGCTACAAACGCGCGGTCGCCGAGGTGAACAAGGCGGGGGGGATTTCGATCGGCGGAACCAAGCAGATGGTGAAACTCATCATCCGCGATGACAAGACCGACCCCAACGCCGCGGCATCCAACACGGAGACCCTGATCTCGCGTGATCACGTCGTCGCGATGCTTGGCTCTTGCACGCCTGCGCTGGTCAATGCGGGCGCCCTTGTCGCTGAGCGCGCCAAGAAGCCTTTGGTGACCGGCTGCGACCCTTTGGAGGCCTTCAAATCAGTTCGCAAATGGAACTACGTTTGGGACCTTTTCTTTGACGAGCCTGAACTGGCCGCCGCGCAATTCAAGGCGCTCGCCGAACTCGGTGCGCAAACCAACAAGAAGATCGCCATCTGGCACGATAACGGTCCCGACGGGCAAGTCGTCGGTGGCAAGATTTGGCCCGCCCTCGCCAAGGACTTCGGTTACGAGGTCGTTCAGAACGCGGAATTCCCGGTCGACAATACGCAGTTCACTTCGATCATTGGCGAAGCCAAGAGCAAGGGTGCTGAGGTCGTACTCGTCGATGCGATCACTCCGCAGGCGATCGCGATCCGGAAACAGATGGCGGCCGCGGGCTTTACGCCTAAGGTGCTCAACATCGAGAAGGGCGCCGAGCCCGTTCAGTTCGCCGAAGCTCTTGGCAAGCTTTCGGATGGAATCCTCGTTGGCGGGTATTGGGATTCCTCCCTCCCTTATCCAGGCGCGGCCGATCTCTCGAAGGCGTTCGAAAGTGAGACCAAGCTGACGAGCAGCCAGCACATCGCTGACTCCTACGCCGCCGCGCAGATCTTGCTCGACGCAATTGCCTCAGCGGGTTCGACCGATCCCGAGAAGATCAACGCTGCCATCGCCAAGACGGACAAGACATATGCCGTCGGCCCAGTGAAGTTCGACGAGAACCACACGGCCAAGCTGCCGATAGTCTCGCTGCAGTGGCAGGGCGGAAAGACCGTCATCATCTGGCCAAAAGCGGCCAAGACGGGTGAGTTCCTGTTCCCCCTGCCTTGATCCGAAAGGACCGCGCACCATGCCCGACATCGGCGTTGCATTAAGTACAATCGTGTCGGGCGTTCTGCTCGGAGGCATGCTCGCGCTGACCGCTCTTGGACTCTCGATCGTCCTGGGTGTGATGCGGCTCGTCAACCTCGCCCACGGCGACTTCGTCGTGGTCGGGGCCTACGTCGGCCTCTTCTTCCTCAAATTCACGGGCGTTGACCCTCTTTTGGGTCTGCCCGTGATCGCTCTCATCGTCGCTGCGCTCGCGATTCCGCTCTATCGCTTCTTGCTCGCCCCGCTCGCCGAGCGTGGCCCCGAGGCGCAGATGATGACCATGTTCGCGGTCGCGATCATACTTGAAAACGCCTTTGTTCTCGGTTTCAGCGCCGACACACGCTCGATCGAGCGCGACTATGCGACGCTCCCACTGACCCTCGGGCCGGTCACTGTGCCGCTCATCTATGTCATTGGCTTCGCAATCGCGGTCGCGCTGATCCTCGCCGTGCACTGGTTGATTTCGCGGACCCGCTTCGGGCGGGATTTGCGGGCAAGCGCCGCCGACGCGCAAGCCGCCGCGACGCTTGGCATCGACGTCAAGCGCGTGCAGATGCTGACCTTCGGGCTTGGGGCCGCCTGCGCCGGCGTCGGTGGGACTCTGATCGGCGCTGCCTTCCAGTTTGGACCGTCCAGCGGCGCCGCATACCTCCTCAACAGCCTAGCGATCGTCGTGCTCGGCGGTCTCGGCAATGTGCTCGGTACGCTGTTCGGCGGCGTTACTCTCGGCTTCCTGCAGAGCGTCGGCGGGCTGACGCTCGGCGACGGATATCGCGACCTCGTCGGTATGGCGCTCTTCCTGCTCGTGCTGGCCTTTCGGCCCGACGGCTTTCTCGCGCGGAGGCGATCATGAAGACGAGTTCTGGGCTCGCCGAGGTGGGAGTCCTGTTGGCCGCATTCGTCCTGCTGTGGTTCGCGCCAAGCTTTGCGGGCGACTATGGGCTACAAATCGCCTTTCGCGTGTTGATCTATTTAACGCTTGCAGAAAGCTGGAACTTGTTGGCGGGCTCGACGGGCCTCGTTTCGCTCGGCACGTCCTGTTTCGTTGGCCTCGGGGCCTATGTCGCCTTCGGGCTCATGAACGCCTTCGACGTCCCGCTGCCACTGGGTCTCGCTTGTTGCGCGGTCGCCGGAGGCGCGCTGGCGGCGCTTGTTTCGCCTGCACTGTTTCGGCTGAGGGGCCTCTATTTCACCGTCGGCACACTCGCGCTCGCTGAACTTCTGCGGCTGATCATGGTGAACGTATCGGCGTTCGGCGGAGCGTCGGGGATCTTTCTGCAAAAGGATCCGCCGCCGCTGCCCGTACTCTTTCACTACGCTCTTGTCGTCGCGCTGATCGCGTCGCTTGCGATCACCGCCTGCGCGCGCTCCCGCATTTCAGTAATCTTGCGCGCCGTCCGCGACGATGAAGACGCCGCCGCGCAGATGGGAGTCCGCCCCTATCGGACCAAGCTCGGCGCGTTCATCTTATCGAGCGCCCTGGTAGCGATCGCCGGAGGAGTGCAAGCGACCAAGCTCGGCGCCATCGAGCCCTACGGAATGTTCGGCCTACAATGGTCGATCGACGTGCTCTCAATGGTGATCATCGGCGGCGTCGGATTGCGGCTCGGTCCCTTGGTCGGGGCGCTATTCGTGGTCGCATTGGGCGAAGCGCTCGCCGATTATCCAGAGGCGCATGTCGCGATCGCCGGAGTGATTCTGATCGTTCTCATCCGATTCGCGCCAAGAGGCGTCGTTGGTTTCGTGGAGAATCTGGCGCCCTTCACGCAGAAGAAACGAGTGGCGGCATGAACGCGAGCGGCGCTCCCCTTCTTGAAGCCTCCGGCCTCGTCAAGCGCTACGGAGGCTTGGTGGCGATCAATGAAGTCGATCTTGAGCTCCACCCCGGGACGATCACCGGCGTGATCGGCCCAAATGGCGCGGGA
The DNA here is from genome assembly GCA_019237205.1 of Hyphomicrobiales bacterium. Taxonomy (GTDB): domain Bacteria; phylum Pseudomonadota; class Alphaproteobacteria; order Rhizobiales; family Beijerinckiaceae; genus Roseiarcus. The sequence continues at coordinate 7,825 of JAFAHO010000211.1, forward strand.
AAATCAACGCTGATCGGCCTGATCGGCGGCGCCATACCGGCGACCCAAGGCTCAATTCGGCTCAATGGCCGCGATATCTCGCGCTTAGCTGCCTCGGAGCGGGCGCGCGCGGGAATCGGCCGCACCTATCAAATTCCACGGCCTTTTCTTGACATGACCGTAGAAGAAAATCTGGAGGTCGCGCAATATTCGATCGCGCCGTTCATCAACGCAACCCTCGCAAGAGAGGAGCGTGACGCGCTGCTTGCCCGCACCGGGCTCTCCGACGCTGCGCGGCTGCCAGCGCGCGCTCTGCCTCTGCTCCGACGCAAGCGGCTGGAGGTCGCGCGCGCCTTGGCCTTGAAGCCGCGGATTGTGCTGCTGGACGAGGTCGGCGCCGGTCTCGTCGACAGCGAGATCACCGAGTTAATAACGCTCATCCGTTCGGTCGCCGACCCGAATACGGCGATCGTCATTGTCGAACACGTGCTCCGCGTCGTTCGGGAATGTTGCTCGCGCTCGATAGTGCTCAACTTCGGAACGAAGCTGATCGAAGGCCCCACGGCGGAAGTCTTCGCCAACGATGAGGTCGCCGCAGTCTACCTCGGCACCGGCGGCGATCGAGAATTGGGAGCGGCCTCAGGAACTTCAACGGAGGCCGAAGCCGAAGCCTCCGTCCATCTTGAGTCCCCTGCCGCGGAACGGCGGGTGATGTCGCCCCTGATCGCGACTCGGTCGGAGAGCAGTGGGGGCGCACCTTTGCTCGAGTTGAAGGGGATATGCGCAAGCTACGGCCAGGCCCGCGTTCTCAAGGGAATCGACCTGACTATTCGCGAAGGCGAGGCCATCGCTATTCTCGGCGCCAATGGCGCGGGCAAGACGACGCTCGCGCGCACGATCAGCGGCGCCATCGCACCGACATCAGGCGTCCTGCGGATCGCCGGTGAAGACGTTGCGGGTCAACCCCCGCATCGTATCGCCGAACTCGGGATTGCGCACTGCATGGAAGGCCGGCGAATCTTCCCAACGCTTTCGGTCAAGGAGAATTTGCTGATCGCAGCCCGGAACGCGAGCGCATCGGCCTGCCAAGAACGTCTCGACTCGGTCTACGATCTGTTCCCGGTTCTCGCCGAACGCAAGGACCACAGCGGCACTTCGATGTCGGGTGGCCAGCAGCAAATGCTCGCAATCGGGCGCGCCCTGATGGCGCGCCCCCGCCTCGTCATTTTCGACGAGATCAGCCTTGGTCTCGCGCCGGTCGTGATGGACAAGCTTTACGAGGCGCTCATGGTCCTGAAACAGGCGGGCATGACGCTAATCGTCATCGAGCAGGATGTCGATCGCGCGCTGGCTCTGGCGGATCACGCCTATGTCCTAGAGCACGGCGTGTTCGGCCTTTCCGGCAAGCCGCGCGAGATCGCCGCTGATCCCCGCCTGCGCCACATCTACATCGGCACTGCGGATTAGCAAGCGCTGAGCGAAGATATACCTAATTAATGCGCCGGAAAAGCGCCCCGCAGGAGGAACCATGACGTATCAGGATGCGGACCAGCCGATCGGCATAGAGTTGCCCGCGTCCCTTAAAGCGGTGCGCCGTGGTGCCGTCGCCCATTTGCGGCTCACGCGCTCGAAGAAGCGCAACGCGCTCGATGATGTGACGGTGCTGGGGCTCGAGGCGTTCTTCACCCGCCTGCCGAAGGACATTCGCGCGGTCGTGCTGTCCGTCGGGCGGGAAGCGGTACGGCTACACGATGGCGGTGACGGAGCTGAAGCTCATGACGGCGAAGGCGGACCTGAAGCAGCGGGGCTTCCGCTGATCCGCAAACGGAGGGGCTTCGGTCCCTCCGCCTCCGCGCTCACAAGAGCGGCTCGCCAGCGTCGCCGCGCTAGTGCCCGAGGGCCCGGCCTGCGAAGAAGCCTGCGCCGACCAGGGCTGCGCCGAGCGCCATTCCCCCGACCAGCCACTCGATCATCCGACGCCGCGCAGCGTCACGAGCGACGCCTTGCGCGGCGATCGCCACCGCGCGCGCGAGATCGGCCTTCGCCTGTTCCGCGCCCGCCTTGACCTGGGCATCCACGGTCTCGCGCGTCTGCGCAAGAATCCGGCTCGCCTCAGCGCCTATCGCCTTCGGAAACTGCCGATACAGGCTTTCGTAGTACTGCAGCGCGAACAGGATGACCCAAAGCGCGTCATTCTCCCGAAGACCCAGCGCCTCCTTGACTCGGAAGAGCTGCTCGCGCTCGGCCGCCGTCGACTGGCGGCCAAGGAGCTTCTCAAAGCCTGCTATTGCGCCTTCGTCAGTTACGAACGGTGACAGACTCAAGCACCTTCTGCGCCTCTCCCAGCCA
>JAFAHO010000386.1 GCA_019237205.1 Hyphomicrobiales bacterium
ACCCGTCCAACGTGGACGCCGCTTCCAACCTGGGTTTCGACTACGTAATGCAAGGGCGGGAACTCGAAAAAAGCCTTGAATATCTCGACAAGGCGATTCGGGCGAGCCCGTACGATCCGACGCTGGTGTATTGGTACGCCGGGAAGACGTCGGCCACTTTCGCGCTGAAGAACTATGACCAAGCTATTGAACTGGCTCGCCGGACGATTGCGATCAATCCGAACTACGTCCAGGTGGCGCATACGTTGCTTGCGGCGGCGCTCGCCTTGACCGGTCATGATACGCAAGCGCGCGAGGCGCTGCAGCGCTACTTCGCGCTGCCCTCCGCCGGACCGCTGAAGACGATCGCGGCATGGAAGGCGCTCACCGAGGCACAGGGCGGCGATCCGCGCTTCGTCGAGGCCCACGAGCGGATGTACGAAGGCGTGCGCAAGGCCGGGATGCCGGAGGAGTGAGCGAGACCCGCGAGCCCGCGGCGATTTCGGCGCCCGAAATCGTCGGTTATGACCGGCTTGCCAGCGCCGCTGGTCACGCCGCCTTCGGTTTGTTTATGGCCTCGATGCGACCCAGGACCTTGCTGATTCCGCGTTTTGCAATCTGGACGTCATAGTCGTTCTGCAGATTGAGCCAAAGCTCAGCCGTTGTGCCGAGCGCCTTGGCGAGCCGCAGCGCCGTATCGGCGGTCACGCCGGTCTGTTCGCTGGCGATCCGCTCGATCCGCGTGCGCGGCAGGGCGCAAGCCTTGGCGAGGGCGCCCGCTGAAAGTCCCAGCGGAACCAGGAACTCCTCCCGTAGAACCTCGCCGGGGTGCAGCGGCTTGAGCTTCTTGGCCATTGTCGTCCTCCTAGTGGTAATCGACGATCTCGACCTCCGCGGCGCCTTCTGCCGTCCAAAGAAAGCACACCCGGAATTGGTCGTTGATCCTGATTGCATGCCGTCCCTTGCGGTCGCCCAAAAGCGCCTCGAGCCGGTTGCCCGGAGGCGACCGCAAGTCGCCGAGATCGCCCGCGGCGTTCAGGTAGCGCAATTTTCGGCGCGCCACCTTGACCAGATCGGCTGGAAAGCCCTTCGGACATTCGCCATTGAAGACGGCTTCAGCGGTCTTGTCCCGGAAGCTCTTGATCACCAATCGACTTGTATCATTTAGTGATACAGCCGTCAAGCTCGGTCCTCGCCGCTCCGCCGCCCGCGATCCCGATAACCGGCGCCGGCAACGGTCGACCCCGAGCAGCTCATTCGGATGGGCGTCTTTCCCGGTTCTCTTCTTCCGGTCGACGCAAGGCGCCCGCATGTCGTCCGCTTTTTCATCGGATTTGTGCTGCCTGTTGTGTTAACCTGCCAACAGCCGGTGGGGCGCAAATGAGCGAGACCCGAAAGCTCGCGGCGATCCTGGTTGCGGATGTCGTCGGTCGTAGAAGGGTTTGAGATCGGGGTTGTGCTGGATGGCGCTCTGTGCGGGCATGTAGAGAGCGTTGCGCAGATGCCAGCGGCCGCCGCGGATGCGACGGGCGCCGTTTGTAACGACCGCTTGACGTCAAAACGAGTCAAGCTGATTGCGTTTTGACCCCCGTCTACCGCCCCTTCCACTCGGGCGGGCGCTTCTCGGCGAAGGCGAGCGGTCCCTCGCGCGCGTCTTCAGAGGCCCGCATTGCGTCATAGACCGGCGTCTTGCCGCCGCGCATGGCCGCGTATGTCTCCGCGACCGAGCGGCCCTCGCCCGCGTTGACAACGGCCTTCACCGCGCGCGTCGCCAGCGGCGCCTTCCCGGCGATGGTCGCGGCGAGTTCGCGGGCGGCGGTCATCAGCGAGCCGAGCGGGGCGAGCCGATTGACGAGGCCGAGCGAACGCGCCTCTTCAGCTTCGACCCGCCGGCCGGTCAGCATGAGCTCCATCGCCACGCTGCGCGGCAGCCGCCGCGGCAAGCGCTGGACGCCGCCCGCGTCGGGAATGATGCCGAGGCCGACCTCCGGCAGCGCGAAGGCGGCGCGCTCGGCAGCGACCACGAGATCGCAGGCGAGCGCGAGCTCAAATCCGCCGCCGAAGGCGAGGCCATTGACCGCGGCGATGACCGGCTTGTCGAGATCGAAAAATTCCGTCAGGCCGGCGAAGCCGCCCGGGCCGTGATCGGCGCTCGCCCCCTCCCCTTCCGCGGCGGCCTTCAAATCCCATCCGGCGCAAAAGAACCGATCGCCGGCGCCGGTCAGGATGGCGACGCGGGCCTCGGGATCGTCATGAAACGCGCGGAACGCAAGATAAAGCGCACGGCTGGTCGCCGCATCAACGGCGTTGGCTTTGGGCCGGTCGAGCGTCACCTCGACGATTGCGCCGCGCCGGACGACGCGAACGGGCGATGTCATTTTAGAGAGCCTCCTCGCTGAGGCGGATCAGCGCGTCGACGGCGACAGCGCCTGATCCCGCCGCAAACACCAACAACGGATTGACGTCAAGTTCGATCAGCGTGTGGTGATGCGCTTCGGTGTAGCGCGCAATCGCTTCAACCGAGCTGAAAAGCGCCGACCAGTCGCCGCGCGCCGCGCCGCGGTAGCCGTCGAGCAACCTCGCGATCTTCAGCGAACGCAAGGCGGCTTCGACCTCCTCGCGGCTCGCCGGCAGGAGCAGCGTCGCATGGTCGTCGATGAGATCGGCGAGCACGCCGCCGGCGCCGACGGTGAGCGCGAGGCCGAACAGGGCGTCCCGCGTGACGCCGACGATCAGTTCGGCGAGCGCGCCCTCCTTCATCGGTTCGATCAGGACGCGCTTGCTCAAATGCGCCATCGCGGCTGCCGCCTGTTCAACCGCCGCCGCATCGCGGAGGCCGAGCCGCACGGCGCAGACCTCGGTCTTGTGAGCGAGCGCCGCCGACAGCGCCTTGACGACGACCGGGAAGCCGAGGTCTTGCGCCGCTCGCGCCGCCTTCGCGATCGGAGCGACGCGAAACGCCGGAACGGCCAAGCCGAAGCGCGCCAGCGCGGCCTTGGCCTCAGCCTCGTCGAGCATGCGCGACGGCCGCGTTGCCAACGCCTCTGCGGCGGGCCGCAGCGGCGCGCCCGCTGGCTTCGCCCAGGCTTCGCTGATTTCGGCGGCAAGGCGCATCGCCGTCAGCGCCTCGCTCATTCCGTTGAACGGGACGACGCCCGCGGCCACGAGCCGCACGGCGATCGCCTCCGGCATTGTCTCGGGCAAAGAGGCGACGACTGCGGCGGGCGCGCGGGTCGCCGCCCGCGCCGCCTCGAAGGCGGCGAGCGTCGTCTCCCAGTTCGAGCCGTCGCAGCGATCGGCGCGTGGAAAATCGAGCACGAGCGCATTGATGTCGTACCCGGCGGCGAGCATGGCGGAAAATGCGGCGTGCGTCGGCTCGAATTCGCCCCACACATAGGTATGGTAGTCGAGCGGATTGCCGATCGCCACTTTCGGGCCGAGCGCGGCGGCGAGCGCCTCGCGCGCGCTTCCCGGCAGGTCGGGCGTCGTGAGCCCATGCGCGGGCGCGAGATCGGCCATCAGCGACGCTTCGCCGCCGGAACAGCTCATCGAGGAGAGCCTCCGGCCCTTGAGCGGCCCGTAAACATGAAGGAGCTTCAACGTCTCCAGGAAAACCGCGAGGTCGGGCGCGCGGGCGATGCCGAGCCGGGCGAAGAACGCGTCATAGAGCGTATCGGGGCCGGCGAGCGAAGCGGTGTGCGACATCGTCAGCGCCGCGCCGGCTTCGCTGCGCCCCGTTTTGATCGCGACGATCGGCTTCCGCAACTCGCGCGCGCGGCGGGCGGCGCGATCGAGGGCTTCGGCGTCATTGAGCCCCTCGATATGGAGCCCGATCGCGGTCACGCGCTCATCGTCGAGAAACGCTTCCACATAGTCGGCAAAGTCGCCCTTCGCCTTATTGCCGGCGGCGACGACATAGGCGACCGGAAGTCCTCGCGCCTGCATCGTCAGATTGACGGCGATATTGCCGGACTGCAGCACAAGGGCGACGCCTCGCTTGATGCGAGCCCCGCCGTGCTGATCCGGCCACAGCGCGACGCCGTCGAGATAGTTGAGCGCGCCATAGCAATTGGGGCCGATAACCGCCATGTCCCCGCTGGCGGCGACGAGTTTGCGCTCCAGCGTCGCGCCTTCCGCGCCGGCCTCGGAAAAGCCGCTCGCGTAGACGACCGCGCCGTTTGCGCCGCGCGCGGCGAGTTCCGCGACGGCCGTGATCGCCGCCTCGCGCGGCGCAGCGACGAAGGCCGCGTCGGGCGCCCGAGGAAGCTCGGCGACAGAAGCGAAACACGCCCGCCCGGCGATTTCAGCTCGGCGGGGATTGACGGGCCAAATGTCGCCGGAAAAGCCGATGCGGTCGCATTGCCGCGCAACCTCTTCGGCTTCGCGTCCGCCGACGACGGCGATCGAGCGGGGCGCCAGCAGACGCGCGAGGCGGGAACGAGAATCCACGTCCTGCGTCATCCCGCTCAGCAACCACGAGGGCGCAGGAGCGCGCGCGAAATAATGTGGCGCTGGATTTCGCTGGTTCCGTCCCAGATGCGGTCGACTCGCGCGTCGCGCCACCAGCGCTCGAGCGGCATCGAGGTCATGAGGCCCATGCCGCCGTAGACTTGCAGCGCGCGGTCGGTCACGCGGGCCAGAGTCTCGGAAGCAAACAGCTTCGCCATGGCGAAGTCCTGATCGCGCGCCGTTCCCTGGTCGACCTTATGGGCGGCGCTGAGCGTCAAGAGATCGGAGGCTTCGATTTCGGTCGCCATGTCGGCAAGCTGGAACGAGACGCCCTGGAAGCGCCCGATCTTCTCGCCGAACTGCACCCGGCTCGAAGCCCACTCGAGCGCGCTCTCCAGCACGCGACGGGCGCGGCCGACTGAGGTCGCGGCGACGGTCAGGCGTGTCGCGCCCAACCATTCGTTCATCAGGTCAAAGCCGCCTCCCTCGACGCCGAGCAATTGCGATCCGTGCACGAAGCAGTCATCAAAATAGAGCTCGCACTGATGATAGCCGCGGTTGGAGACGCATGAGGCGCCGCGACGGAGAGTGAAGCCGGTTGTGCCGACATCGATGAGGAATGCCGAGATTTCCGCCTTGCGGCGCCCGGCTACCTCTTCGGCTCCGGTCGCCGCGAAGAGGATCACATAGTCGGCCTTGTCGGCGTGGCTGATGAAATGCTTGGCCCCGTTGATCACGTAGCCGTCGTCCTTGCGCTGAGCGCGCGTCTTCATCGAGCGTATGTCGGAGCCGGCGCCGGGCTCGGTCATCGCGAGGCAGTCGTGGCGTTCGCCTTTGATCGTCGGGATCAGATAGCGCTCGATCTGTTCGTCCTTGCAGCCTTGGAGGATGTTCGACGGGCGCCCGACGCACATCTGCAGCGCGTAGCCGGCGCGTCCGAGCTCGCGCTCCATCAGCGTCAGCGACAGCGCGTCGAGGCCGCCGCCGCCGTGTTCGGCGGGCATATTGGCGGCATAGAAGCCGGCCTTGAGCGCCTTGGTCTGAATATCGCGCGCGAGATCTTCCGGCACGTCGTCGAGCTTCTCGACCAGGTCTTCATGCGGATAGAGTTCCTTTTCGACGAAAGCGCGCACGCTCTGGACGAGCATCGTCTGTTCCGGCGTCAAGGGAAAGCTCATTGCGCTTGCTTTCGTGACGCCGCGAGGCCGAACGGCGCCCCGATCATCGGATGGAGCGTCAAGCCAGAATGCGCGGCGTGGATCGCCGCCAGACGGTCGTAGAGCTCGGGCCGGAAAGGGGTGGAGCGGCGCGCGCGAATATCGACATGCGCAAGCACCTGTTCCGCGACTGCGACTTCAGCGTCCGCGCCGCCACCCGTCATACGATGAAAGATATGCAGGCGCTTGGCGTCGAGATCCACGAGCTGCAGGGTAAGCCGAACTGGATCGCCCACGCCGAGTTCGGCAAGATTGCGGATGCGCGTATCGACCGTGTAGAGCGAAAGGCCGCTGGCGCGATAGGCTTCGTCGATGCCGATGAAGCGGAAAAATGCGTCAGACGAATCTCCGAAGACGAGCAGATAGGCGCTCTCGCTCATGTGGCCGTTGTAGTCGGTCCACTCAGGCTTCACCCTGCAGGCGTGCAGCGCGAGCGGCGCTGGTATCGGCTTCTTCGCGTCCCAGCCGGCGAAGGGGACGCCTTCGAGCGGTGTGACGACGCGGCCCGGCGCCTGGCTCATCGCTGCTTTTTCAGTCCGAGCGTCGCGCGCGCCTCGGCCACCGTCGCGATCGAAGCCCCCATGCGCTCGACGATTTCCCTCGCGCGCGCCACTAGCGCGCCGTTGGTCGCCGGGACGCCGCGATCGAGCCAGATGTTGTCCTCGAGCCCGACCCGGACGTTGCCGCCAAGCAGAGCCGCCTGCGCGACGAACGGCATCTGCATCCGCCCGATGGCGAAGCCTGCCCAATTGGCGTTCGGCGGCAAGTGATTGCGCATCGCCAACATCGCTTCGGTCGTCGCCTCGGCGCCCCACGGAATGCCGAGGCAGAGCTGAAAGAGGGGTGGCGAGTCGATAAGGCCCTCCGCGATCAGCTGCTTGGCGAGCCAGACGTGGCCGAGCTCGAAGCACTCGATCTCCGGCTTCACGCCGACCGTCTGGATGCGCCTCGCCATCTCGCGCAGCACGTCGGCGGTCGCGAGAAACGCCCCGTCGCCGAAATTGAGCGAACCGCAATCGAGAGTGCAGATCTCGGGTCGGAGTTCCTCGACATGCGCAACGCGCTCCGCGGCGCCGGCCATGTCCGTGCCCGGCCCGCCCGAAGCGGGGCTCGAGGAATTGAAGAAGAAGTCGCCGCCCATGCCGGCGGTCAGGTTGATGACGACGTCGGCGTTCGCTGCGCGGATTGCGCGGACCGCCTCCCGATAGAGCGCGGGATCGCGCGCGGCCTTGCCAGTCGCGGGATCGCGCGCATGCAGGTGCACGATCGCGGCGCCGGCCGCATGCGCCTCCAGCGCCGAATCGGCGATTTGCCTCGGAGTCACCGGAATCGCGGGATGCTTGCCGACCGTGTCGCCGGCGCCGGTCACGGCGCATGAGATGATGACTTTGGGATTCAAGACGCTCGCCGTCCGTTTTCTGAAAAGTTTGCGTCAGTCCGAGCGTCCGCGCAAGGACTCGCGCCTGTCGGATGCATGTTCAATTGCGGTTCTCCGATCTCAAAAGCTGCTGGCGCGAGTGGGACCGACGTCGCGCCGATTTGTCCTCGGCGATGCGGATGTGCGAAACGCCTCGAGTGTCGCTCTTCGAGATCAAGCTTATCCTCACGCCGCTCATCGTGCTTGCGGCTTCGCTCGCGGCGCGGCGCTGGGGCGATGCGATCGGCGGCTGGCTCGTTGGCCTGCCGCTGACATCAGCTCCGGTATCGGTTTTTCTCGCGGTCGAGCAGGGGCGGCATTTCGCGGCGGAAGCGGCGAACGGGTCGCTCGCGGGCGTCGTCGCGCAGGCGGTCTTCTGCCTGGGCTACGCGGTCTTCGCCCGGCGCGGGGTCGCCGCCGCGCTTGCGGCCGGCGCGGTCGGCTACGCCATCTTGGCCAGCGCATTGGTCGCAGTCGGTCCGCCGCGCTTCATGTTGTTTCTCGGCGCTATCGTCGCTCTGACGCTCGTCCTTAGATTCGTTCCGCGCGGGAAACCGACGAGCGCCAAGGCGTTCAGCAGGCTGGACATCACGCTCCGCGTCGCGGTCACGACCGGGCTCGTCATCGGGCTGACGTCGGCGGCGGGGACGCTCGGGCCTGGCGCAAGCGGCGCCATGGCGTCGTTTCCGCTGATCGGCGCTTCGATTGCCGCCTTCGCCCACCTGGCCCATGGGCCAGCGGCAGGCGTTTCAGTCATGCGCGGCATGGCGACCGCGCTCTACGCCTTCGCGGTCTTCTTCCTGATCGCTGGACTGGCCCTCTCCCATATGGCGACCACCGCGGCGTTTGCGCTTGCGACGGCCGGCGCTCTGATCGTTCAGGGCGCGACGCTGAGCCTTCTCAGCCCGCAGCATGCGGCCAAAGGGGAGGCCGCGTCTTCCGCGTCCGGAAGCAACGGCGCATAAAAAAAGAAGACGCGGCCGAAGGGGAGGCGGCCGCGTCTTCCACTACCCGAAGCTAACCGGCTTCGGACTACTCGGGCATTCCCGCACCTTCGTGCCGGCGCCACATCTCTTCCGCGAACCGGGCCCGCTCAGGCATCAGCATTCGGCCGAGCGTGCCGAAGCTGTGCTTCTGCCCCTCATCGAGGCTCGCGTACAGCGGTTTGGCGGCGTCTGCGATCGTCTTGACGTCGGCCGCGGCCTTGGACAGGCGATCGGCCATCGCGTCCAGATGATCGATCGGCGACATGCGTTCGCCGTGCTCGCGGGTCTCCATCATCGCCTGCATCGCGTCCCAGCGCGATTTGGCGCTGTCGCGGACCGCGGTTTCAAACGGTCCCCAGAGCTTTTCCTGGTCGGCGGTGAGCTTCAGTCCGGCTTTCATGCCGGCGAGCTTGGCGTCGAGCACAGCCTCACGATCAGCGGCCCAATGCTGCATGCGCTCTACGTTCGGGGCGCCGGAGGTCTGATCGTTGGGAGCGGCGGCGGCGCTCAGGGCGAAGGCCGACGCTGAGACCGCGGCCGCTGTCAGGGATGCCAGAAGATAGTGTTTCATGACTGGCCTCATCGAATTTCGATTGCGATGATGTGAGCGCAGCGGATGAATTTCAAATTAACTCGCCGTAATGATTGATTGTGTGGGAGAGTTCCGGCGAAAGGGCAGCGGATGAGCGACGCAGTGGTGGGAATGTTGGCGGCGGGTCTGACGGCGGAGGCGCCGCTCTTTTGCGCCTGGGTCGTCATGAACGAGCCGGCGGTCGCGGAAGCGCTCGCGCGCGAAGCCTTCGACGCCGTCGTTCTCGACCTGCAGCACGGGATGCTCGACTTCGTCGGCGCGTCGCGCGCCATTCTCTCAGTCGCCCTGGCCGGCAAGCCGACCATCGTCCGCGCGCCGGTCGGGGAATTTTCGCTGGCGAGCCGTCTCCTCGACGCCGGCGCCGCCGGCGTCATCGCGCCGATGGTCAATAGCCGAGAGGACGCGCGGCGGCTCGCGGCTTTCACCAAGTTTCCGCCGCTTGGCGAACGATCCTGGGGACCGCGCGCCGTCCTGCCGCTGAGCGGCCTCGAAGGCCCCGCCTATCTCGGCGCGGCCAACGCGATGACCCAGACGATCGCGATGATCGAGACCCGCGCCGCGCTCGACGCGCTCGACGACATTCTCGAGGTCGAGGGCGTGGACGGCGTCTTCATCGGACCGTCCGACCTGTCGATCGCACTCAACGACGGCCGCAGCGCCGAGCCGCGCGGCGAGGCCCTGATGAAGGCCGCCGCATGGGTCGTCGAGCGGACGAAGGCCCACGGCAAATACGCCTCGATGTTCTGCTTCGACGGGGCCGACGCGCGCGATATGGCCGCCAAGGGCTTCCGCCTGTGCACGGTTTCGTCCGACCAAATCCTGCTGCGAGGGGCGGCGCGGGCGGAACTGGCGGCGGCGCGAGCCTCGGCGCCTGGCAAGCGGGCGAAATAGTCCTATATAATCATTGTGTTGCGTCGCGGGGATTCCATTGCGCCGGATTGCCGAAAAGCAGGGTTTTGTCGTGCATCGGCGGCCCCGGCAGGGTAGGATGCGGCTGATGGCGAATCGCAGATTTGCGCACGCGACATTTCCATAAAAAGGCGTTGATGTTGAACGACGAAAACAAGGATCTGGTTCGCCATGCCGAGGCGGCCAGCGAGGCCTACGGCGCCGACTCGATCAAGGTGCTCAGGGGCCTCGATGCGGTGCGCAAGCGCCCGGGCATGTATATCGGCGACACCGACGACGGCTCCGGCCTCCACCACATGATCTACGAGGTCGTCGACAACGCGATCGACGAGGCCCTCGCAGGCCACGCGAAGCTGGTGACGGTGACGCTCAACGCCGACGGCTCCTGCACCGTCAGCGACGACGGGCGCGGCATCCCGACCGGCATCCACGACGAGGAAGGCGTATCGGCGGCCGAGGTCATCATGACCCAGTTGCACGCCGGCGGAAAATTCGACCGCAACTCATACAAGGTCTCGGGCGGCCTTCACGGCGTCGGCGTCTCGGTCGTCAACGCGCTCTCGACCAGGCTCATTTTGCGCATCTGGCGCGACGGCCTCGAGCACGTCATCGAATTCGCCAATGGCGACGCGGTCGCGCCTTTAAAAGTCGTCGGCCCGGCGCCCGTCATGGACGGCATGGCCAAGCGCGGCACGGAAGTCACCTTCACCCCGTCGAGCGAGACCTTCACCATGGTCGAGTTCGATTACGCGACGATCGAGCACCGTCTACGCGAGCTCGCCTTCCTCAATTCCGGCGTGCGCATCGTGCTGACCGACGCGCGCCATGTCGAAGCGAAGCGCGAGGAGCTCTGTTACCAGGGCGGGCTCGAAGCCTTCGTGCGCTATCTCGACCGCACCAAGACTCCGCTGATCGACAAGCCCGTCCTCATCAAGGGCGAGCGCGACGGGATCATCGTCGAGGTCGCGCTGTGGTGGAACGACAGCTACCACGAGAACGTGCTGCCCTTCACCAACAACATCCCGCAGCGCGACGGCGGGACGCATCTCGTCGGCCTGCGCAGCGCGCTGACCCGGCAGGTCGTGGGCTACGCCGAGAGCTCCGGCCTCCTCAAGAAGGAGAAGGTCGATCTCTCGGGCGACGACACCCGCGAGGGCCTGACCTGCGTGCTCAGCGTCAAATGCCCGGACCCGAAATTCTCCTCGCAGACGAAAGACAAGCTCGTCTCCTCGGAGGTGCGGCCGGTCGTCGAGGGGCTCGTCAACGAATTGCTCGCGCAATGGTTCGAGGAGCATCCGCAGGAGGCCCGCGTCGTCGTCGGCAAGGTGGTCGAGGCGGCGCAGGCGCGCGAGGCGGCGCGCAAGGCCCGCGAACTGACGCGGCGCAAGGGCGCACTCGACATCGCAAGCCTGCCCGGCAAGCTCGCCGACTGCCAGGAGCGGGATCCGGCCAAGTCCGAGATTTTCATCGTCGAGGGCGATTCGGCCGGCGGCACCGCCAAGCAGGGCCGCAACCGCGAGTTCCAGGCGGTGCTGCCGCTGCGCGGCAAGATTCTCAACGTCGAACGCGCGCGTTTCGACAAGATGCTGGGGAGCGAACAAATCGGCACCCTCATCACCGCGCTCGGCGCCGGCATCGGGCGCGACGACTTCAACGTCGAGAAGCTGCGCTACCACAAGATCATCATCATGACCGACGCGGATGTGGACGGGTCGCACATCCGCACGTTGCTGCTCACCTTCTTCTTCCGCCAGATGCGGCCGGTTATCGAGAACGGGCATCTCTTCATCGCCCAACCGCCGCTGTTCAAGGTCAAGCGCGGCCAATCGGAGCAGTATCTGAAGGACGAGCGGGCGCTCGAGGACTATCTGGTCGAGGCCGGGCTCGAGGGCGCATCGCTTCAGGTCGCAAGCGGCGAAGTGCGCGCCGGCGCGGACCTGCGCGCCCTTGTCGAGGAGGCCCGCGCTATGCGTCGCCTGCTCGAAGGGCTGCACTCACGCTATAACAGGAGCCTCGTCGAACAGGCCGCACTCGCGGGCGCGCTGCGGCCGTTGAGCGCGTCCGATGATCCGGACGGCGAGGCGCGCGCCGCGGTGCTTGGTGAGCGCATGAACGCCATCGCCGAAGAGACCGAGCGCGGCTGGAGCGGCCGCGTCGAGGCCGGCGGCTATGTGCTCACCCGCGAAGTCCGCGGCGTCCGCCAGGCGGCGATCCTCGACTCGGCGCTGCTCGCCTCGGCCGAGGCGCGCCGGCTCGACGAGCACGCCAGACCTTTAAGAGAGGCGTTCGCCGAGCCCGCGACCTTCGCCCGGCGCGGCGATTCCACGTCCGTCTCCGGCCCCTCGGACTTGCTCGAGGCCCTGAACGCCGCCGGCCGCAAGGGCGTGACCTTCCAGCGCTACAAAGGCCTCGGAGAGATGAACAAGGACCAGCTCTGGGAGACCACTCTCGACCGCGACGCCCGCTCGCTGCTTCAGGTCAAGATCCGCGAGGTGGACGAGGCCGACGACATGTTCGTGAAGCTCATGGGCGACGTCGTCGAACCGCGGCGCGAGTTCATCCAGGACAACGCGCTGACGGTGGCGAATCTGGATGTGTAACTCTCCTCTCCCGCCAGGCTTAGTCCTGGGATCGCGGGAGAGGGTGGCGGGCGAAGCCGGCCGGATGAGGTGAGCGGCGCTCGCGGCCCACTTATCCCGAGAGTTGCCTATCCAGGGTTTCGCTCGCGTCCTCGTTTCCGCTAGGGTTTCCCGATGTGGAGCCGCGATCATGTCGGTGAAGATTTTTCTCTCGGCCGTCTCTGACGAGTTCCGCGCCTATCGCGATCAATTGCGCGGTGACTTCACCCGCCACAATGTCGAAGTGAAGGTGCAGGAGGACTTCAAAGACCTCGGCGGCGACACGCTCGACAAGCTCGATGTCTATATCGCGGATTGCGACGCCGTAGTGCATCTCACCGGCGACATGGCCGGCTCTGAGCCGCCTGAGCCGGCGTTGCGCGCGTTGCAAGAGAGACACTCCGATCTGGCGGACAAATTGCGGCCACTCGGCCAGGCGCTGCAGACCGGAGCTGGCGTTTCCTATACCCAGTGGGAAGCCTGGCTCGCTCTTTACCACTCAAAGCTGCTGGTCATCGCCAAAGCGGCGGGCAGCGCCGAACGCGGCCCGAAATACAAGCCGACGGGCGCCTCGCGCGCGGCGCAGGTCGCGCACCTTCGTCGACTCAAGGAGATGGGCCGCTATCCGGGCGGCGCCTTCACCAACCCGGACAACCTTGCCAAGTCCGTATTGTCTTCCGCCATTCTCGATCTATTGGTCGAGAACGTCGTCGTGCAGAGGAGCAGCAGCGGCGCGGATACGGACATTCAGCCCGGCCGCCCCTATCTCCGTCTGACACAATACGTGCGGCGCACCAAACTCGCGGCCCGCGACAATTCGGAAGCCGCGCTGCTCAGCGCCTACCGCTCTGACGTCGTCCCGCTCATCGGCCGAGACCGCGAGCTCGGCGACTTGGGCCGCTGGCTGAACGATCCGCGCGACGTTTCCGTTCGCGTTCTGGTCGGCGCGGGCGGACGCGGCAAGACACGCCTCGCGCTGGAGCTGGCACGCACTGCTTCGATGGACGGATGGCTTGCAGGTTTTGCCAGCGCGGAGGAGCTTGACCGCTTTCGTAGTCAGGGCGGCGTCGAACAATGGCGCTGGGACAAGCCCGTCTTCGCTATCGTCGATTATGCCGCCAGCCGCGCCGAACAGCTCCGCACTTGGCTCAGCGAACTTGTCGATGCGTCGTTGGAGAATCGCCCGAAACTGCGGCTGCTGTTGCTGGAACGGCAGGCCAATCGGGCGCTTGGCTGGTTCACGACCATCTTCGGCATCGGCGACGACGATGTCTCGCTTGCAGCGACCGGATTGCTCGATCCACCGGAACCCGTCGAACTGACTCAGCTCGACGAACTTGAGTTCCGGCGCACGATCTTCACGACGTTACTCACAAAAGGGAACACTGCGCTTGCGGCGCCGGCGCACGGCGCGGACCCTGAATTCGATCGCCTTCTGGGCGACCGCAAATGGGCGGGCGATCCGCTCTATCTGATGATGGCGGGGCTAACGGCGGCGAAATCCGGCGCCCGTGAAGCCTTGAGCCTCTCGCGCGCCGACCTCGCCCTTTCGGCGGCGCGGAAAGAGCTTGATCGCATCGGAAAGATCGGGGCCGGGCGGGGAATCGACGAGCGGCACGGGCATCCGGGCGCGTTCGTTCGGCATATGGCGGTCATGGCGACGCTGGCTCAGGGCCTTGAGCTTGCAGCAGCGCGGACGCTGGCGAAGAGCGAGCGCGAAGCGCTCGGCTCGGCGGCGTCGCTCGACGCGACCATCGCGGCGCTTGCCGACGCGCTGCCCGAGTCCGGGGCCAATGGCGGCGTCGCGCCGATCTTGCCCGACATCATCGGCGAAGGCGCGGTTCTGGCGTGGTTCGGTCCCAAGGGCGGCCTCACGGCGAGCGGCCTTGACCCGCATGAAAGCATCGCCGCTGCGGCGCGAGTCGCTCTGGCGAAGGTCAGCGCCTCGCTGGTCCGCACCGCTCAGGATTTTGCCCCTTCCGGCCGCATCGAACCCGTCAAGTGGCTCGAAGCTCTGTCGGGCGCGCCCGAGACCGATATCGGCGCGCTCATGGAAATCGCCAATGCGCTGCCCGACCAGACGCTTGCTCTGCGGGAATTGGCGGTCCGCCTGCACGGCCGAATCGCGGCAGCCCTGCGAGACGCCGCAGCCGAACGGCCGGACGCGTTCCTGCCCAACCTAGCGACGTCGCTCAACCATCTCGGCAATCGCCTGAGCGAACTCGGGCGGCGCGAGGACGCGCTCGCGGCGGCTGAGGAGGCGACAGCTATCTACCGCCGCCTCGCC
>JAFAHO010000024.1 GCA_019237205.1 Hyphomicrobiales bacterium
CCTCGCAAGACCGCTTCAACGTGAGGAATGCCGCTGCCATGCGCCTGCGGCGAATAGCGGCGGACCAAACCGCCGGCGACGGCGCACGCCGCGGCGCACGCTGCGACGACCAACGTGAAGCCGAGGGCGGCCCGGCCATGAGCCCACGCAATAAAAGCATCGCGCACGCCGTCCGCCTCGGCGAGCGTGAGCCGGAAGATGGCGCCGACGAGGCCCGCAAGCGCGCCTGCAAGCAGGGCAAGCAGCGCCAGCGCCAACAGACCGCCGCCGCCATCCGCGGTGGGCCGGGCCCTGTTCGGATCCTCTTCGCTGGCGATCATTGGCAATCAACCCGTGCGTGTCGGCGCCGCCGCCGATGCCATCGTGAGGCGGGTCGGGCTTGATCCCTTCATGTTGTCGAACCGCGAAAGCCCAACCTACTTGCCGATGGCCTCGATCGCCTGGTCCAGCGATGAGGCCGGCACCCGGAAGAGGCCAGAATAGGGGGTGGCGAGGTCGAGGATCAGGAACATCGCGCTCGCCACCGAAATCGCCCCGAACGCCATCGCAATGACGGTCGTCGGATTGGTCCCTGATAGAACCCCGAAGCCGCAGAAGAGGAACATCGACCAAAGGATCACGCTTATCACCAGGGACCAGACCACCGGGCTCGAAAGCTGAAGGGACATCAGGAGCCGGGTTTGCTCCATCTGCGCGAAATTGGCTTTGGCCCCAGCGAGCGCATCCTTCTGCACCGGCGTTGCGGCGTCGAGCGCGTCGAGCGCGCTGGCGAGCGGCCCCCAACGCTTGACAGCGACATCGGCGTTGAGTTGCCCGGGGTCGGCCTCCGCGCCACGCCAGAACAGGTCACGACTTTGATCGAGCGCCTGTTTCATCAGGTTCCGCACCGGCTGGGCCTCCGGACCATATTCGGCGAGCGCCTGATCGACCAGCATCGCTCGCGACGCCATGATCTCGAGCTCCGCCTTTTGCCTCGCGAAGGACGCATAGGTGTTGCCAACGAGGGTCCCGAGGACAAGCGCCAGGAGCAAGGTCAGAAGACCGATCACGGCGAGAATCATGTCCTTCGAGCCGCCGGATAAATGGGTCTGCGGGAGCCGCTTTTGCAGAGCGAGACCGAGAAGCCCGCTGGCGAACGTCACGACCGCAACCGCGACCGCCAGGGCAATAGAGGACATGAAGGGTTCCCATCTAGAGCGAGCGGCGATAGAGCGCCAACTTCATTTACATAAGCCCACACCGGGGCCAAGCTCTCGTCCTGGACCCCGCCACTGCTCGCCAGGAGCCGGGGCAGAGCGCAGTTGACCGCCGCATCTTCTGGCGGCCCTTGTACGCCCGCTTACCCGCGCGTTCTTGCCGTTCGGCCAACGGTCGCTACCCGCCCTGAAGAGACGGTCCTCCGGACGACGCGGAATAGCTCAAAAGGGCGGAAACCGGCCCTACAAGCTTCTCCGGGCGAAGGCCCGCTTCCCGCGAGATAGCAGTCGTTCCACCCACAGTGGGCCCGATGGTCGTTGACTTGAAATCTACGCTTTAGGAGAACGCTCTCATCGGCGAGCATGGTCACGAAGGTCCTGGCTGCAGTCAAAAGACGGTGACCGCGATCCGCGGACGCTTGCGCTCTACGGGCCTTGCGGTGGGGAGGAGATGGCTAAGCCGGCGGGACACATTGTCGGATCGGCCTTGAGCGACGCGGCCAACGTCTTGAGGGTGGCGTGGGAGTCGTCGGCGGCTCCGTCCCGGTTTTGACTCCCGGGCAAGGCGTTGGGTAGAGGCACCGTGTCCTGGGTGATTTGGCGAGGAGTTGAGGTATCTGGACAATGACTTCGCTCATCGACCGCCGAAGCGTCGTTGCGGCCATCGCGCTCACCCTTGGGGGCTGCGCGCCCTATCGCGGGGGACCCTACTCGAGCTTTTATCCAATCGGTATGCCCGAATCGGCGTCCGCCTATGGCCCCATCCTCGACCATGGGCACGAGATCCCTGCGCTCGACCTCTCAAAGATCGACCCCGCCCTCCTTCGCCAGATGACGCCTTCTCCGGGGCCATACCGGCCGGGCACGATCGTCGTGAACGTCGGGGAGCGGAGGCTCTATCTCATACGGCCAGGCGGCGGGGCCATTCGCTACGCGGTGGGCGTCGGCCGGGAGGAGGCGCTCAATTTTCGCGGCTCGGCCGTCGTCGGCAGAAAAGGCGAATGGCCCAGGTGGTCGCCGACCGAGGACATGATTCGACGGATGCCGATCTATGCGCACTACGTGAACGGCCTGCCGGGCGGCATCGGCAATCCGCTCGGGGCGCGAGCGCTTTATCTCTACCGTGGCAATCAGGACACCTATTTCCGCCTCCACGGAACGAACGAACCGGAGACGATCGGCGAAAAAGTGTCGAGCGGATGCATCCGCCTGTTCAATCACGACGTTATCGACCTTTACGACCGCGTGTCGGTTGGCGCGCCAGTGATTGTCCTGCAGGAGGCGCGCGGACCGTTCCGCGCCGACGCTGAGGCGGGTGAGCTTTACTGGCCGGCCGCCCCGGAACCGCCTTGGCCCGGCTTCGAGCCATACTGGCAATGACCCCAATCCAGTAGAGTATTCCCTTTGATCCATAGTACCAAAGGTCACGGCGATTGACCGACGTGGACCCATTCACGATGCCTACGCTAGGAGACCGGCCGAGGTTCTGGGCGTCATGTTTTAATCCGCATCGGCCGCCGTTTGCGTTGGCGCAGGGGCGGACGCGGCGCCAGCCGCGCCGGTCTGTATGGGGCGCGCGCCCGGCTCCTTCAGGAACGCGTCCCACTGCTCCTTCGTGCCGTAGAAGGCGTCCTTGTCGACTTTGCCGCCGATGCCCGGGACCCGCCCGTCGGATTGATACTGCCAGAAATGCCAGGCGCGCGAACCGTACTTCACGGCAGGATGATGTTTGGTCGAGCGCACCCAGATCGCATAGTCCATCAACGCGCCGTCGGAAAGGATCGCCTGGTAGAAATCAGGGGTCGTGTAGATGATCGGCCGTTTGCCGTAATGGCGCTCCATCTCCTGCAGCATGACCTGCATATCGGCGATGGCCCCGTCTTGAGTGAGGTGGCGGTGGCAGGTCGGTGAGGTCGGCGTCGCTTCGACGTCGAGTACGGGCGGGAGCGCGTCGTCCTCGGCGGGCGCATTCTGTTCGAAGTAGTTGATTTCCTCGAGCGGCGGGCGGCACCAATAGACGAAGTGATAGGCGCCATGGGCGATGCCGGCCGCTTTGGCCCCATCCCAGTTCGCTTGGAAGCGCGCGTCCCGGTCGCCGCCCTCGGTCGCCTTGATCCAGGCGAATTTGACCCCGCTGTTGGCGACGGCGTTCCAATCAATATCGCCCTGGAACTTGGACACGTCGATGCCGCGGATCGGGTAATCCTTCGGCTTGGGATAGTTGCCCGAAAAGACATTGCCTGCGAGGGCCCAGTCAGATTCCAGCGGAGCGCCGCCGTAACCCGAGACCACCGCGGCCATCGCAAGCGCCGTGCAGCCAACGCCTCGTGAAACCAGCCGCTTGAGCTTAGACAGCATTCGTTTCGTCCCCCACCCCTCCCCGCACGCGCCGCCGGGCTAAGATGAAATTGCGTTAAAGCGATCGCGATAATGCTCCGTTACCAGCCCCGCCCACAGGTCTCAAGCGGCTCGAGGCTCGTGGAGTAATACCGAACCGCCCTCTCCCTCGTCCCGATGGTCGCTTCAGCAAGATATTTGCGGTGCGCACGATCTGGGGTCAGTGGACGACGACCAAGACGTTTGGCTAAAGGTCTCAGAAGGGCGGA
>JAFAHO010000123.1 GCA_019237205.1 Hyphomicrobiales bacterium
CTTCCGCCCGTCACTCATCTCAAAGTCGCCGTCGCCGTGGTCGGGCCGTTGATGGCGCCGAAGCCGGATCCTCCTCCCCGGCCGCTGCCGGCGAGCCGGTACGTGGACCCGCCGAACGCGCTCGAGGGCGCGGCCTTCCCGTCCAAGGCGGCGCTCGCCCGCGAGCTCGCAAAGCGCACAGGGCGGAGCTTCGACGGCGTCCGCAATTTGCTCAGGCAGCACCACGGCGACGCGGAGGCGGTGTTGCGGTGTGATCCGGCGTGGAAAAGTGACCCCCTGATGCGGGGAATTGGCGTCCAAAATTGACCCCCCGATTTTCCGGTTTGGTC
This sequence comes from Hyphomicrobiales bacterium, assembly GCA_019237205.1. Taxonomy (GTDB): domain Bacteria; phylum Pseudomonadota; class Alphaproteobacteria; order Rhizobiales; family Beijerinckiaceae; genus Roseiarcus. The sequence goes on from JAFAHO010000123.1 coordinate 330, forward strand.
GGCTGCCTGCTTTGGCGCGAAGCGGGCGGTGGGGGATGCTGGTTGTGGAGACGATTGGTCGGATACGGCGTGAGCCCTTTGTCCAGGGCAAGTCGATCAAGGAAATCGCGCGCGACCTAAGGTTGTCGCGCAACACGGTGCGGAAAGCGCTTCGGTCTGAGGAGACGTCGTTTTCCTACGAGCGCCGGGTGCAGCCGCGCCCGAAGCTGGGAAGATGGAAAGAGGAACTCGATCGGCTGTTGGCGACCAACGCCGAAGCGCCGGCCCGCGAGCGGCTGACCCTGATCCGCCTTTTCGAGGAGTTGCGGGCGCTCGGCTACGAGGGCGGCTATGACGCCGTTGGCCGCTACGCCGGCGCCTGGGCGAAGTCGAACGCGAGCGCGACGGCGAGCGCTTTGGTCCCGCTGACTTTCGCGCCGGGCGAAGCCTACCAGTTCGACTCACATGGGGACGGTAAGGTCAAGGGGAGCCATCAAGTCCTCCGCTTGTTTGTTGGGGTATCCATGGTCTGAGCCAAATTGCATGACGCGGTCCGTTTCCGGCGCCGGTTCAAACTCACATACGGTCGCCGCGTTGAACGGCTGCACCAATATCCCGCGTGCGTGCGGCGATGGCTCAGGAGAACGAGACCATTCTGGAGCTCGGCGTTGAAAGGCCAAATCGAATTTCGGTTCGTCCACCTGGACTCCGCCAGGAACTGTCGGTCCTGGAAGATTAGAAGATGCGGCTTATGCGCCAGGCTGATCAGGCGGCCTTCATCACAGCGCCCTCGATAACGACGCCGAGGGTGACATATTTCCACAGAGCGATCAGCAGCTTTCGCGCCAAGGCGACGATGGTCGACTTCTTCAACCGACCGCCATTGCGCAGGACGCGTTCTTTAAACCACAGCGTAAGCGCCGATTGTGGCTGGTGGCGCAGCCATAGCCATGCGAGCTGGATGAGCGTGATTCGCAATCGTGAGTTTCCCGCTTTGGAAACACCTTGTTCGCGATCGACCGATCCGCTCTGCCAGGGCGTCGGCGCCAGGCCGGCGTAAGAAGCGATTTGGCGCCGATTATCGAAGTGTCGGAACAGCCCTTCCGACCAGAGAATGGCGGCGAACTCCGACCCGATGCCTTTGATGCCAAGCAACATCGCTGCCGGCGCAGGCGCCGCAGTGTCTTGCGCAGCAAGCAGCTCATCCCGCTCGCCCTCGACTGCCTTGATCTGTGCGAGCAGAAGTTCGAGCCGATCGAGCTCACGACCGATTTGACGCTTGAGATGCTCTGGCAATGGGCGGCCATCTCCCGTGCGGAGTAGGTCGAGCCGTTGCCGACGATCGCGGCGCCGCGGCTCGTACCCGGATACGCCCTGCGCGAACAACAATCCTTTGATCCGGTTGACGTGCAGGACGCGTTCGTTGGTCAAGACCTTTCGCTCACGGCATAGACGCCGGCGGTCCTCTTCCTCGGGGGTCGGCGCCTTGACCATCGCACACACTCGAGGTTCGCCGCGCTTATAGGCCAACAGCGTGCGGACCAGCGCCTCGCCGTCGATCCTGTCAGTCTTCGCCCGGCGGCGCCGACGCGAAGTCGCAATCGAAGCCGGGTCGACGACATGACTTTCAATCCCTTCATTCTGCAGCGCGCGGTGAATCCAGAATCCATCGAGCCCCGCTTCCTGTATGACGATGACCGGAACGGTTTTCCCGGTCCGGGCCAAGGCCTTCGTCCTCAGTTCCGCAAATCGGGTCAGCAACGCGCCAATGTCCCCGGCTGGGACGTTGTGCTTGGACATCCTCTCACTGCCCGGCGAGATCGAAGTGACGAGCCAGAGCGAACGGCTGAGTTCCAAAGAAATAACAATTGCGCCAAGATCGGTTCGGATAGCGATCGGTTCCTCGTGTCGTTCAGCTATTAACTGCATGGCCGCCTCCAGAGTGCGTGGTCGCAACCTCACTCTGCCAGAGCGTCGGTCGCTATCCACCTCCCCATGGAATCTGGAGCCATGAGATCGTCGTGCTGGACGGCGTGACGACGATTGTGAAGGTCGCGCACGTTCGCCTCCGCCACAGCCGCATGATGGTCGTGCGCGCCTCTCCGCGCGAGACGCAGGAGATGGTTTTCGACGCCCACGAGAGGGCGTTCGCGTTCTTCCGCGGCGCCTGCGGTCGCGGCGTCTCCGACAACATGAAAACGGCGGTGGAGACAATCTTCGTCGGCAAG
>JAFAHO010000146.1 GCA_019237205.1 Hyphomicrobiales bacterium
CCGCGGCGCCCGCATCCGACTCGAGCGCCACGACCTTAGCCCCCATCAATTCGAGGAGCGCTGCGCCGTAGCCGGATCCGCCGCCAACGTCGAGCGCCCGGTCGCCGGCTTTGACGGCGACGGCCTGAAGCATCCGTGCAAGGGTGAGAGGAGGCAGCAACCGCCGGGTTCTAGCGCCCCGCGCCGGGATTTCTCGATCGAGATAGGCGAGCGCGGTGAAGTCCGGCGCTACAAACCGTTCGCGTGGCGTCTCGAGAAAGGCCGCGAGCACTTCCCGGTCGACGACGTCGCCTGTCCGCAGCTGAGAGTTCACCATAGCGAGACGCTGTTCCCGCTGCGATTCAGCTGAAGTCGCCGCCATTGGATTCCGCCCCACGAATGGACGTCGCCGCCCTCAATAAACCCTTGGGATCTAACGCCGTTCCCCTGTAGATATCGGCGGTAAGTTGCGGCGGAGTTCCGGCAAACAAAGACGCCGACGAATCGCTTATTCTCGCTAACGAGAGACTTGCCGCCAGAGCCCGCCACAACAAGGGAGGCGAAATCCTTCAACGTCGATAAGCATCAGCGAACTTACAGTCAAGGACGCGCCGGGCCACGCCCAGGGCCACGCCGGGGCCACGCCACGGAAGCTGTCTCGGTATGGGATGCGAGACCATAGGCTTCGGCTGGTCAAGAAGTCGCGGTCCCGCCCCTCTGCCAGAACGTCCGCCCTCCAGAACGTCCGCCCTATAGGATGCAGTTAGCAGATCAGGCGCACGCCAAGATGGGTGAAGCACAGATATCGCAGCGTCCACGACGCAGAGTACCACACGATCCGTCTGCCCGAAGAATGTGGTCGTGGAGGAATGCGGCGAGGATGGACTGCTCGTCCCCGCGCGACACGCACCGGCGCTCGCCAGCGCCATCCGGCGGCTTGCCGAGAATGATGACGTTACAAGAAAGTTCGGTATGGCCGTGCGAGAGAGGGTCGTGAGGTCCTTCGACGAGAAGAGTGTTATCGAACAGACGCTCTATGTTTACGTGGAGCTGATTGTGGGTCTCAGGCAGGCGGCGTGAACCGCGCGAACCTCTATCGCGACGCGATCGTTGGCGGGGTCGACGCGGCGGACAGAGCCTGATCGAGATCTTCGATGATGTCCTGCGCGTGTTCGATCCCGACACTGAGCCGAATCGTTTCCGCCCTTACGCCCGCTCGAATTTGCTGCTCAGGGGTCATTTGCCTATGGGTCGTTGAAGCTGGATGGCAGCACAGAGTACGGGTGTCGCCGATGTTGACCAGCCGCTTGATGAGTTTCAGCGCGTCGTAGAACGCCTTGGCCGCCTCCAGGCCGCCCGCGACGCCGAAGGTGAGCAGCGAGGGCGCCCGATCGCCCAGATACTTTGCCGCAAGGGCATGATAGGGGCTGTCAGGAAAGCCGACATATTCGACCGACGCGACTCGCGGATGCCCGCGCAAGAAATGCGCGACTTCACGCGCGTTCTCGACATGGCGCTCCATGCGTAGCGCGACGGTCTCGATGCCTTGCAAGATCAGGAAGGCGCTCATTGGCGCAAGCACGGCGCCGGTCGTTCGTTGATAGACACTGCGCGCGCGGGCGATGAACGCCTCGCGTCCGAACCTGTCCGCGTAAATCAGCCCGTGGTACGATTCGTCGGGCTCACAGAACATTGGAAACCGCGACGCTTGAGAGGTCCAGTCGAACCGGCCCGAGTCGACGATCGCGCCGCCCATCACAACGCCATGACCGCCCATAAATTTCGTCAGGGAGTGTACGACGATGTCGGCGCCGTGTTCGATCGGCCGCAGAAGGATGGGCGTCGCTACGGTATTGTCGACTATGAGCGGCAACCCGTGCGCGTGCGCGACATGCGCGAGCGCCTCGATGTCGCAAACATTTCCCGCGGGGTTGCCGACAGATTCGCAAAAGACCGCTCGCGTAGTTTCGTCGATCAAAGGCGCGATATCCCTGGCGCGGTCGCCTTGAGCAAAGCGCGCTTGGATGCCCTGGCCCTTCAGCGTGTGAGCGAGCAGCGTGTGCGTCGTGCCATAGAGCTGGGGCGTCGAGACGATGCTGCCCCCGCGGTCGGCGAGCGTGAGAAAGGCGTAATTGAGCGCGGCCTGTCCCGATGCAACGGCGAGCGCGGCGACTCCGCCCTCAAGTTGGGCAATCCGTTGCTCCAGAATATCTGTGGTGGGATTGGCTATGCGACTGTAGCGAAAGCCCGGGATCTCCAGATTGAAGAGCGCGGCCGCTTTGTCCGCGCTCTCAAATTCGTAGGCGACGTTTTGATAGATGGGCGGCGCCACAGCTTTGGTCGCAGGGTCGCAAATAAAGCCGCCGTGAATGGAGATGGTCTCTCTGCGCATGGCACGCCTCCCGCACGCTCGCGGCAAGAAGCGAAAGCGCTCCCGCCTAAAGCGATGACGCGTTATCCACTGCCTCGAATCGATTGTAGTTTCAAACGAGATTTTTAGGAGGCGGCCAGGTTCGCGTCGCGACGTCTCCGGAGGCTTGGAGGGCGGCCGGAACATAACCGGCCGGTGATGACGGTGGACAAAGGGGTGCGCCGTAGCCCCCGGGCCCGCCCGCCGAGCGCGCGGGGCGCGCTGATTGCGTTCAAAGCCGAAGGGCTCCGTTTCGAATTGCGGCGTAGCGTTCTGCGTCCAGCTGCAAATAGGTCTGCCGCTCGCGGTCAAAGACATAGAGCGGATCTTCGACGCGCGTAGGGTCGAAGCCCTGCTCGACATAGAGGCGACGTTTGGGTTTGAACGTCTCGGTGGCTTCGATCTCAACGGCGACGCGTAAAAATTGCGGCCGAGCATAGCCGGGGAGAATTTCTAGTCGGCGCGCCAGCGCGCCGAGATCGAAGCGATCGTCGATCTTCAACAGCGCCATTCCTGCACGCCCCTCGGCGCCAGGAACTGCGACCCCATAGACGATCGCCTGCGTCACGCCAGGACAGGCCTGGAGCGCCGCCGAGACTTCGGAGGTCGACACGTTTTCTCCCTTCCAACGGAAGGTGTCGCCGATGCGGTTGACAAACGTGTAGAAGCCATCGGCGTCGCGGCGCATCAGATCGCCGGTTCGCATCCACGCATCCCCCGCCTTGAATACGTCGCGAAGGATTTTCTTCTCTGTCTCGGCGCCTTCGCTGTAGCCCTCAAAACGCGCGCCAGGATCCTCTCCAATGCGCCCCAAAGCCTCTCCGATTTCGGCGTCGGCGCAGCGCAGGCAGAAGCCATCCGGGCCGCGAATTGGCATTTGGATCTCGTCGTCGAAACGGACGAGCGCGATCGAGTCCCGCACCGCAAGATACGGCGGGGTCCGCCCAATCGATCCGACCTTGCTTTCGACGTTGTAAAGCCAAACATTGCCTTCCGTCGAAGCGTAGAATTCGAGAATGCGGACTGGTCCGATCCGGTCGAGAACAGCGCGCCAAACCTCCTGCGAAAGCCCGTTTCCAATGGCGATCCGCAGCTTGTGGGCCCTCTCCTCAGGGCGAACTGGCGCGGCGATGAGATAGCGGCAAAGCTCGCCGATATATTGAAACGCCGTGCACTCCCAGCGCATGACGTCGTCCCAAAATCCACGGGCGGAGAAGCGCTCGGAGATTGCGACCGAGCCACCGAAAACCAACGGAGCGCCGATCGCGACAACACCACCCACGCTGTGATGCATAGGAAGGCAGTTGTACAGCCGGTCGGTCGGGCTCAGGCCGGCGAGACCGGCAAACCAATGTGTCCAGCCGACGAGCCGATGATGACTGACCTCGGCGGCCTTCGGCAAACCGGTCGTTCCAGAAGTGAAGATCCGGAGCGCGCGATCGGCGAGGGTGACATGGCGTCGCTCGTCTTGCGAGAGCGGCTCCCCGCTCCGCGCTGAAACCGCGAGGTCAACTTGACGCGCGTCCGACGGCCCTCCCCCGTGAGTCCAAATCTCAATCTCTTCATCGAGGCGCGCGATTGCCGCCGAGCACACTTCGGCGCATTCGGCGGCGGCGATTGCACGCCGCGCTTCGGCGACTTTCAAGGCATGGGCGAGCGCCGGCGCGCGAAGATCGGGGCTGATCAGCGCGACAATGGCGCCCACCTGGGTGAGCCCGAGCCAGATCGCGAAATACTCAGGCCGGTTGCCCATAACAAGAGCGATGCTCTCGCCGCTCGTAACTCCCACGCTAAGCGCCCATCGCGAATATTGGTTCATCCGCGCTTCGAGCGCGCGGAAGCTGAAACACTCGCGGTCGCTCACAAACGCCGTAGCATCGCCATACTTGCGAGCCCACTCGGCAACCGCCCGCGGCAAAACACGCTCGGGATCACGAGTCGCTTGCGCGGTGGTCTCAAGAGCCCGCAACCAGGCCCTGGCCGGCGTCGTCACGGCCGCGCCGTTCGGAGTGGGCGGGTTCATCTCAACGCATCGCGCAGAGGAGGCAACGTGCGCGACTTCCCAGGTCTGCGCCGAACATTTGTCGCGATCAGCATAGAGACCCCTCGATGTCGAACCTAAATCACCAGGTGAACAAAAAGCATCGCCCGTTCATTTATCGTCTTTTCGCGCCTTGCGCCTGCGTTCGCGCCCTCTTTTGCGGGCGTATGTCTGCCGCTTCGCTGTTTCTCTGACTGACGATCTGCGGGCTCAGCTTCCTATAGTACCGGAATTTCGGCTAACGGATTGATTCAATGGAGGCCTCGCCCGGAATCGAACCGGGGTGCAAGGATTTGCAGTCCTCTGCGTAGCCACTCCGCCACGAGGCCGGCGAGCAACGGATGTTGCGCCGCGACCGGCGGCCTATAGCAAGAATTCACGCTTCCCGGCAAGGCGGCTCCGGCCGGTGGGAGCGGTTCAATCCTGCGCCCACGGGGAATGCCTGAGCAGCGGCAGGGCGAGAAAATAGGCGGCAGTCACGATCAGCCCCCAGACAACCCAACCCGACGGCGACAGATTTTCGGCGACCGCGATGGCGGCAAAGCCGAACCAGGCGATGCTCATCGCGATCGTGAGCCGGCGCAGCTTCACAACCCGGAGCGGATGAACGAAGACGACGGGCGCGAACATCAACGCCGCCGCCCCGAGGAGGACGGCCGCGCTCACGATCCATGGCGGCCGAAGAACGAAGAGATAAAGAACCACGATATTCCAGGTCGCGGGAAATCCCCGAAACCACAGGTCTTCGGTCTTCATGCGCGTGTCCGCGAAATAGAGCGCGGAAGCGATCGTGACCACCAGTCCGATCCAGAACGAGGCCTCTGTCGGCATCAGGTCTGATCGCCAGAGCGCCACGACCGGCACGAGCACATAGGTGAGGAAATCGATGACCAGATCGAGGACCGCGCCGTCGATCGAAGCGGCCGTCACATGCACCCGTGCGGCGCGCGCCAGAGTGCCGTCGACGCCGTCGATGAAGAGCGCCAGGCCGAGCCAGGCGAAGCATGCCGGAAAATTGCGTTCGATCGCTGCATAAAGCGCGAGAACGGCGACAGCGCCGCCGGAGGCGGTGAAGACGTGAACAGAAAATCCCGCCGCCTGGGCCACGCGAACGGGCCGCTTCTCGATCGACATGCCCTAACTCGCCCGCCTTTCCGCGCGAAAGGAGCGCCCCTTGGGGATGCGCCAGCTTGACCTCGTCGCTTTCGCCTTATCAAATTCAAGCGGCCCAGTCTTGGCGTCCGGCGAATGCGCGTGAATCTTCGACGATGAACAGCCTGAAGACATTCCCTGATCGCTCTTGCGACGTGCTCGTCGCCGGAACCGGCCTTGCGGGTCTCACTGCGGCGATCGCCTTCGCGCAGGCTGGATTCGACGTCGTCTCATGCGGCGCAGACGAAAGGATCGGGCGCGGACGGACCGTCGCGATGCTCGACCGCTCCGCCGCCTATCTTGAGTCTCTCGGACTTTGGCCGGTGATCCGAACAGAGGCTGCGCCATTGCGCACCCTGCGCATCATCGACGATACAGGCTCCCTTTTTCCGCCCCGCCCGGTCGAGTTCCACTCCGCCGAAATCGGGCTCGACGCGTTTGGCTGGAACGTCGAGAACGATCGCATGGCTTCGGGGCTCGCGCTCGAGGCAGCGCGAACGCCGGGCCTTGAGCGCATGAGCCCCGCCGTCATGCGCTACGATTTCTCTGGCGAGAGAGCGTTGGCGCGGCTCGACGACGGGCGGGTCGTCGCATGCGCGCTTGTGATCGGAGCGGACGGACGCGATTCGCGCGCACGCCGCTCAGCCGGACTTCCAGCGCGCGGCCGGCGTTATCAGCAGAGCGCATTGACCACACTTCTCGCCCACCGACTGCCGCATCGCGACGCGTCGACGGAGTTTCATACCTGCAACGGGCCTTTCACGCTCGTGCCGCTGCCGCCAAAAGAGGCGGCGCCGCACCGTTCGAGCCTTGTCTGGCTCATGTCCGATGAAGAGGCGCGCCGGCGGGAGACGCTTGAAGCCTCGGGGCTCGAGCGCGAGATCGAGCGTCAGGCGCGGTCGATCCTCGGCGCCATGCGGCTTGAGGGACCGTCAGGAGTGTTTCCGATGTCGCGCCAGATCGTGCCGAAGATCACATCGCAACGGCTCGCGCTGGTCGGCGATGCGGCGCACGCTTTTCCGCCGATCGGCGCACAGGGTCTCAACCTCGGCCTTCGCGACGTCAACGCGATCGTCGCCTGCGCGGTCGAGGCGCGAGGCCTGGGGCTGGACATCGGCGGCGAAGCCGTTTTGCTGAGCTACGATCGCGCGCGGCGGACGGACATCGCCATGCACACCGGCGTCGTTCACGGCCTCAATCAGGCATTGCTGACCCGATTTGCGCCGCTCGACTTCGCCCGCGGCGCGGGCCTCGCGGCGATAGGAGCGATCGGACCCTTGCGGCGTTTCGTCATGCGCGAGGGCATCGCTCCGGGACTGGCGCGCCGATGATCCGGCGGCGCGCCGCCGGATCAAAAACGCGGGATGGCCTGTTAAACAGGGAGAAAACGGGGAGAGGCGGCGTTCTGGCCGATCTCGCGGGGAAAAAGACCTTTCATTCCAATCTATTGCGCAAAATTTCGCAAGCGCCGCAACAGGACAATAACAGGGAGCTAGTTCGCGCTTATCAGGAAGATAAGAGGCGGCGGAGGAACGACAGGGAAACGTCTGCGGCGCCGCCAAGAAGCTTGCGCGCTGCCGTCTGAACGGCCCTTTGAGGAGATCCTCGAGATTTGAAAGGGGAGCGCGCCGTTAGCGCATGACTCGTGACATGTTTTGGTAGTAAAGGTCGGAAGCCGTCCCTCGAGGTGCGCTGACATGCGGGACCAGCGTTATTCAACCTTCGACGCGGCGCGCCGCCTCGCAGCCTCATGGTCTGCCCCGCGTTTTTGGTCTCCTCCACGTCAGCAAAAAATCGGAAAGCTAACGGGCGCGGCGGGGCAGCCGCGGGGGAGTTTCATGCAGGAGAAGTTCGCGATGCGCTCGCTTGACCGGCCGCCGCGCTCGAAAGCGCGATCCCCGATACCTCTCGCGCTCCGCCTCTGCGGCTTGCTTGCGACGCTCGCATTGGCGGGCTGCCAGCCGAACGTGCTCGACCCGCAGGGACAGGTGGGGAGGGGCGACGCGACGATTCTCATCGATTCTGTGGCCATCATGCTGGCGATCGTGGTCCCGACCGGCGTCGTCGCGCTCGCCTTCGCCTGGTGGTTCCGCGCCTCCAACACACGCGCCATCCACCTGCCGGAATTTGAGTATTCGGGCCAGGTCGAGATGATCACCTGGTCGATCCCTCTTCTGACGATCATGCTGCTCGGCGGAGTGGCCTGGATCGGCTCGCACGAGCTCGATCCCGCCCAGCCGCTCGCTGCGGAGGCGGCGCCGATCGACGTTCAGGTCGTCTCTCTCGACTGGAAATGGCTGTTCATCTACCCCGCGCAGCGCGTCGCCAGCGTCAATCGTCTCGTCATTCCTGCCGGCGTTCCAGTGCATTTCACCCTCACCTCCGCCAGCGTCATGAACGCTTTCTTCATCCCCGACCTCGGCAGCATGATCTACACGATGAATCGCATGGCGACGGACCTCAACCTGATCGCCGACAAGCCCGGCGAGTTCCTGGGCGAGTCGGCCATGTTCAGCGGGGACGGTTTTGCCGACATGCATTTCAATGTCGAAGCGGTCCCGCCCGACCAGTTCAAAGCCTGGGTTGAGGAGACGCGCTCGAGCGGCGGCAAGACGCTCGACGCCGACGCCTACAAGGAACTCTCGAAGCAGAGCATCAAAGTCGCGCCGTTTGTCTTCTCGGACATCGAGCCGGACCTCTTTCAGAAGGTCCTGACCCAGGCTCTGCCTCCCGGGCCCGGACCCAAGCCCGGCCCGGTGGTGGACGCGGATTCATGGTTGGCTTGGTGCGGGGGGAAGTAGCATGTTGGGCAAACTGACCTGGGCAGATATTCCGCTCGATCAACCGATCCCGCTGATCGCCGGCGTCGGCGCGTTTTCGATCGTCGGCCTCGTCGTGATCTACGTCCTGCTGAAAGGCTGGGGGCCATATCTATGGCGCGAGTGGATCACCAGCGTCGACCACAAGCACATCGGCGTCATGTACGTGTTCCTCGCGGCGGTGATGCTTTTGCGCGGCTTTGTCGACGCCATCATGATGCGTTCGCAGCAGGCGCTGGCTTTTCAGGCGCCGGGCTATTTGCCGCCGGACCACTACGACCAAATCTTCGCGGCGCATGGCACGCTGATGATCTTCTTCGTCGCGATGGCCTTCGTGATCGGGCTCATCAACATCGTCGTGCCCTTGCAGCTAGGCGTGCGGGACGTCGCCTTCCCGACGCTCAATTCAGTGAGCTTCTGGCTCACCGCAACGGGTGCGCTCTTAATCAACATTTCGCTGGTGGTCGGCGAGTTCTCCCATGTCGGCTGGCTGCCCTTTCCGCCGCTCTCCGAACTCAGATATTCGCCCGGCGTCGGCATGGACTACTATCTTTGGTCGCTGCAAATCTCCGGCGTCGGCACATTGCTGACTGGCGTCAATTTCGTCACCACGATCCTCAAGCTGCACGCCCCCGGCATGACCTATATGCGCATGCCGGTGTTCTGCTGGACCGCGTTCGCGTCGATGTTGCTGATCGTCGCGGCCTTCCCCGTCCTGACGGCGACGCTCGCCATGTTGCTGCTCGATCGCTACCTCGGCTTTCATTTCTTCACCAACGAGGCCGGCGGCAACGTGATGATGTTCAACAACCTCATCTGGATCTGGGGCCATCCTGAGGTCTACATCCTCGTTCTGCCAGCCTTCGGCGTCTTCTCCGAAGTATTCTCGACCTACTCCGGCAAGCCGCTGTTCGGCTACCGTTCGATGGTGGCCGCCACCATGGTGATTTGCATCCTGTCGTTCACGGTCTGGCTGCATCATTTCTTCACCATGGGGGCGGGCGCCGACGTCAACGCTGTCTTCGGCATCCTGTCGATGATCATCGCGGTCCCGACGGGAGTGAAAGTCTTCAACTGGATGTTCACCATGTATGGCGGGCGCGTGCGCTACGCGTCGCCAATGTACTGGGGGATCGGCTTCATCGTCACGATCATCATCGCCGGGATGACGGGCGTGCTGCTGGCGGTGCCGCCGGCTGATTTCCTGCTGCACAACAGCCTGTTTCTGGTCGCCCATTTCCACAACGTCATCATCGGCGCAATCCTGTTCGGGATGTTCGCCGGCTATACCTATTGGTTCCCCAAAGCCTTCGGCTTCCGCCTCGACGAGCGCCTTGGCAAGGCGGCGTTCTGGTGCTGGTTTGTCGGCTTCTACCTCGCCTTCATGCCGCTCTACGTGGTGGGTCTTATGGGCATGACGCGTCGCATGCAGCACTACGACAATCCGGCGTGGTATCCCTGGCTATTGGTCGCCGCCGCCGGCGCCGCGGTCATCCTGGTCGGCATTGGGTTCCAGATCGCGCAGCTCGTCGTCAGCATCCGCAATCGCGAGGAGCTGCGCGACACGACCGGCGATCCGTGGGACGGCCGGGCGCTTGAATGGTCGACGTCGTCGCCGCCCCCACCCTTCAACTTTGCCGTGTTGCCCCATGTCGAGGGGACAGACGCCTATTGGTTGATGAAGCAGCGCGCGCGGGAGCGAGGCGCGCCGGAGCCGGAACCCGCCTATCAGGACATCGAGCTGCCGCGCAACAGCGCGACCGGCTTCGTCTGCGCCTTCTTCGCCGCAATTCTCGGCTTCTCCCTCATTTGGCAAATCTGGTGGCTCGCGGCTCTCGCCTTCGTCGGCGCCTTCGCCACCTTCGTGGTCTTCGCCTGGCGCGACCGCACCGAGTATCGCATTCCCGCTGCGGAGGTGGCGCGCATCGACCGCGAGAACCGCGCCGCCCGCCGCCTGGCGCTCGCCCAGATGGAGCCTGCCGAATGAGCATCGCCGCGCGAACGACAGCCGTCGGCCTCGGCGGCGAGGGAGCGGCGCCGTCGGTCCCGCATGAGCTCTCCGAACTTGCTCAGAAGCGCGTCATCGTTGGCTACGGCTTCTGGATCTTCCTCCTTAGCGACATCGTGATGTTCTCGACCTTCTTCGCCGCCTACGCCGTCTTGGTGAACGAGACGGCCGGCGGTCCGAGCGGCAGGGACCTGTTCCATCTCGACGTCGTCGCGTTCGAGACCGCCTTCCTCCTGCTCTCGAGCTTCGCCTGCGGCGTGGCCAGCATCGGCGCGCGCGCCCATCGCGACACTATGTACTATGGCGCGATGGCGGTGACCGCCCTGCTCGGGGCGGGCTTCCTGTTCCTGGAAGTGCACGAGTTCGTCGGCATGATCGGCATTGGCGCGGGTCCGCAGCGCAGCGCTTTCCTGTCAGCGTTCTTCACCCTCGTCGGCTGCCACGGCCTGCACGTGACCCTCGGGCTCATGTGGCTTCTGACGATGATGGCGCAGGTGTTCGCCAAGGGCTACCGCCCCGACATCCTGCGGCGCGTTTTGTGCTTCGCCCTCTTCTGGCACACGCTCGACATCATCTGGGTGGCGATCTTCACCGTGGTCTATCTCTTGGGAGTGGTCGTATGAGCGACACCGACGCGAGGCTGCATCTCCACCACGCCTCAGACCATGCGCCCGGCGACGAGCCGGTGAGCGGCCACGAGATCGCGGAGGGTCTGCTCGGCTATATCGTCGGGCTTTTTCTTGCGGCTCTTATTACCGCCGTTGCGTTCTTCCTTGTGGGCACATCGCTCGTCTGGCAGCCCAGCATTCCGGTTGCGTTGTTGGTGTTGGCGGTGGCGCAAATGGGCGTCCACCTGGTCTTCTTCCTGCACATCACCACCGGACCGGACAACTACAACAACGTGCTGGCGCTCGCCTTCGGCGTGCTGATCGTCGGGCTGATCATCGTCGGCTCGATGTGGATCATGACCAATATGAACCACAACATGATGCCGATGAACATGATGCACATGTAGATGGCATAGTCGACGCTCCTCGTTCGACGGCGCGGAGCGGGTGAAGCTGCGGTGGATCGGCTAGGGTGCAATATCTAACACTTGATACCCGAGCCCAAATGTCGCGAAAGGCGGATAGCGGGCGTACAGGAGTCGCGCCGGGATGGACCGGAGTCGGCCGCCAAGCTGTCATTCAATTTCGAGCGCGGAGTACGCCTCATCGCCCGAGGCATCAGCCCGGCCGAAGTCCCGCAGCTCAACGTCTCCCATCATCCCGAGCGACGCGGCCGCTCATAGCGGAAGCGCAGCAGCCGGCGCGACCCACACGATCGCCACTCTCGCAACCCAAGGCCAATGGATCCCGCCTTTCGGAAGCGGCAATCGACAACCACGCGACGGGACACTTGTCTTTCTCCCGTTTTCTGCACGGCGCCATCTGGAGGCCGCTGATTCATCGCCTGAGGGCGAACCAGCATGAGGTGTTCGCACTAACGCGATCGCCCGATTCCGTACCGTTGAAGGAAATTGGCGCGGAGCCGGTCATCGCCACGCACTGGATGCCGCCGCGCGGTGAGGGCTGCCACCTAACCGCCGATCGCCGAGCCCAATCATTTGACGACGTCTCACGCTCAGTGGGCAACGGTATTTGCCGCATCTTCGATCGCAGCTACCGTCACTTCGGGATGCGCGATCATGCTCGGATGATCGCCGCCCGGAACGTGGTAGACTTTCGACTTCGCACGCGTGGCGAATTTATTCAGAATGTCGGGCGGTATGACTTTGTCGGCGTCCCCTATGACGTACCACGAAGGGATCGTCTTCCAACCGATTGCAGCCGGCGCTTTATCGGTCAGGCAGCGTGCGGCGAAAGGTCGCTGCGTCGCGGCCAAGCGCGCCGCAACCTCCGGAGATTCCGCAGACGCAAAGATCGCCCCAAAATACTTCGCATTCACGTATAGATCTGCGTCGCCGCCGGTTGGCGTCGCGAACGGCACGGCAATCGTGAAGTCCGCCGGAGGTGGAGGTGCGCTTGCGAGCTCTTCTTGGACTGATTCACCCGCTTCGGGAGCGAAGGCGTCCACGTAAACCAATGCCTTCACGTTCGGCGCATTCGCAGACGCGACGCTGATGACGGAGCCCCCGTAGGAGTGACCGACGAGAACCACCGGACCAGAAACGGTTTTGAGGTACGTTGAGATGACGGCGGCGTCCGCGTCAAGGCCGCGAAGCGTGTTCGGCAGCGCTCGAACGTCGTAGCCGTCCTTGAGCAGAAGGTCGACGACTCCGTTCCAGCTCGAAGAGTCGGCCCACGCACCATGGACAAGCAAAATCGTCGGCTTCATCGTTTGCGCCTCCGTGCTCTGGGTGGACATCAAAACTATTTGCGACGCGAGGCCGAGTGCACATGCGAAGGCGGGCAATCGCAACTGGAATTCAGTGATGAGCATCAGTCGCTCCCCTTCAGTGCGCTGTAATCGTTGCCGCTGCGCGATCCAAAGCTACGAGAACTTTGTTCTGCTCAATGCTACCTCCTCAGTGCTGCGAACGTTACCGGCGCACCATGCGCGTTTCAGCGCTCAACATTCACAGCGCGAGGGTAGTCGTGCGAACCATAGCACGCTGCCGTTTGGCCGTTAAGATGGCGCATCGACAGATGGCGCATGACGATCTCGTTTGCCTGCCATGACCGTGGGGAAGGCCCTGCCTGATGTTTGCCGCGGCTTATGGCGCGAGCTTCCCTCCGCCTTCGCATAGCGGCTGTTCAGAGGACCCGGGGGCATGCCCGGCTGAATTCAGGCGTCGCCGCGCCCGGCTTCGATCAGCCGCGCCGCATAACGCGCCATCTGATCGACCTCGATGTTGACGCGGTCGCCTGATCTTCTTTCGCCCCAAGTGGTCACCGCCAAGGTGTGCGGGATCAGCAAAACCTCGAACGCATCGCCGTCGACCGCGTTGACGGTCAAGGACGCGCCGTCGAGCGCGACTGAGCCCTTAACGGCGATGAACCTCGCGCAATCCTTCAGCGCGCGGAACCGGAAATGCGCCATGCCGTTGAAGTCGCGCCGCGACAGAATTTCGGCGACCCCGTCGACGTGACCGCTAACCATATGGCCGCCGAGCTCGTCGCCGACGCGTAAGCTTCGCTCCAGATTGACGCGGTCGCCTTCGCGCCAGGCGCCGAGCGTGGTGACCGCGAGCGTCTCCGCCCCAACGTCGAAGGCGATGCGGGCGCCCGGGTTCCGGGCTTCGACGCCGACTACGGTCAGGCAGACCCCCGCGTTGGCGATCGAGGCGCCGATCGCGATCGACGACGGGTCGAAAGCGCTCGCCACCGCCAGCCGATAGCGCTCACCTAGCCGTTTCATTTCAATAATTTCGCCGACGTCGCTGACAATTCCGGTGAACATCCAAAAGCCTTATTTTCTGACTTCGTGGTCCTTCATGTGCTTCGTGGTAAGAGAAGTCACCACGAAGGACACCAAGGCGCGCGGAGGCCGCGTTTCCCGCCGTATCCGGTGACCTACGTCCGGCTCTCCCAATACCGCATCGAGTCGGCGCCGTAGATTGCGCTTTCAACGAGGCGATAGCGCTCCGGGTCCATCAGGCCCGCGCGGGCCTCGTCGCTCAGCGAAGGAAGTCCAGGACGCCCCAGCGGCTTTTCCGCCGTGATGAGAACGACATCGTCCGCGAGCCCCAGTTCGATAAGCCGCGCCGCCACCCGCGGGCCGCCTTCGCTGAAGACCCGGGTCACGCCTCGCGCCGAGAGCGCCCGCAGCGCCTCCGTGAGATCGACGTGGCCCTCGGGGCAGAGGGCCACGCGTTCGACGACAACGCCGCAATCGGCGAGACGCGTTGCCGCGTCCTTCGGCGCATCCGGCCCGCTGATCGCGAGCGTGGGCAAATCCCGGGCGCTTCTGGCCAGCCGCGACCCGGTCGGCAGGCGCAGTCGGGTGTCGAGCACGACGCGCCAGGGTTTCCGGTCGAGCCCGGGCAGTCGGACGGTCAGCGCGGGGTCGTCGGCGAGCGCCGTCTCGATGCCGATCATGACCGCCTCGTGGGTCGCGCGCATGATCTGCACGCGCAAATTCGCGATCTGTCCGGTGATCCGCAATCGCGGATCGTGCGGTCCGCCCGAGGCATAGCCGTCCGCAGTTTCAGCCAGTTTCAGCGTGACGCATGGCCGCCCGGCCGTGACTCTCATGATATGGCCGCGATGATCGCGCCGCGCCTGCGTGGAACCCGGCCCGACGGTCACCATGATCCCTGCGGCCTTGAGCCGGGCATGGCCCTGCCCCGCCACGCGCGGGTTCGGGTCGTCCATTGGCGAGACCACGCGCGCGATTCCCGCCTCGACAATCGCGTCCGCGCAGGGCGGCGTCCCTCCGAAATGCGAGCAGGGCTCGAGCGTCACGTAGAGCGTCGCGCCCCGCGCCGATTCGCCGGCCTCCGCGATCGCGATCCGCTCTGCATGCGGCCGTCCGCCCGGCGCCGTCACGCCTCGGCCGACGACCGTCCCGTCCTTGATGAGAATGGCGCCGACGGCGGGATTGGGCGCGGCCAGGCCAAGCGACCGCTCCCCCAGGTTGAGGGCAGCGTCCATCCAGCGTCGATCTTCGTCCTGGCCTTCCGGCGCGGTCATTGCGCGGACGTTTCCTTGGGCTGCCGAGTTCCCTGCGCCGGCTCAGGTTCTCCCTCGAGTTCGTCGACGATGGTGTTGAAATCGCGCGCCTCGCGGAAGTTGCGATAGACCGAGGCGAATCGGACATAGGCCACATCGTCGAGCGCCTTTAAGCCCTCCATCACCAGCTCGCCGATGCGCTCCGTCGGGATGTCGCCGTCGCTCTGGCTCTCGAGCTGGCGCACGATACCGTTGATCATCCGATCGACCCGTTCGGGAGCGACGGAACGCTTTCTCAGCGCAACCTGCACCGAGCGCACGAGCTTGTCGCGATCGAAGGGGACCCGGCGGCCGCTCTTCTTGACGACCTGCAATTCGCGCAATTGCACCCGCTCGAAGGTGGTGAAGCGACCGCCGCAATCGGGGCAAACGCGCCGCCGCCGAATCGAGGAGGCGTCTTCAGTCGGTCGGGAATCCTTCACTTGCGTGTCGAGGCCGCCGCAATAAGGGCACCGCATCGCAAGCCGTCCCTTTCAGGCCCTCCGATCCCCTAGTAGATCGGAAACCGGCGGGTGAGTTCCGCGACGTCTGCCCGCACTTTCGCCTCGACCGCGACATTCCCCGATTCGCCGTTCGCCGCCAAGCCGTCGAGGGTTTCGACGATCAGTTCCCCGACCCTGGCGAATTCCGCGCACCCGAAGCCGCGCGAAGTCGCGGCCGGCGAGCCGAGGCGGATCCCTGAGGTCACCATCGGCTTTTGCGTATCGAACGGGATCCCGTTCTTGTTGCAGGTGATATGCGCCCGGCCGAGCGTCGTTTCCGCCGCTTTGCCGGTCAGACCCTTGGGGCTGAGGTCGACCAGCATCAGATGATTGTCGGTGCCGCCAGTCACGAGCTTGTAGCCGCCGGCCAGGATGGGCTCCGCCATCGCTTTGGCGTTGGCCACGACCGCATGCGCATAGTCCTTGAATTCCGGCGTCAGCGCCTCGTGGAACGCCACGGCCTTGGCGGCGATCACGTGCATCAGGGGGCCGCCCTGGAGGCCCGGGAAGATCGCCGAATTGATCTTCTTGGCGAGGTCCTCGTCGTTGGTGAGGATCATGCCGCCGCGCGGCCCCCGCAGGGTCTTGTGGGTGGTGGTCGTGACGACATGGGCGTGCGGGAACGGAGACGGGTGCGCTCCGCCCGCCACCAATCCGGCAAAATGGGCGATGTCGACCACGAAATAGGCGCCGACCGCGTCGCAGATCGCTCGGAAGCGTTGGAAGTCCCAGTGTCGCGCGTAGGCCGATCCGCCCGCGATGATGAGCTTGGGCTTATGCTCGCGCGCCAGCGCCTCGACCTGGTCCATGTCGATGCGATGGGTCGTACGGTCGACTCCATACGACACAGGCTTGAACCACCGGCCAGACATGTTGACCGGCGAACCGTGGGTCAGATGTCCCCCGGCCGCGAGGTCGAGACCCATGAACGTGTCTCCCGGCTGCATCAGCGCCATGAACACGCCCTGGTTGGCCTGGCTGCCGGAATTCGGCTGAACATTGGCGTAGCGACAGTCGAACAGGATGCAGGCGCGCTCGATCGCAAGCGTCTCGGCGATATCCACGAACTGGCAGCCGCCGTAATAACGCCTGCCCGAATAGCCTTCGGCGTATTTGTTGGTCAGCACTGACCCTTGAGCCTCCAGCACGGCGCGGGAGACGATGTTTTCCGACGCAATGAGCTCGATCTCGTCGCGCTGGCGGCCCAGTTCCAGTTCGACCGCGCGGGCGATTTCCGGGTCAGCCGCAGCGAGCGGCGCGGAAAAAAATGAGTTGGAGCGGACCGGCGTCTGGGCGGTGACGTTCATGAGGCAGGCCTTCCGTAATGGCGCATCGTCAGCTGAGGACAACTGGACGGGGCCTTAGCACGCGCAGGGCGCCAGTAAAAGCTGGGGTTCGGCTGTCGGAGGCTAAACGTTGCGGCGTCCGACCGCCGCAGCAGGCTGCGGGCGCAGCCTCGCTGCAACGAAGGTCCGGCAACCGCCGATGTCCAACCCAAGAATCGCCGCCGTGACAATGCTCCCGCCTGTGAGAAGCGCGAGGGCGGCGGCGAGGATCGGCGGCTGAATGGCGTTCATGGGGCGGAGGGCGAGGCCCATGGCGGCGGTTGCGAGTGCGATCGGGAGGAGATCTCGGAACGACGGATAGATCGGCCGAACGCGCAGGGCCAGCGTCGCAGCGACCGCCAATGCGATGACGAAGCTGATTGTGTACGCCCTCGCCAGGCCGTCGACGTCCGCCGCGAACAGGGGCAACCTCGTAAGGACGAGATTGGCAAGGAGCGCGGTCAAAGCCGCAACCGTCAGCGGCCAGGTCTTTCGCGCGAGCTGGAAGACGGGGTTGCACATCGAGTAGATGGCGCAGAGCGCGAAGAGGCCCGGCGCGAGCAAGAGGCTGAGGCGCGCGTAATCGCCCCGATAGGCGGCCGGCACCAGAAGCGCCTCGAATGTCGGCGCCATCACCATATAGCCGATGGCGAGCGGCGCGAGCACGGCGAAGCTCAAAACGATATTGAGGGCAATCTGCCGCTCGGCGGCGGGGCGCCCCTCTTCGGACTCGCGCTGAACCGCGTACTGGAACAAGAGCGTTTCTGGAACGAAGTTGATCGCAAAAAACAGGCGCATCCCGAGATCAGTCGCGAGAGACAGCTTGCCGGCCGCAGCCGCGCCGAACCGTTCGAACGCAAGCTGCCGATCGATAAAGGCGATCAGGAGATAGATGACGCCCGAGACAACGATCGGCTTCGCGTAGACGATGAATCGGCCAATCGTTCGTCGATCGGCCAGCGTCAGGCCCGCGCCGGGGGTTCGCATCGCTGGTCCGAGCGCCACAACCGAAAGAAGCGTGGTTGCCGCGAGGGCAGCGGCCACAGGTCCGGCGGAGCGGGTCCCGGCGGCGATCCCGATCACCACCGTGAAGGTCAAAGACTGGCGGATCCCCGCAAGCGCCACATAGGCGCTTCCTTGCGCGCGCGCGCGCATCTGCGCGGCGGTGAAGTCGTTCCGGGCATAGGCGATCGCCATCAGCGGCGTCAGCCACAAAAGGGAAGCGCCCATGCCAAAGTCGATCCCCAGCGCTCGAAGCGCTCCGACCGCGACGACCGCGGCGACAATCATCGCGACATAGCTCGCTTCGAGGCTCGCCGCCGTCGCCTCCCGGCGTTCGTCGGCGGCGGAAAACCGGATCGACGACAGGCGGAGCCAATCGAAAAACGCCATCGCCAAGATCGACGCGCCGAGCGCTACCGTTGCGTAACGGCCGAATTCCGCCGGGCCCAGGAGCGCGCTGATCGCGATGCCGAGCGCGAAATTCGCCGCGGCGTTCAGAAAGAAGACGGCGGCGTAAAGCATCGAACGCGCCCAGAACCAAGGGCTCCGATGCTACCGGCTCGGAGATTAAGGGCGCATTGATGCGCAAAAGGGATCAGCGGGTCGGGTCAGGCGCGGTGAAAATCACCACCTCATCCTTGAAGACGCGGTCGAGCTTTGCATGCGCCTCTTCATCGAGAAGGTCGCGGTCGACGCTCTGGGGTCCGAGAGCGGCCACCCGACGCTCCCAGCGGGCGCGCTCTTCTTTCAGGGCGGCAAGCTCGATTTTGAGCGTCTCAGCCTCAGCGTCATATTTCAACTTGGCTTTGAGCCCGTGCTCGCCGTTCGAGGCGCCCCATACGAGGTAGCCGCTCGCCACCCCGAGCACGAGATAGAACACGATCGGCAATACGATCGAGCGCAGGCGCGTCCTGACCACCATGCGGCAATCTTCCCGGAACGTGATTAAGAAGACGTTACAGAACGAGACTTAGCTCGCCTTGATCGCCGCCCGGCCGGCGTAGCGCGCCTGATCGCCGAGCTCTTCTTCGATGCGGATGAGCTGGTTGTATTTCGCCAGACGATCCGAGCGCGAAAGCGATCCGGTCTTGATCTGTCCGCAGTTGGTCGCGACGGCGAGGTCGGCGATCGTCGAATCCTCCGTTTCGCCCGAACGGTGTGACATGACGGCGGTGTAGCTCGCGCGGTGAGCCATGTCGACGGCGGCCAAGGTCTCGCTCAGCGTGCCAATCTGATTGACCTTGATCAGAATCGAGTTGGCGACGCCTTCCTTGATTCCGCGATTGAGGATCTTCGTATTGGTGACGAAGATATCGTCGCCGACGAGCTGCCGCCTGGCGCCCAGTTTCTCGGTCAAGAGCTTCCATCCGCCCCAGTCCTGCTCCGCCATGCCGTCCTCGATCGAGAGGATCGGATAGGAGTCGGCGAGCTTGGCAAGATATTGGACCTGCTCGTCGATCGAGCGGGTCTTTGCCTCGCCGGAGTAGACGTAGGCGTTGTCCTTGAAGAATTCCGACGCCGCGCAATCGAGTCCGAGCCCGATTTCCTCGCCCGGTTTGAACCCCGCCGCCTCGATCGCCTTGACGCAGAATTCGAGCGCGGCTTCCGCAGAGGGAAGATTCGGAGCGAAACCGCCCTCGTCGCCGACATTGGTGTTGTGCCCCGCCTTCTTCAGCGCGCTCTTCAGGGCGTGAAAGGTCTCCGCGCCCCAGCGGACGGCGTCGGCGAAAGATGGCGCGCCGACGGGCAGGATCATGAACTCCTGGAAGTCGATCGGGTTGTCGGCATGCACGCCGCCGTTGACGATATTCATTTGCGGCGTCGGCAGCACGCGCGCCGTGGTTCCGCCGACGTATCGATAAAGCGGCAGCCCTGACGCCTCCGCGGCGGCCTTGGCGACGGAGAGCGAGACGCCCAGGATCGCGTTGGCGCCGAGCCGCGACTTATTGTCCGAGCCGTCGAGGGCGATCATCGTCTCGTCGATCTTGAGCTGGTCCTCCGCCTCGAGGCCCGAGACGGCGTCGAAAATGTCGTGATTGACCGCTTCGACCGCCATGAGCACGCCCTTTCCGCCAAACCTGCCCTTGTCGCCGTCGCGCAATTCGACAGCCTCGCGGGTCCCCGTCGAAGCGCCCGATGGGACCGCTGCGCGGCCCATCGAGCCGTCTTCCAGCACGACATCCACTTCGACCGTCGGATTGCCCCGGCTGTCGAGGATCTCGCGGGCGACGACGTTCACGATGGCGGTCATCATTGGTCTTCCTTGCTGCGTTCGAGGTCAGCTTCTAGGCCATCACTGCAACAGGCGAAAGACGAGTCGAAGTTGGCGGACCCAGGACAAGACGGCACTTTTGTTTCCGTTGCAAAACAATTGACCACACGCGCCTTTCCTAAGAAAAAATTTGCATGGCAGGGCCGCTTTGCCGCGTGACAGGGCCAAAAAAGTGGACTAGCAATGCCGTGCGAAAAGGAGGCCGCTGCCAAAACGTTTGGCGCCGGACGCCGCAAAGTCTGTGGGAGGACGAAAACGCTCCATTGTCCCAGCCCAAGCGTGAAAGCGATCGGGCAAGATTAAAGAAAATACGGGACTTGGATGCGCACGCGAGGACGGAGACAAGAGGCGAGCCGCCTGCTGGCGTCTCGCCTCTTGCATTTGGGGCGCTTCTTTATACTACTTGCAGGCGATCGTTTCTACTAAATATAGCGGCTTCAGGCGCCTTCGGCCTCGCCTTCGATCCACGCCCGTCGGATCTCGTCGACAAAGGCGCTGAGGCGCCCTTCACCGATTGCCCGCCGCGCCCCCGCCATCAGGTCCTGATAATAGGCGAGATTGACTTCCGTCAGTCCCATCATTGCGAGGATCTCGCCCGACTTGACGAGATGGCGCCAATAGGCGCGCGAAAAGGTCCGCGCAACCGACGAAGACGACAACGGATCGATCGGGCGCGCATCATCGGCAAAGCGCGCATTGCGGAGGTTGAGGCGGCCGCGGCGGGTGAAGACCATCCCATGTCTCCCCGCGCGCGTCGGCATCACACAATCGAACATGTCGATCCCGCGCATGAGCGACTGCAGGAGATCGTCCGGCGCGCCCACGCCCATCAGATAGCGCGGCTTGTCTTCGGGCAAATGCGGGATCACCGTCTCGATCATGTCGAGCATCACTGATTGCGGCTCGCCGACCGCAAGCCCGCCGATCGCATAGCCGTCAAAGCCCATTGCGACGAGCGCTCGCGCGCTTGAGATACGCAAGTCCTTCTCGGCGCCGCCCTGGACGATGCTGAAAACCGCCCTGCCCTGCTGCGCCCCGAAGGCGATTTTTGACCGCTCGGCCCAGCGCAGCGACAGACGCATCGCGCGCTCCGCTTCTTCGCCGGAGCACGGCAGCCTGACGCATTCATCCAACTGCATCTGGATGTCGGATCCGAGCAACCGCTGGATCTCCATCGCGCGCTCGGGCGTGAGTTCGTGCAACGAGCCGTCGATGTGCGACTGGAAGGCGACGCCTTTTTCGCTGAGCTTTCTGAGCTTGGCGAGGCTCATGATCTGGAACCCGCCCGAGTCGGTGAGGATCGGATGCGGCCAGTTCATGAACTTGTGCAGGCCGCCGAGCGAGGCGATGCGCTCGGCTCCGGGCGCCAGCATCAGGTGATAGGTGTTGGAGAGGACGATATCGGCGCCGAGCGCCCGCACCGCCTCCGGATACATCGCCTTGACCGTCGCCGCGGTCCCGACCGGCATGAAGGCCGGGGTCCTGATGACGCCGCGCGGGGTTGCGAGCGCGCCGAGGCGGGCGGCGCCGTCCACGGCGCTCACAGTGAAGGAAATGTCGTCCCTCATGAATCGCTTCGGGAATTCAGGCGTGTTCGGCGCCGATCAGCAGGCACGCGTCGCCATAGGAGTAAAAGCGATAGCCCGCTTCGATCGCGTGTGCATAGACCCCCCTTATCGTCTCGAGCCCGCTGAAGGCGGTCGCCAGCATGAGGAGCGTCGATCGCGGCAAATGGAAATTGGTCATCAGCACGTCGACCGCGCGGAAACGGTAGCCGGGCGTGATGAAGATAGAGGTCTCGCGGGCGAACGAATGAATGCGCCCCTCTTCGTCCGCGGCGCTCTCGAGCAGGCGGGCGGAGGTCGTACCGACGCAGACGATGCGTCCCCCGTTGCGACGCGCGGCGTTGAGCGCCGTCGCGGTCGCGGAGTCGATCGCGCCCTCCTCTGCATGCATCGCGTGATCTCTCGTGTCCCTGACCTTCACCGGCAGAAAAGTGCCGGCGCCGACATGCAGCGTCACCCGATGAAGCGAGACGCCGCGCCCAGCGATGCGCTCGACCAGAGCCGGCGTGAAATGGAGGCCCGCGGTCGGCGCCGCGACCGCTCCAGGTTCGGCGGCGAACATCGTCTGATAGTCGGCCCGGTCCTTCTCGCCCGGCGCGCGGCGCGCCGCGATATAGGGCGGCAGGGGAGGCGCGCCGAGGCGTTCGATCGCCTCGTCAAGCGCGGCGCCTGCAAATTCGAAACGCAACAGGACCTCGCCCTCATCGCCCTTCTCTTCGACTTCCGCGTCGAGCGCCGCCAGGAGACAGACACGACTTTCGGCCGTCTCGCCGAACCGGATGCGCTCGCCGGCCTTCAGCTTCTTGGCGGGGCGAGCGAGCGCCCGCCAGCGGCAGTCGTCGACGCGGCGGATCAAGGTCGCCTCGATCGACGCGGCCGCATCGCCCCTGACGCGCACGCCCTCGAGCCGCGCGGCGATGACGCGCGTATCATTGACGACGAGCGCGTCGCCCGCGCGCAGAAAGTCCGGCAGGTCGGAGACGCGGGAATCCGTCAGCGCGCCATCGGCCCCGACGACGAGCATCCGCGCGCTGTCGCGAGGCGAAGCGGGCTCGAGCGCGATCCGCTCCGGCGGAAGGTCGAAATCGAAGGCGTCGACGCGCATAGGCTTCAGAGGAGGCGGCGCCATTGGCCGCGAACGTGGATATCCAGGACGATCCTCGGATCACGTCTGGGGACGGCCGTGACCAGCCTGGAAGACCGTCCGCTCAGTTCAGCGTCGCCTTGATGATCTTGTCGGGATCCTTGACCGGTTCGCCGCGCTTGATCTTGTCGACGTTCTCCATCCCCGAGGTCACCTTGCCCCAGACGGTGTACTGGCGGTCGAGGAAGCGGGCGTCGCCGAAGCAGATGAAGAACTGCGAATTGGCCGAGTTCGGGCTCGAAGCGCGCGCCATCGAGACGGTGCCTCGGACATGCGGCTCGGGATTGAACTCGGCCTTGAGGTCGGGATATTTCGACCCGCCGGTTCCGGTCCCATGCGGACAGCCGGTCTGGGCCATGAAACCGTCGATCACGCGGTGAAAGACGACGCCGTCATAGAAGCCCTCTGAGACAAGCCGCTTGATGTGCGCGACGTGACCCGGCGCGACTGCCGGATTCATTTCGATGACGACCGGGCCCCTGGTGGTCTCCAGGGTCAGCGTGTTCCCTGTGCTCATACCTTGAATCTCCTCATTATTTCGGTGCGCCGGCCATGCGCATGGTCACGATCTTGTCAGGGTTGGTCACCTGGCCGTTGTTGGCTTCCGTTCCAGCCTTGATCTTGTCGACGACGTCCATGCCGGAGACGACCTCGCCGAATGCGGTATACTGGCCGTCGAGGAAGCTGGCGTCGCCGAAGACGATGAAGAACTGCGAATTGGCCGAATCCGGGTCCTGGGAACGCGCCATGCCGACGATCCCGCGGCTGAAATGCGTCTGGTTGAATTCCGCGGGGATGTTTGGCAGGTCCGAACCGCCCGACCCGGTGCCTGTGGGATCGCCCGTTTGCGCCATGAAGCCGGGGATGACGCGATGGAAGACGATGCCGTCATAGAACCCGCGCTTCACCAGCGTCTTGATCTGCGCGACATGCTTCGGCGCCCAGTCAGGACGGAGCCGGATGACGACCTTGCCGTTCTTGGTCGTCAGGATGACGGTATTGTCTGCGTCCGCCGCCGCCCAGGCGGACGGAGTGGCAAGAAGAGGAAGCGCCAGCGCGGCACGGCGGCTGAAAAGGAACATGCAGGGCCTCGGATTGCGCCGGCGCGGATCGCCGGCGCGGCGTGATAGCAGGTTAAAGGCGCTTTGCAACCGCGTGAGCGCGTGTCGGCGCCTGTCGGCCGCCGGCGACGATCTGTCTCCGTTTGGCCACAGTTCCGGGGTCGCGCACGCCAAATTTCGCCGCTTTTGCGAAATAGCTGGATTGTGGCGGCTGGGGGGCGCATAGTGGCTGGGAGGCCGCTCGGAGCCGGCTCGACTCACTAAACTCTGGCGTGTGTGAATGAATTGCATCCCACTGGCCCTGGCAGGATTTGTTGTGCTTTTGGCGACGCCGCTCGCCGCCCAACCCGTCTCCCGGATCTGCGACTACAAGGGCGAGGGCAAGTTCGGACCGCTCCAGGTCTCGTTCGATGAAACGAGCCGCTCCGTGACGGTGACGACACACGACGGACAGGTCTGGCGGTATCAGGACGGCGCCACGGGACCGATCAACCCGTCCAGCGCGAAGGACGATTTGGGCCCGGTTGAGCAATTCGTCAAACTTGGCCCCGACCGGGTCGAGGTCGGCTTCCGTTGGCCGGACGACGGATCGACCGGCCACCTTTCCTATTTCGACCCCGCGTCGTTCAAAAATCCCGCCAAGCGTTGCCTGTGGCGTTCTTTGTCGGACTTCGGGACCGGCTAACGGCGATCGGATCCCCGGGCGGCGACGAAGGCGGCAGGCGAGCCCTGGCAAGGATACTCGCGCAACGGGTTCACGGCTGAAGCCGACGGCGCGCCGTATCCCAGCATCTGTACCGCACTCGTTCCCTACTCTGCCGCCACTTTGGGCAGATTGGCGAGCGAGGCTTCGAGCATCGCCTCGTCATAGTCCTGATCGACGAGCTTGCCCGCGAAATAGTCCGCGTAGGCCTGCATGTCGAAATGACCATGGCCGCTGAGGTTGAACAGGATCGTCGGCGACCTGCCCTCCTCCCGCGCCTTCACCGCTTCGTCGATTGCGCCTTTGACCGCGTGATTGGCTTCCGGCGCCGGCACGATCCCCTCGGCGCGCGCGAACAGCACGCCGGCCTCGAAGCACGCGTTCTGATGATAGGCTCGCGCCTCGATGAGGCCGAGCTCCTTGCAGTGGCTGACCAGCGGCGACATCCCGTGATAGCGCAGGCCGCCGGCATGGAAACCTGGCGGAATGAACGTGGAGCCTAGCGTGTGCATCTTGACCAGCGGGGTCAGATGGGCCGTGTCCCCGAAATCAAAGGCGTATTTGCCGCGCGTCAGCGACGGACAGGCCGCGGGCTCGACCGCGATAATCCGCACATCTCGCTTGCGGCTGAGTTTTGCGCCAAGGAACGGAAAGGCGATCCCGGCGAAATTCGAGCCGCCGCCCGTGCAGCCGACAACGATGTCGGGATAGGCGCCCGCCATCTCCATCTGCGCGATCGCTTCCTGGCCGATCACGGTCTGATGCAGGAGCACGTGATTGAGCACGCTGCCGAGCGCATATTTGGTGTCGTCGTTCTGCGCGGCGACCTCGACGGCTTCCGAAATCGCAATTCCGAGGCTGCCGGGCGAGTCCGGATGTTCGGCGAGGATTCCCCGCCCGGAGGCGGTCTCCATGCTCGGGCTCGGGACGCATTGCGCTCCATAGGTCTCCATCAACGCCCGCCGATACGGCTTCTGGTTGTAGGAGACCCTGACCATGTAGACCTTGACGTCGAGTCCGAAGAGCGCGCCGGCGAAGGCGAGCGCAGATCCCCACTGACCGGCGCCGGTCTCGGTCGAGAGTTTTTTCACGCCCTCCGCCTTATTGTAGTAGGCCTGCGCCACCGCAGTATTCGGCTTATGGCTGCCGGCAGGGCTTACGCCCTCGTATTTGTAGAAAACGCGCGCCGTAGTGCCGAGCTTCTTTTCGAGCGCAAGTGCGCGATGGAGCGGGCTCGGGCGCCACATCCGGTAGACATCGCGCACCGGTCCCGGAATCTCGATGTGCCGCTCGGCCGAGACTTCCTGGCCGATGAGCGCCATCGGGAAAAGCGGCGCGAGGTCGGCGGGGCCGATCGGCTGACCGGTGCCGGGGTGCAGAACCGGCGGCGGCGGAGCCGGCAGATCGGCCATGAGGTTGTACCAGGCGTGCGGAATCCGGTCCTCGCCCATCACATATTTGTGCTGATCGCTCAAATGTCCCTCCCGACGCCGCCGCATCCCGGGGCGGCTTGGACGCACGCTAACACATCGACTTGCCTTCATTGAAAGGCTTTTTTCTCGCTTCGCGCGAGGCGACTTGCGCAGGAATGCGCACGACGCGCGGCGCACCCCTGCGGTTCGCTTGTGGTCGGATCGCTTGACAGAGCGGGAGGCGCTGCGCCATCAGGCGCCTTCGGCCCCGGAGCCGATTGGCTTGGCCGAGCGATGATCGATTTCAAAGACCTGCGTTACCGGCTGGAATATGCCGGGTTTCGACTGATCCAGGCAGCGATACTGGCCCTTCCGCTGGAGGCCGCGTCACGTGGATCCGGAATCGCGTGGCGATTGATTGCGCCGCATCTCTACCGTCAGAAGCGCGTGCTCAACAACCTGGCGCTCGCCTACCCGGATATGCCGCTCAAGGAGCGCAAAAG
Organism: Hyphomicrobiales bacterium; assembly: GCA_019237205.1. Classification (GTDB taxonomy): domain Bacteria; phylum Pseudomonadota; class Alphaproteobacteria; order Rhizobiales; family Beijerinckiaceae; genus Roseiarcus. The sequence goes on from JAFAHO010000146.1 coordinate 26,552, forward strand.
GATCGCCGCCGACATGTGGGAGAACCTCGGCCGCACCTTTGCCGAGTCCTTCCACCGCGATGAGGTCCTTGGCGGGGGGCGCATTCGGTTCGAGCCGGAGGAACGGTACGACGAGATCGCCCGCGGCGGCCCTTGCGTGATGTGCGCCCTGCACCTGGGCAACTGGGAGATCGTGGCGCAGGTGGGCAAACATGTGGGCAAGCCGCTGACCGGCGTCTATCAGCGACTCAGTAACCCCTATGTCGAGGAGGCGACCTTCAGGTTGCGCGCGCCCCTTTACGAGGGCGGCCTTCTGCCGAAGACCCCCGCGACCGCGCGCGCGATGTTGCGGAAGGCTAAGGAAGGAGGGTATCCGTCGTTTCTCGCTGACCTCCGCGATGACCGCGGCGCGCCGGTGCCCTTTTTCGGACGCGCTGCGCTGTCGAACGTCTTTCCGGCGCTGCTTGCGCGAACGACCGGCCTGCCGCTCTACGCATTCGCAGCGTTCCGGCTTCCCAACGTGCGATTCTCGATCCGGGCCGAGCCGGTGCCGGTCCCGCAGACCAACGACCGCGAGGCCGACGCGCTCGTCGCAACCGCCTCCCTGCAAGCGCAGTTCGAAGCCTTCATCCGCGAGGCGCCGGAACAGTGGATGTGGGGTCACCGACGCTGGGATTAGCCGGCGAAACGCTGATCCTCGTCGGCGGCGCCGGGTGCGCCGGGTCGAAAGCACGCAAGGGAATCTGCCGACTGTCCGCCGATTTAGAGTTGCCCAGACCCTTCTGGGACGGCTAAGTCTCCTGGACGACGCCTCCAGGCTAACTGTGCAATGACCGCGTGTCCGACTATGCGAGGGCGAACGATGACCGGCCGCAAGTTCTTGATTGTTCTGATCAAGCCGTCGCACTACGACGATGACGGCTATGTGATCCAGTGGCGGCGCTCGACAATCCCCTCGAACAGCCTCGCCAGCGTGTACGGCCTGCTCGCGCAATGCGCCGACGAACGAGTCCTCGGTCCCGAAGTGGATATCGAGATCGACGTCTATGACGAATGCAACACAATCGTCGACATTCCGGGGATTTCCAACCGGATCAAGGCCGCCGGCGGCGGCTTTGTCGCGCTCGTTGGCGTTCAGTCGAATCAGTTTCCCCGTGCGCTCGACATCGGGCGGCAGTTTCGCGCTCGCGGCATGGCGGTCGCCGTCGGCGGCTTCCATGTCTCCGGATGCATGGCCATGTTGCCCGAGTTGCCGCCGGACCTGAAGGAAGCGCAGGCGCTCGGCATGATCCTCTACGCCGGCGAGGGCGAAGGCCGCCTCGAAGGGCTGCTGCGCGATATCGACGCCGGCGAGGCCAAGCCGCTATATAGTTACCTGAACGACATGCCCGATATGGCGTCCGCGGCGATCCCGGTGCTGCCGCGCTCCGTCGTGACGAGGGTGGCCGGCCATTACACGAGTTTCGACGCCGGGCGCGGCTGCCCGTTCCAGTGCAGCTTCTGCACCATCATCAACGTCCAGGGGCGGAAGTCGCGCTATCGAACCGCCGACGATGTCGAGGCGATCGTACGCGCCAACGCCGCTCAGGACGTCACCCGCTTTTTTGTCACCGATGACAATTTCGCCCGCAACCGCAATTGGGAGCCGATCCTCGACCGCCTGATCGAACTGCGCGAAATCCACGGGTTCAAGATCAGGCTCCTGTTGCAGGTCGACACGCTCTGCCATCGCATTCCGGGCTTCATCGAGAAGGCGGCGCGCGCCGGATGCAACGCGGTGTTCATCGGCCTCGAAAACATCAATCCCGAGTCGCTGATGGGGGCGAAGAAGCGGCAGAACAAGATCTGGGAATATCGCGATATGCTGCAGGCGTGGCGCCGCGCCAAGGTGATGACCTGGGCCGGCTACATCCTCGGCTTCCCGACCGATGCGCCCGAATCCATCGCGCGAGACATCGAAACCATCAAGCGCGAATTGCCGATCGACATTCTCGAATTTTTTTTCCTGACCCCCCTGCCCGGCTCGGAGGACCACAAGACGCTCTACCTCAAGGGGGCGCGCATGGACCCCGACATGAATAATTACGATCTCGAGCATGTTTGCGCCGATCACCCAATCATGTCGGCCGAGATCTGGCGGGGAGTCTATCGCGACGCCTGGGCGCGCTACTATTCCGACGCGCATGTGGAGACCGTGCTTCGCCGGGCGGTGGCGAGCGGCATCAATCCGAAGAAGATCGTCGACGCTATGACGGTTTTTTCCGGATCATCCCGGATCGAGGGCGTGCATCCGCTGCAGTTCGGCTATGTCAGGCGCAAGATCCGGACGCAGCGCCGGCATGGGCTGCCTGTCGTCAATCCACTTGTCTTTTATCCCTGGCGCGCGCTCGACTTCGCCAAGGTCGCCGCGAATTGGGCGGCGCTGGCGCTCCGCCACCGGGCCATCCTGCGTCGCGTTCTCGCCGTCAAGGACGGCGCAACATATGTCGACGAGTCGCTCCGGCCGCCGACTGAAGCCGATCGGAACGCGGATTTCGTCACAGCTTTCGCCGACAAGATTCCCGACACTTACGGCGCGCCGAAGCGAGAGCCCGCACAAGCTGCCGGGTGAGCGACGGCCAGCGTGTCGAGAGGGAGGATCTGTGAACAAAGCCGTTGAAATCCCCGAATCCGTCGGAATGAGCGCGCGACGCGTGGAGCGGGTCAAGCCCGCGATGCAGGCTTACATCGACCGCGGCGTATATGCAGGAATATCCACGCTGATCGCACGGCGCGGCAAAATCGTGCACTCGGGGCAGTTCGGCTGGCGCGACAACGAAGCGCAGACGCCGATGTCGACCGACACGATATTTCGGCTCTATTCGATGACCAAGCCGATCGTGTGCGTTGCGATGATGACGCTGCTCGAGGAGGCGCGCTGCACGCTCTTCGATCCGCTGGCAAAATACATTCCGGCGTTTGCGGGCGTGAAGGTGCGTGAGGCCGACGGCAGCCTCGTCAATCCAGCGCGTCCCATCCTCCTGCGCGACCTGATGGCCCACACCAGCGGCCTGACCTACCATTTCGTCGACGAAACCGAGGTTGGGAAAATGTATCTGGGGGCGAAGCTTCTGGACGCCCTGTGTCCGCTTGAAGCGGCGATCGACGATCTGGCGCGGTTTCCGCTCGCGTTCCAGCCGGGGACGCGTTGGCGCTACAGCGTCGGCATCGACGTCGTCGCGCGCGTTATCGAAGTGATCTCCGGCCGGCCGCTCGGGTCTCTCTTGCGCGAACGACTGTTCGAACCGCTCGCTATGGTCGATACGGCCTACGGCGTCCCGCCGGAGAAAAGAAATCGCGTGGCCGCGATGTACGGCCGGCCCGACGTGATCGCTCCTGGCCCGACCGTGAGCAGCGAACTAGAGGCCTGGGCCAAGGGGGTCAATGATCGCCTCGACGTTTCGAAGTCTTACCCTGTCGATTCGCCCGATGTCTTCATGCGTGGCGGTCATGGCCTGTTTGGCACGATCGGCGATTACTATCGGTTCGCCCAGATGCTGGCGAATGGCGGGCAGCTGGACGGGACGAGGATTCTCGGACGCAAGACGCTGGCCCTCATGCACGCCAATCACATTCCCGCGGCGCTTCTCCCGCTCGACATCGGCGGGTTGCCCCTGCCCGGCTACGGCTTCGGCCTCGGCTCGCGCGTCGCGCTCGACGTGGCGCAGACCGGGGCTCCGGGCTCGGTCGGCGAGTTTGGTTGGTCTGGGGCGGCGAAGACCCATTATTGGGTCGATCCGCAGGAAGAACTGGTCGGGCTCTTCATGACCCAATCGATGATGAGCTTCGACTTGCCCGAACTCGAACTGCGGGCGCTCGCCTATCAGGCGATAGAAGACTAACGGACATAGCCGAGGTAGCTTTCGAAGGCGCGAAGGCGGACGAGCGCGAGAAGATGCCGGCGCTCCCCCTCGCGACCATGGCGTGTCAGTATGCGAAGGTCCGCCAGATCACGGAGTCAGCCCTGCGCATCGCCACATGGAACGTCAATTCGGTCCGTCAGCGGATCAGCCATCTTCTCGCCTATCTGAAGGAGGCGAGCCCGGACGCGCTCTGCCTGCAGGAGATCAAGTGCCTCGACGAGCAGTTTCCGCGCCTCGAAGTCGAGGACCTGGGCTACAATGTCGAGACGCATGGCCAGAAGGGGTTCAACGGCGTCGCCATCCTCGCCAAGCGCCCGTTCGAGGTCGCCCGCGGCCTTCCCGGCGACGACGCCGACACGCAGTCGCGCTACATCGAGGCGGTGGTCCCGACAGATGGCGGCGCGGTGCGGGTCGCCAGCATCTACCTGCCGAACGGCAATCCGCCGGACACAGAGAAATACCCCTATAAGCTCGGCTTCATGGACCGGCTCATCCGCCATGCGAAGAAGCTCATGGACTACGAGGAACCGCTCGTCCTCGCCGGCGACTTTAACGTGATCCCCGAGCCGTTCGACGCCGCGCGCCCCGAACTTTGGACCTCGGACGCGCTGTTCCTGCCACAGACCCGGGCGAAATATCGCGAACTCCTGGCGCTCGGCTTGACTGACGCGCTCCGCGCCACCACCGACGCCGGCGGCCTCTTCACGTTCTGGGATTATCAGGCGGGGGCCTGGCAGAAGAACAACGGCATCCGCATCGACCACCTGCTCTTGTCGCCGCAGGCGACCGACCGACTCGGTTCGGTCGAGATCGACAAGGCCATGCGCGGGCGCGACAGGGCCTCAGACCACACGCCGATCCGCATTGAACTGGCCGTATGAACCGGGCGCGTTCAGCGAAAACGGTGGTCGAGTGTCTCCGGCAAGCGCTTTTGGACGGTTCTAAATTTTCTATTTGCAGTCGCCCCAAAATTGCTCAGCCCTCGCATTTAGAACGATCCAAAAACAAACGTCCGGCGAGGAAGCGTTTTGCGCGCCACGGTGAAGGACATCGCTCGGCACGCGGGGGTGTCGCCTGCGACGGTTTCTCTCGTTCTGAGAAAAAGCCCGCTTGTCGCCGGCGCGACCAGAGAGCGGGTCGAGTCCTCAATGGATTCCCTTGGATATATTTATCATCGGGCGGCAGCGAATTTGCGCGCGCGGCTGACGCACACCATTGGCATCGTCATCTGCGAAATCACGAACCCGTTCTACGCCGAGTTGACGGCGGGCATCGACGAAGCCCTCGACCGCGCCGGATGGGTGGCGTTTCTGGCCAACACCGCGGAGTCGCCTGCTCGGCAGGACCGGTTCATCGTCCGGATGCGTGAGCACAGGGTCGACGGCATTTTGCTGGCTCCTGCCGAAGGCACCTCGCCGCGAACAATTGAGCAGTTGATGCGTCAGGGGGTGCCGGTGGTGCAGATATTAAGACGCGTCGGTCGCCGAAGCGCGGATCACGTAAGCGCCGACTTCCGACTCGGCATGACCTTGGCTGCTGAGCATCTGATCGGTCTCGGCCACAGGCGGATCGCCTTCGTCGGCGGGGCGAGAAGAGTTTCACCCGCAAGGGACCGCACGCAAGCATTCCGCGACACCCTGACGCGTCATGGACTGGCCCTTGGCGCGATCGTCAACTGTATGCCGACCCGCGAGGACGGGGCGAACGCCGTCGCCCGATTGTTTCGAGGCGGGTCGAACGAGCCCACGGCAGTCCTATGCTACAATGACCTTTGCGCGCTTGGCGTCATGGTCGGCCTTGTCGACCGCGGTCTGACGCCCGGACGCGACGTGGCGGTCGTCGGCTTCGACGATATCCCTGAAGGCGCGATGCACCGGCCGGCGTTGACGACCGTCGCCGTCGAGCCTCGCCGGATTGGCGAGGAAGCCGCCAATCTCTTGCTTCGCCGCGTGAAGGCCCCGGACGCCGCGCCGGAAACGATCATCCTGCCGCCGAAGCTCGTCGTTCGCGAGAGTTGCGGCGAGCGACGGATCCATCAATGAATGCTGCGCGTCGGGAAGGCGCGAAAATGAAGAAGGGAGGAACTGCGATGTCTGCAAAACTTTGTCGCTTTGCCCTGCTAGCCGGCTCGACGATCGCGTTGACCGGTTGCTTGTTGCCGGCGTTAGCCTTCGCCGATGCGGTGTCTGACGCCAAGGCGGCCGTCGCCAAATACGCCGGCCCGCAGACCACGTGGGAGGGCCCGACCAAGGGCCCGAAGCCGGAACCCGGCAAGAAGGTCGTATTTCTGTCGGGCGACGAGCAGAACGACATTTCGCATCTCTACGGCGTCTACATCAAGCAAGCGGGCGAAAAGCTCGGTTGGAACGTCACCGTGATCGACGGCAAAGGCAGCCCGACTTCCTGGCTCGCCGGCATGAATCAGGCGATCGCGCTGAAGCCGGACGGGATCGCGCTCTTCGCCGACGCCGCCAGCCTACAGGACCCGATCAAGGCGGGCGTGGCGCAGGGCGTCAAGTTCGTCGGCCTTCACGCCGCCGGATTGCCGGGGCCGCAGCCGAACCTCAATCTCTTCGTCAATATCCAGGAGGATCCGCGCGAAATCGGCAAAGCCGAGGCGGACTGGGCGATCGCCGATTCCGACGGAAAGGCTCATGTCGTCGTCCTCAGCCACAACGAATATGCGATCGCCAAGGTCAAATCGACAGCGACCAAGGACGAGGTCGAGAAATGCCCTGGCTGCAAGGTGCTGGACTACGTCAACTCGCCCGCATCGGAAGCCGCGCAGCGTCAGCCGCAGCTGACCACGAGCTGGGTCCAGCGCTTCGGACTTCCCATCTACGCGACTTCGGTCGGCGACAACGACTGGGACTTCGCTGTCCCCGTCCTGCGTTCGGGAGGCGTCGATCCTGCCCAGGCGAAGCTGATCGCCGCCGACGGGAATCGCTCGGCGTATGACCGCATCCGCAAGGGCGACCAGTATCAAACGGTTACTGTCTCGGAGCCAATCGAATTGCAGGCGTGGCAGGCGATCGACGAGTTGAACCGAGCGTTCCACAACGAGGCGCCGAGCGGATTCGTGCAGCCGCCGTTTCTGGTGACCAAAGAGAACATTCACGCGGAGGGAGGCGACCAGAACACGTTCATCCCCAGCAACAACTACAAGGAGCACTATCTCGAAATCTGGGGCGTGAAGTAGCCGCAAAGGCCCCGGCGGGGCCAACCCCCGGGCCCTTCGGAGCTCTCCTCTTGATTGAGCCGCATACGGAGCATTCGATCGTGGAGCGTGTCGAACAACCCCGTTCCGACCACGGGCCGGTCCCGTTGCTCGCCATGACTGGCCTCGTCAAGCGCTTCACCGCAACGATTGCGCTCGACCACGTCGACTTCGACGTCCGTCGCGGGGAGGTTCATGCGCTCCTCGGCCAGAACGGGGCCGGCAAGTCCACCCTCATCAAAATTCTGGCCGGCGTCTACGGCGCCGACGCAGGCCAGATACGATTCGCCGGAAGGCCTGCGCATCCGGGAACAGACGCGCTGCCGATCGCATTCATTCACCAGGACCTGGGCCTCGTCGAATGGATGACGGTGGCCGAGAACGTCGCGATTCAGACCGGGTATCCGCGCTCCCTCGGCGGCCTCATACCCTGGCGGCGCGTTCGTGACGCCGCGGCGGACGCGCTCGCCATCATGGGCAGCGATCTCGACCCGGACGCGCCCATATCGTCGCTTCCGGCCGCCGAGCGCTCGCTCGTCGCCATCGGCCGGGCGCTCGCAATCAAGTCGGACATAGTCGTTCTCGATGAACCGACCGCGGCGCTTCCCGAGGCCGACGTCGAACGATTGCTCGACACGCTCAGACGTCTTCGAGCCAACAATATTGGCGTCGTCTTTGTCACCCACCGTCTGGACGAGGTCTTCCGCATCGCCGACCGCGTCACGGTTCTGCGCGACGGACGTCGGCTCGCCACGGTCGCAACGGAGGAAACGAACGCCACGGACCTGGTTCAGATGATTGTAGGGCGCTCGATGACCGACGCATTTGTGAGACCGGCGCCGGCGTCCGACCGCCGCACTCTCTTGGTTCAGCACCTTTCGGCTGAACATGCCGGCCCGGTTTCGTTTTCCGTCGCCGCAGGCGAAACCCTGGGCCTGGTCGGCCTCCGCGGCGCCGGTCATCACACCATCGGGCGGGCCATCTTCGGTCAGACACGGATCGCCGCGGGCCGCCTGCTGCTCGGTGGCGAGCCGATCGCACCCAGGAGTCCGGCCGAAGCCATGGCCTTGGGGATCGGCTTCGTATCGAGCCGCCGCGCCGAGGAGGGCATAGCCTCGAATCTAGCGGTGCGCGAAAATATCTACATGAATCCGGCGGCGAGCGGCAAACGCGTGCTCGAAGTCATCCCTCGCACGGCGGAGCTTACCCAAGCTTGGGCCGCGGCGAGGCGCTTTTCCATCAAGGCGGCGAGCATGGAGGAGCCGGCGGCGACGCTTTCCGGCGGAAATCAGCAAAAGGTGATTATTGCGCGCTGGATGGAGGCGCACGTCAGGCTGCTCATTCTCGAGGAGCCGACCATTGGCGTTGACGTCGGAGCGAAGGCGGACATCTATCACCTGCTCCAGCTCTCGCTGCAGAGCGGACTGGCGGTTCTGCTGATCTCATCGGATTTCGAAGAGGTCGAGCGCATTTGCCATCGCGCGCTGGTCTTCAGTCGGGGCCGGCTCGCGGCGGAGATTCCCCGCGAGGCCCTGACCGTCGCCGCATTGACGGCATCCGCGTCAGGCGGGACCTCGACCGCCCGCCACGGAGAGACCCAATGAGCCCTGTCGCCGGCCGCTCCTTCGGCGCCGTCCTTACGCGGGCGATTTCCGTCTGGGGACTGCTGGTGTTGTTCGCTCTGCTCGTCGTCGTCTTCTCGCTGCTGAAGCCGGATACGTTTCTTACCTACTTCAACATTCGCTCCATTCTCAGCAACAAGTCGGTGCAGCTCCTGGTCGCCCTCTCGGTGTTCATCCCGATGGTGGCGAATCAGTTCGACCTCTCGGCCGGTTTCAACGTCGGCATCTCGCAGGTGCTGGCGATCGGTCTCCAGGGCCAGGGCTGGCCGTGGTGGGCGGCCGTTTCAGCCGTGCTGCTGATGGGCGCTGCCGTCGGGCTGGCGAACGGGCTCTTGATCACCCGCGTCAAGATCGATTCTTTCATCGCCACGCTCGGAACCGGCACGATTCTCTATGGGCTCAACGCATGGTACACCGGCGGGCAGCAGGTGCTCGCCTCCCTCCCGCCCGAGTTCCTGGCGATCTCGGGCCGCATCTGGATCGTGCCTGCGCCGGCGGTCTATGCGCTTGTCGCGAGCCTGACGCTGTGGGTGGTTTTCGAATACCTTCCCCTCGGCCGGTACCTCTACGTGCTCGGCGCCAGTCCGCGGGCGGCGGAGCTCAACGGCATTTCGGCGAAGCGATACATAACGCTGGCGTTTGTCGCCGCGGGAACGCTCGCGGCCTTCGCGGGCGTGGTGCTTCAGTCGCAGCTGCAGGTCGGCCAAAGCTCGGTCGGCCAGGAGTACCTTCTGCCGGCCTTCACCGCCGCGCTCCTCGGCGCGACGTCGATCCGTCCTGGGCGCGTCAACGTCTGGGGGACGGTGCTGGCGGTCGCGGTGCTGGCCGTGACCGTTGCAGGCCTCAACCAGCTCGGAGCGCCGTTCTTTGTCGAGCCGCTGTTCAACGGCTCGATGCTGATCCTGGCGGTGGGCCTTGCCGTGCAAGCCGCGCAACGCCGCCAACGCCAGGGGACTCAGGCCGAGAAAACGGCGGCCGCAGGGGCTGTCACGCCAGTCGTGGAATAGCTCGATAGGAGCGCGCGATGAGCGATGAGACCGCCGATTCCGAGGGCATGAGCCCGGCGCTCGCCTCCGAGTGGTTCGAATCGCGCTGGGGACGCGAGGATCAGCGCGGGAACGGCAACCTCATGGCCCCGCAGAAGGTGCTCGAGGCGGTCGGACTGATCAAGACGGGCGAAATTGTCAGTCTCGGCATGCCCTACGATGCGCGAATGCCGCTCGCGCCCGGGCGGGCCTATGCCCTCCGGATGCCCGGCGGCCCGACCGGAGGGCCATATGGCGGCAAGAGCAAAACGATCTGGAACGACGAATTCATCGCGACCGAAATCGGACAGATCGGCACCCAGATGGACGCTCTCGGCCATCTCGGCTGCATGTGCGGGGCGCGAGGCGACAAGACCAAGATGCTGTTCTACAACGGCAACCGGCTGTCGGACATGTGGTCTCCATACGGTCTGAAGAAGCTCGGAATCGAGAACGCGCCGCCCTTCTTCACGCGCGGCGTCCTGTTCGACGTCCAAGGCCTGAAAGGACGCGTGCTCGACGTCGGCGAGGAGATCAGGCTCGCTGATCTGAAAGCGTGCTTAAAGCGCCAGGGCCTTGCCGAAGACATCATACGGCCAGGCGACGCCGCGTTCGTGCGTACGGGACACGGGACGCGGTGGTACACCGAGACGAAGACCTTTTACGATGGCGCGCCGGGCATCGGTCTCGGATGCGCGCGCTGGTTTTCCAGCCTTGAGGTTTGCATCGTCGGCGCCGACAACTTCGCCGTCGAGGTCGTGCCGCCGGTCGATCCTGAAGTCTTCCATCCATGCCACCAACACCTGATCATGGAGCACGGCATCCACCTCCAGGAAGGCATGACCTTCGAGGGACTGATCGAGCGCGAGGCTTGGGTTTTCGCCTATGTTTTCGCTCCCTTGCCGATTGTCGGCGCCACGGGGTCGCCGGGCAACCCGATCGCGGTGTTGTGAATGAACGATTTGGCGTTTGGTAGGCGATCGAGCCGACCGAAAAGGGCCTCCTTCGCGAACGGGGTCCGGGCGTCTCGACCGAGGACATCATCAGTCGGACCACCGCCAAGCTGATCCTCGAGGGCGAACCGCCGGAGATGGCGCTCAACTGAGACGAAGGGTTCGCCCGCGCAGAAAGTCGACTATACGCCCCGGCGCTCGCGCGGCGTTCCTGTGCCCGCGGCGTGCGACTATGAACTCAATCCAACTCCCTGACGTAGAGACGCGCGACGCGAAGAGCGACATCGCGCGGCGCGCGGTTGTCCGTGCCGACGACGGGAACGAGGGTGATCGAGATGGTTTGGCCGAAGTCGGAATAGCCGATCATCGGCATTTCGAATGCAATTCCCGTTCGACGCACTTCGCCCCTGACAGGAAGCAGCTGAATGAAGCCCGCGCAGCGCGGATCCGTCGTAGGCGTAAGGTTGTCCGCGTCGGGTTTGTCGACGAACACATTGATCCGCACAGGCTGGGCCGCCGCGCCTTCGATCCCTTCGATAGCGAGAACCATCGGCAAGGGCTTGCCGGCGTTGAGCGCCGATGCGAGGTCGGGCTCAGGCGTCAGCTTCACGTCGAGCGGGGCGGTCCCGAGCTTGAGATTGGTCGCGATATCGGTCAGCTCCCGTGCATTCGCAGGACTGGCCAAGCCGAAACCTGCAAGCAAGAGCGCCAGACCTATACCGCAGTAACCGAAAGCCACGTAATCAGTCCGCCGTCAAAATCGCTCGAGCGAAATCTGCCGGAACGTCGCCTGCGAGGCCCTCGGCGCGATCCCCCCTGCCGCCGTCGGCGCCAACGTGACCGAGAGATTTTCGACGCCCTTGAGCTTGCTCAGCAGGTCGGTCACATCGAAAGCCGCATTCGTGGTCACGGGGGTACGCGCAATCGGGGATTTCGTTTTGGCCAGGACGGTAACGGCGCCGACGAAATTCGGCGACTCGGTGCTCGTCGCGGCCGTCGCGTCGGGCAGATTTAGAAATACGTTGAAGATGGCCTGGCCGTCGTTCGGCGTCTCGATACCGCGAATGTAGAGCACGTATTGCGCGGGCGAAGTGGGCCCAAGCTGCGCGAGCGCGTGCATTTCTTCCTGCGGAATGGCGATCTCACGCGTTACCGGCGCGACGCCGAGCGCGATCGGAGCGGCCGTCGCGTTGGTCATCGAGAAGGAAGCCGCCGCCACGAGACTTTCGGCCGCTGCGGCTACGGTTGCGGGCCGGCTGCGCGGTCTGAACGTCCAAATCGGCTTCGCGCTGGGCTTGGCGTATTCCGAGCGGAGTGATTTGACGGTATCGAGCACGTCCGCGATCTTGATCTCTGTCCAGACGGCGTTTTCGTCATAGAACTGCCAGGGATGCTGCGTCCACGTCGCGGAGGTGAAGTTCTTGTGCTGGGCAGGCGCGAGGTCCAGCCACACGCCCCACAGCCTGTCGATGTTGCCATGATGGGCGAAGAATAAGGGATCCTGCGCCGCCGTCGCCAATACGCCCATGTCGTTGTTGCCGTTCTGCATGGTGGTGTCGCCGGTCCAGATGTGCACCGGCCCGTGAGGGGCGTTCTCCATGGCGCCCGCATCGCCGGCCTGCGAACCCAGGAACAGGTTGTTGTTGGGCGCATTCATCGTCGTATTCAGGATCGCGGCCGAGACCGCCTGATCGCTGATCGCGTCGCTCGCCTTGGCGGAGCGCAGCATGTCGAACAGCGGGTTCGAAGGATCGCTCGGATCGCCGTAGATACTCGGGAATTTCTGCCTGCCCTCGCTGTCCCAATCCCAATACGGAATCGCCAGCGTATCGTCGTTGATGAGCTTGCAGAGGATCCGTTCGTGAAAATGCAGGTACGCGCGATGCCACGGGAAGAACAGCCAACTCCCATGAATCTCCTCGCCCGCCTGGTTGTCGTTCCCGCCGCCGCAGTACCAACAATGGACATAGCCACCGCGCAACCACCCCCGGGGATCGTCGGGCGTGTCGTGCGTGAGCTTTCGCAGAGCGGCGTAAGCCTCCTTGAGACGATCGACCTCTGTCTTGCTCAGTTCGAACGCGCTCTTTCGCATGCGAACGGGGAGATTTGGATCCGGTTTGTAGGCAACGGGGTTCTTGCCAGCCACCCCGGGCGGCGCGCAATTGTCTGGGTTGTCCTGCGCGAACGCGGCGCGCGGGCGAAGGCTGAAGCCGCTCAGTGCTGCCGCGCCGAGGCCCGCGCAAACGTCACGGCGATTTGGACCACGAGCTTTCATCGTTCCACTCCCCATTTTGTCCGGTCGTACCGGCTTTCGTCCCGAGATCTTACATCCAACGGGTCACGGCTGCCTGACAGCAATGAACGACGCGACATAGCCGGCCTCGCCGCCGTCGTGAGCCTTCGCCCGCATGACCGTTCCGACGAGCGCGGGCGCCTGATCGACGCCGGCTGGCCACTGATACGCCAACCGGGCGTGGTAGTCATATTCCCATCCGGCCGTGCTCGTGGCAGGCCGCCCAGTGCCGACGATCTCGAGGACTGGCGCGCCGCCTTCTCCAGTCGGCTGGATGGTCTCCTGCAAATCAAGACCGCCGCCCGTCCACTCGATCGTCCCCTTGAGTGTGGAGCTCGTGGGAATCTCGAACGTAAACACGGCTTCGGCGAAAATCAGGGCCAACGCCCTGTTGGCGTCGTCGCCCACCAGAGCCGGGTCCTTGACATAGCTGCGATATGTCCACCGGCCAGCGAACGGCGACGTGCTCGATTTTGACGCTGCCAATGCCGCAGGCGCGTGCGACGCCTGCGCGTCGATGGGCATCATTTTAGAAATTCCGCCGGCGCCAGGAACAGCAGCCCGCTGGTCATGGCCTCCACTCCTCAAGTCGAAACGCAAGAGCTATCCGTGGGAATTAATTTGGGGGAGGCCGTTCGAAGTCATCACCATCGCGCAACGGAGCGCCTAGGCGCTTTCATCACACAAAACTCATGGGTCCGCTGTGACGAACGTCACACGTCCGCTTCGGGAAGAAGCGGGCCAGAAAATCCTTTCTGGGTCTCCAGGCACAGATTCCGCTTGCCGAACACAGCGTGAACGATTAGGCATTGTTCGTGATTTGTTTACGCCGCGGGCGATTCTGCCGCGGGCGCATCGAATCTCCGAGGGCGAGACGCCGGAGGCCAATATGCTAACCAGGAAGCAGAGCGAATTGTTGCGCTTCATCCACGAGCGACTGCAAGAGTCGGGCGTGCCGCCATCTTTCGACGAAATGAAGGATGCGCTGGACTTGCGCTCGAAGTCCGGCATCCACCGCTTGATCATGGCGCTCGAGGAACGCGGCTTCATCCGCCGGCTCGCCAATCGCGCCAGGGCGATCGAAGTGCTTCGATTGCCGGAGTCGGCGACGGTCTCAACGCCGCGGGCGCAAAAATTCTCGCCGAGCGTCATTTCAGGCAGCCTCGGCCGGCTGCGCACGCCTCAACCTTCGCGCGAGGGCGAGACTGCGCAGCCAGTGATGGTGCCGCTCATGGGCCGCATCGCCGCCGGCACGCCGATCTCGGCAATTCAGACGCGGACGCAGACGCTCGCCATGCCGCCGGAGTTTTTGGGTAGTGGAGAGCACTTCGCGCTTGAGGTGCGCGGCGACTCGATGATCGAAGCCGGGATCCTGGAAAACGACACAGTCATTATCCGCAAGCAGGAGACGGCCGAAACCGGCGACATCGTTGTTGCCCTGATCGATGAGGAGGAAGCAACTCTCAAGAGATTCCGCAAACGCGGGGCGTCGATCGCCCTCGAAGCGGCCAATCCCGCTTATGAAACGAGAATTTTCGGCCCAGATCGCATTCGCGTTCAGGGCAAGATGGTTAGTTTGTTACGCCGCTACTAATGCGGCGACGACAACGTAAGACTGGCGGAATGCGGCGCAGAAGGCTACGTCGGACCGCAATTCCGCCGGCCCGCCCCGCCGGGGTCGGGAGATGCGGCGAAACCGATTGCCCGGCGGAGCGTTTTGCCGGCCATGACTGACTGACGGATGAGACGATATCCCATCGACGACCTATTCAATGAATACGGTTAAGTTTGACCTTTGGGAGAAGACCCTGACCGCGAGATAATTCTCTTCATCTGCACCACAAAGATAGCGAACCGCGATCCACTTTCTTTCGTAAACCCGCGCTCTAGTGTCCGTTTGCGACCGCCTGTTGATGCTCTCCAGCAGCCCCTTGCTCTCGACGCGGGGCTGCGCGACACAGGCGGACGCCGCGGAGGAGGTGATTCGTGTCCGGAGCGGACGAATTTCCGGGCGCTCTCGGCCCGGGGAGCGTAACTGGCGATGAGGCCTTTACCGTCGATCTCGACGGGTTCGAGGGCCCGCTCGATCTTCTGCTTGAGCTTGCCCGCCGGCAGAAGGTCGATCTGGCGAGAATCTCCGTTTTGGCGCTCGCCGAGCAATATCTTCTGTTCATCGAGGCCGCGCGCAAACTGAGGCTCGAACTGGCGGCCGATTACCTGGTCATGGCGGCCTGGCTGGCGTATTTGAAGTCCCGCCTGCTCCTCCCGGCGCCTCCGCGGGCGGCGGAACCGGACGCTTCCGAGCTTGCGGACGCGCTCGCCCGGCGCCTGCGCACCCTGGAGACCATTCGGAAAGCTGCAGAGCTCCTGATGGACCGGCCCCGCCTCGGGCGCGACATCTTCGCGAGAGGCGTCCCTGAGGCAGTCGAGGCGCCGCGCCGTGTGGTTTATGAGGCCACTCTGTACGACATTTTAGCGGCTTACGCGCGACAGGCGCAAAAGCATGCGAACGCGGCGGTGCGTTTGAGGACGCGGAGCGTCTGGTCGCTCGCTGAAGCCAGAGAGATTCTAGCCCGGCTCATCGGCCGGGTTTGCGACTGGACCGCCTTCGACGACTGGGTGCTCGAGGCCTGTGTCGATCCGAAAATGCGTCGGAGCGCCCGCGCGTCCTCTTTCTCGGCATCGCTCGAACTGGTTCGCGAAGGCAAGATCGAGTTGCGTCAGGACGCAATGTTCGCGCCGATCTGGATTCGCGCCTGCCCCGCGGCAGCCGTCGATGAGATCGCCGCGTGACCTTCCCTAATCCCAAGCGTCAGATGAGGTAAGCAATGGGCCGAATGACCGCCGCAGGCGATGTCGCACGCTTGTTTGAAACGATTGCTCCGCGTGCGTTGGCCGAAGACTTGCGCATCGCCGAGGCGATGGTGTTCGCGTCGGCGGAGCCGCTCGAGGCGCAGGCGATCGCCGCCCGACTGTCCGTCGGCGCCGATGTTGTCGTCGTCATTGAGGAGCTGAGGCGGATCTATGCCGGACGCGGCGTGAATCTCGTGCGCGTCGCGGGACGCTGGACGTTTCGCACAGCTGAGGACCTGTCCTGGCTGCTCGCAAGCCACGGGGAAGAGAAGCGGAAGCTGTCTCGAGCGGCGACCGAGACCCTCGCCATCATAGCTTATCATCAGCCGGTCACGCGGGCCGACATCGAGGAAATTCGCGGGGTCGCGGTGTCGAAGGGCGCCCTTGACGTCCTCATGGAGGCGGGTTGGGTGCGGATGCGCGGTCGCCGCAGGGCGCCCGGTCGCCCGATCACCTACGGCACCACGTCGGACTTCCTGATCGAGTTCGGGCTCGAAGCGATCACCGACCTGCCCGGACTCGACGAGCTTCAGGGGGCCGGCCTTTTCGAAGGCAAGCTGCCCGCGGGTTATGGCCTCCCCGATCCAAACGACGAGCCGACGTTGAGGCCGGACGAAGAGCCCCTTGACGAGCCGGCGCCGCTCGACGAGGCGTGGGGGCCTATCCCTCCGGACGAAAGCGCTTGACAGACGCGGGCCAGCGGCGTCACGAAAGCGCCGGAAACGCAAACAATCGTTCGATGTCGTCCATTGTGGAGAGATCATGGTCTTGCGACTCGCCGCCAGCGCCACCGCCCTTCTTGTCTTCCAGTCCGTGGTTTACGCCAATCCGTCGGCGACCATGCCGCTCGCGTCGCATCGCGCCGCTTACGACCTCTCGCTGGTCGATCCCACATCGCCCCCTCATTCTTCCGCTCAGACCCCGATCGCGGCGAGCGGGCTGATCGCTTACGAATTTCGCGGTTCGCCCTGCGAGGGATACACCTCCAATTTCCGTCAGCTGACCCGGATGGAGCGCAGCGAGGGCGAGCCGCTTTCCACGCAGGTGAATGCGATGTCGTTCGAGGACGCGGACGGCAAGTCCATGCGTTTCCGGGTCGATTCGGAGGGAGCGCCGGAAGCGCCGCCGATCGTTGGGACCGCGACCCGGGGCCCCGACGATGACCTACGGGTCGAACTGACCAAACCGTCGCGAAAGGCGATCGATTTTGGCCATGACATCCTCTTTCCGACGCAGCACATCGAACGTCTGATTGAAGCCGCCAAGAAGGGCGGCGGGGCGATCCAGGCCCGCGTCTATGACGGTTCGGATACCGGCGCGAAGATTTATGCGACGATGGCCGTGATTGGGAAAGAGGCCAGCAAGCCGAGCGACGACGCAGAGGCGGCGGCCGAATTGAGAGGTATCCGTCGCTGGCCGGTTGTGGTCTCCTACTTCGACGAAGCCTCGAAGGACTCGGCGCCGGAGTACACGCTATCCTTCGATCTCTACGAGAACGGGGTGTCTGGCACGCTCAAGCTTGATTACGGCCTCTTCGCCTTGCGCGCGCGCCTTCAGAAACTCGAGATTCTCCCGATGCCCGTCTGCGAGAAATAGCGCGGTCAAGCCTTCCGCGACGTTTGCCGAAAGGCGAGGCCGCGCTGGACGGAACGAGCGCCGAACTTGTCGCGCAGGCTCGCGATCGCCGCTTCCCGGGACTTCTCTCGAGCGGCGTCGCGGTCGATGAGATCATCCTCGTCCGCGGCCGCGGCCGGCTTGAGATCCGTCCCAGCGACTCCGAGAAGACGATAGGACGTTCCATCGGGCTGAGCGTCCAGCAGCG
This sequence comes from Hyphomicrobiales bacterium, assembly GCA_019237205.1. Classification (GTDB taxonomy): domain Bacteria; phylum Pseudomonadota; class Alphaproteobacteria; order Rhizobiales; family Beijerinckiaceae; genus Roseiarcus. The sequence goes on from JAFAHO010000146.1 coordinate 44,218, forward strand.
CCCGCGCGGCGGCGAACAGACGCGGCGCCAGCTGAGTCGGCCTCATGCCGGTTCGGCTCCGCGTTCTGAGGCGGAAGTCGGGCAGCCGCAGCTTCAGCGTGACGCCGCTGGCTGCAAGGCCTTCCTTGCGCAGCCCCGCGGCGACTCGATCGCAATGGCCGAGCAGGACGCGCGTTAGTTCCCCCTTGTCCGCGACGTCGCAATCGAATGTCGTTTCGCTCGAGATGCTTTTCGTCTTGCGGTCGGCGCTGACGCGGCGATCGTCAAGTCCTTGCGCAAGACGCCAGAGGCGGCGGCCGTCGTCGCCGAGGGTCGAGGCGGCGGCCCATTCGTCGAGCCGCTGCAGATCGCCGATCAGCCGAAATCCCAAACGTTCAAGCCGTTCCTGCCCGGCCCGGCCGACGCCCCACAGTCGGCCGACGCTCTGCGGCGCGAGCCAGGCCTTCGCCTCTTCGCGGCGCAGCAACGCGAAGCCCCTCGGCTTGTCGAGATCCGAGGCGAGCTTCGCCAGAAATTTGCAATCGCTCAAGCCAACGGAAACCGTGACGCCGACCTCACTCTCCACGCGACGAGCGAAGCGCACGAGCGCCTCGGCGGCTCCCATCCCATTGGATCCCTCGCATCCTCTCAAGTCGAGGAACGCCTCGTCGATCGACAACGGCTCGACCAGAGGCGTCAATTGCTGCATCAGGAGGCGGATGTCTCGGCCGGCGCGCGCATATTTGCTCATGTCCGGCGGCAGGACGACAGCCTCGGCACAAAGCGCGAGCGCGCGCGCCATCGGCATCGCCGAGCGTACGCCGAAAGTTCGCGCGATGTAGCAGCAGGTCGACACCACCCCGCGCGCCCCGAGACCGCCGACAATCACCGGCTTGTCGCGAAGGTCGGCATTGTCGCGCTTTTCCACAGAGGCATAGAACGCGTCGCAATCGACATGCGCGATGTGAAGGCCGGCCGAAGCCACGAGATCGACCGATCTTGGCGAGCCGCAGGAGGGACAGCGCGCCGTCTTGTACGAGCGCCGGCCGAGGCAGTCCCGGCAGAGCCTATGCCCGGGCGGCTCAGTCATGACCCGTCGAGAGGCGGTCCGCTCAGTCCCTGATGCGCCCGCGCGACATCCCCGGGCGCGAACCCCGCGTCCGCCGCAAAAGCAAGGAGAAGCGGTTCGTCGGCAATAAGATAATCGAGCACGCTCCCACAAAAGCCTGGATCGGCGGCGGCTCCTCTCAAATTGTGCGGCCCGAGCCCGGTGACGGACAGAAATCTTGCCAGACGCTCAGGATCCGCCGCCAGGAAAGTCAACGCCGCGATCGCCATCGATTGGTCGGAGGCGGGGCTTGTGGATAACCGGGCCTTTTTCGGATGATGCATCTTCTGATTCTCTTTTCATCAATGTCCACCGGCTATTGTCTCCTGGCAAGCCGACCAGAAAGCGCCCCGATGGAAAGCCTTAACCCCAAGACCGTGCTGATCGTTGAGGACAACGAACTCAACATGAAGCTGTTCAACGATCTCGTCGAGACGCGAGGGCACCGGATCGTGCAGACCCGAAGCGGGATTGAAGCCGTCGACCTCGCGCGTAAGCACCGGCCCGATCTTATTCTGATGGACATCCAACTGCCAGAAGTGTCCGGCCTTGAAGTGACGCAATGGCTCAAGGATGACGAAGACCTGCGCGAGATTCCCGTGATCGCCATAACGGCCTTCGCGATGAAGGGCGACGAGGAGAAAATTCTGCAAGGCGGCTGCGAGGCGTATCTGTCCAAACCAATCTCCGTCGCCAGATTCTTCGAGACGATCGATCGGTTCCTCGTCAGCGCGTGACGCGCGTCGCGACCTGCGATGACGGGCGCTCCGGCGCGCCCGTCCGCGCCGGAAGGGCGGAAGCGCAAAATCGCAGCCAACCGAAGAAGCGCTTAGCCGGCGCCAAGCGTTGTCTTGATGCACGCAAGTTTAGCTTCGGCCGCTTCGAGGTCGAGGACCTGCGGAAGTACGGCGGCGGCGACCGCGGCTTCGGCGCGGCGCAGCGACTGGCCAGAGAGTTCGGGCGCGGCGTACGCAACTGCGCGAGCCTCCTCGAGTTCGCCGTTGCAGTGGAGAACGATATCGACCCCCGCGTCATAGATGGCCTGCGCGCGCTCGTCGAAGGGGCCACGCAGCGCCTTCATCGAAACATCGTCGCTCATAATCAGCCCGTCGAAGCCGATCTCGCCACGCATGATCTCCTGAACGACGATCCGCGAGACGGTCGCGGGCCCGACCGGATCGAGCGCGCTAAAGACGACATGCGCGCTCATTGCCATCGGTAGATCCTTCAACTCCGCAAAGGGGAGAAAATCGCGCTCCAGCTCCGTGCGCGTCGCGTCAACCACCGGCAGCTCATGGTGACTGTCCACTCGCGCCCGCCCATGGCCCGGCAGGTGTTTGACAACAGGGACGACGCCGCCTGCGAGAAGCCCCTCGGCGAACGCCCTGCCCATCGCGGCGACCCGGTCGGGCCGTTGAGAAAAGGCCCGGGCGCCGATAACGGCGTGGGTCGCGGGTTGGGCAACGTCAAGCACCGGCGCGCAGTCGACCGTGATCCCGACTTCGCGCAGATCATAGGCGATGAGGCGGGCGATCAGGCGGGCCGCGGTCTCGGCTTCAGACGGAACGAGACCCGCCTCGATCACGCCGGCAGCGGGATAAGCCCGCCAGCGGGGCTGCGCCAGGCGCTGGACGCGGCCTCCTTCCTGATCAACGAGAACTGGCGCATCGGCGCGTCCGACACACTCGCGGAACGAGCGAATGAGATCGCGCAGCTGATCGCGATCCTCCACATTGCGTTTGAAGATGATGAAGCCCCACGGGTCGCTTTCCCGAAGGAAGGCCCGCTCTTCGTGGCCGAGCGTGAGACCTGCGCAGCCGCAAACGAAGGCCTTCGGCATCGTATGCTCCGTCCGGGGCCGGGCTGCCCTGCCCCTCGCCTACTTGGCGATGAAGCAGTCGCCGCCATCGCCTTTCAGGCGCGCGCAAAGAGCGGCGGCGTCCGCCTTTGACAGCCCGACCACGCGAAGGCGATAAATTGTCTCGCCATTGACGACAGCTTTGTGCACCCCGATCGCAGAGCCGTTCAGCGCCGACTCGTATTTCGTGCTGAGTCGCGCAGCCGTGCTCTTGGCTTCCGCCTCGGACTTCGGCGCGCCAAGTTGAACGGCCCAGCCGGTTGAGGATGTTGCCGCGGGCGACTCCACGGTCGCTTGCGCCGGCGCCGCCGGGCTCACGGTCTCGGCAGCGGCTTGCTGGATCTTTGGCGCTTTCGCCGGCTTCTCGGATTTCGTCGGAACGCCTTGTTGCACAGGTTCGTTCTGTGTCCCTGTCGCCGCGGCGGACGCCGTCGTATCGGTCTTGGCGACCGCCACCCGCGCTGAAGACTTGCCGGAAAGCTTGGTCGGCACATCAAGCTTTGGGGTCGACGATTGCGCGCTCCCAGCGCTCTCGGCCACGGCTTTCGCCGCAGGCTTTGCAGGCGGCTTCGGAGCTTCGCTCGGCGGAGCCGCATCGCTCCCCTCGGCCGTCGCAACCGTTGACGGTGGAATGGGCGTCCCGTCGGGCCGCAACGAAACGGTCCGTACGGGCTTCGGATCCGGGAACTGCTGCGCCACCGGCGGCTGCCCCGCAGGCAGCGTCACGACGACCGGCGCGTCGCCTGCGCCCTTCATTGGGCTTCCGCCAGGAGCG